>NZ_JBDUUI010000012.1:0-68314 GCF_039938915.1 Devosia alba | reverse complement strand
CGAAAAATACAAAAAGCCCGCACTGGAAACAGTGCGGGCTTCTTGCGTTCCAAAAAAAGACAATCAGCGCGGACAGATCGGCGTTCTGGCACCGAAGCCGGGTCGACCGGCTTCGATGCATGTATCGATGCGTGTCTTGGCGCGCTGCCGCTATCCGGTGACGGCACCCTTATTGGCCGGGCGGGCCAGCGCGAAGAACTTGCTCAGCACACCTCTGCTATAGCGCGGCTCCGGCTGCCGCCAGGCGGCCCGACGGCGCGCCAGTTCGGCGTCATCCACTTCCAGCTGCAACACCAGGCGCAAGGCGTCGATGGTGATGCGATCGCCCTCTTCGACCAGAGCAATGGTGCCCCCGACATAGGCCTCGGGCGCGACATGGCCGACCACCATGCCCCAGGTGCCGCCGGAAAACCGGCCATCGGTAATCAGGCCGACGGTTTCGCCCAGGCCCCGTCCGACAATGGCAGATGTCGGCGCCAGCATTTCGGGCATGCCCGGTCCGCCCTTGGGCCCGAGATAGCGCAGCACCACCACGTCGCCGGCCTTGATCTGGTCGCCCAGGATGGCCGTCATCGCCGATGCCTCGTCATCGAACACCCGGGCGGGGCCCGAAATGACCGGGCTCTTGAGGCCGGTGATCTTGGCCACGGCCCCGTCTTCGGCCAGATTGCCCTTGAGAATGGCCAGATGGCCCTGGCTATAGAGCGCCTTGTCGATGGGCCGGATCACCTGCTGGTCGGCGCGCGGCTGGTCGGGTACGTCGGCCAGCTGTTCGGCCATGGTCTGACCGGTAATGGTCATGCAATCGCCGTGCAGCAGGCCGGCATTGAGCAGCAGCTTGAGCACCTGGGGAATGCCGCCGGCCTGGTGCAGGTCCACCGCCATGTAGTGCCCCGAGGGCTTGAGGTCGCACAATACCGGCACCCGCAGGCGCATGCGCTCGAAATCGTCGAGCGTCCACTCCACTTCGGCAGCGTGCGCGATGGCCAGATAGTGCAGCACCGCATTGGTCGAACCGCCCACCGCCATGATCAGCGCCACGGCATTTTCGATGGACTGGCGGGTAACGATGTCGCGCGGCTTGCGCTGATGGATTACCGCATCGACCAGCACGCGCCCCGCCTCGGCCGCGGCGTCAACGATCTCAGCATCCGGATTGGCCATGGTCGAGGAATAGGGCAGCGCCATGCCCAGCGCCTCAAAGGACGAGCTCATGGTATTGGCCGTATACATGCCGCCGCAGGAGCCGGTGCTCGGGCAGGCATTGCGCTCGATGCCGTCGAAATCCTCCTCGCTCATGGTTCCGGCCATGAAGGCGCCGACGGCTTCAAACGATGAGACGATCGACAGATCCTGGCCCTTCCAGCGGCCCGGCTTGATGGTGCCGCCATAGACATAGATGGCCGGCGCATTGGCGCGCAGCATGCCGATCATGCCGCCCGGCATATTCTTGTCGCAGCCGCCCAGCACCAGCACGCCATCCATCCACTGGCCCTGCACCGACATCTCGACGCAGTCGGCGATCACCTCGCGCGACACCAGCGAGTATTTCATGCCCTCGGTACCCATCGACATGCCATCGGAAATCGTGGGCGTGCCAAACATCTGCGGATTGGCACCGGCCTGGCGGATTGCCGCACTGGCCGCATCAGCGAGCTTTTGCAGGCCCGCATTGCAGGGGGTAATGGTCGACTGGCCATTGGCAATGCCGATCATCGGCTTGTCGAAATCGGCTTTCTCATAGCCCAGCGCATAATACATCGCCCGATTGGGCGAGCGGGCGACGCCCTGGGTAATGTGACGGGAGCGCTCATTTGCAGCCATGATCAGTTTTCCTTTATTCGGCGGGTACATTGCCGATCCCCCGCAGTCGGGCGGCGCCAGCAATGCTGAAGAACGCTCGGTCGGACGGTGTTGCAAGTCAATCCCGGCAGCGCATGAGACCTTGAATTCACTGTGACCGCCATCCGGGGCCCTATCGTGGCGGCCGTCACAATCAGCCCGCCATTGCCGCCTCCGACCCCCTGGCTGCCAGCGCCAGACGGCGCTCCCGGGCCAGCGTGCTCAATCCCATATCGTCAAGGATTGCATAGATGGCCGGCAGCACGAACAGCACGATCAACCCGGCAGCCACCAGACCGAACACCAGGCTCGCCACCAGCGGGATCAGTATCTGCGCCTGCAGGCTGGTTTCAAGCAGGATGGGCATCAGGCCAGCCACGGTGGTGAGCGAGGTCAGGAAGATGGCGCGGAACCGGGCGCGCGCCGCGCGTGAGGCTGCTTCGGCCACTGTGCGGGACGTGCCGTGTTCGTGTTTGACGAAATCCACCAGCAGGATGGAATTATTCACCACCACCCCCGCCAGGGCGACATAGCCGAGCATGCTGGGCATCGAGAAATCCAGCCCCATGGCCATGTGACCAAACACCGAACCGGTCAGGGACAGCGGGATGATCAGCATCACCACGATGGGCTCGATATAGGACCGGAACAGAAAGCTCAGCAGCAGGAACACCCCGACCAGGCCGATCACGAACCCCACCAGCATGGATTGCTGCGTCTTGCCGGCCTCTGCGTTTTGCCCTTCGACATCGAGCGTCACATCGGGATAGCGCTCCAGCAGGTCTGGCACAAAGCGCGCAAGGGTATCGCCGACAATCGCATTGGCATTGGCGATGCGGGTATCAATCGATCCCTGCACCGTGACGGTGCGCACGCCATCTTCGCGGTTGATGCGGCTGAAACCCTGGCCGATTTCGACCTCGGCAATCACGCTCAGCGGCACCACAGAACCATCGGCGCGCGCGACACTGAAGTCGTCGAACTGGCTGTAACGGCTCTGGTCGCCAGCGACGAATTGCGCGGTGACTTCCAGCAATTGCCCGTTCACCTGCATTTCACTGACCGTGGTGCCGAAATAGGCCGCCCGCAGCTGGTCAGCCACCATGGCAGCGGTAATGCCCATCGGGCCGGCCGCATCGTTGAGCCGGATGCGCAATTCGCGTTTGCCGGGGCGTAGATCGTCCAGCACCGAGGTGACGCCCTGATACTGCCAGATCCAGTCCTGCAACTCGACCGATGCGGCCTTCAGCGTGGTCAGGTCATCGCCCTTGAGACGCATGTCGATGGCAATGCCCGCCGGGCCAATGGTGGCCTCGGCAAATTTCAGGCTGAGCACATCGGGCACCGACCCCACGGCGTCGCGCCAGCGCTCCATGATCGCGTCGGGACGAGAACTGCGCAGCGCTGAAGGCAGCAGATCGACGCTTACCGTTGCCACATGCGCGCCAGTTTCAAAGGCGTCCCGGTTCACGCCATAAAACACCGACACATGGCGGACCAGGCTGGCCCCGTCCGGTTGCTCGGGGGTAAGCTCGGCGTTCACTGTTTCCAGCCCCGCCTCCAGGGACGCAACGACCGCCTCGGTCCGCGCCAGCGGTGCCCCCTGTGGCAACAACACCCGCGCGACGATGGTGTCGCCATCAAGCTCGGGAAATGCCGTGAATTTCAGATAGCCGCCCGCCAGCATGCCGACAGCCACGAACAGAACGGCAAAGCTCAGTCCCGCCGTGGCGTAGCGCCAGCGAATGGTGAAATCGACCACAGGCCCCACAAGGCTCTCGCGCATCCAGTTCATGCCGGTTTCAACACGGGATCGCACGCCGTGGGGCTGCACGGGCCGTTCAAGGGTGTGAACCAGATGATGGGGCAGGATCAGAAAGGCTTCGATCAGCGAGATCAGCAGCACGAACAGCATGACGACGGGCACCACGCGGAGCACGGCGCCCAGATCGCCCGACAGGAAGGCCAAAGAGCCAAAAATCATCGCCGTGGTGGCAAACGACGCCAGCACATTGGGGAACACCTGGGAGGCACCCTCGACGGCCGCCTCAAATGCGCTGAGGCCCTTTTCCCGCAGTCGCGCGATGTTTTCGGCAATGACGATGGCATCATCCATCAGCAAGCCAATGACGATCAACAGCCCCAGCGTCGTCATCAGGTTCAGCGAGTAGCCGACCAGGCCCATCAGCGCCACCCCGCCCATGAATGCCACCGGCAATCCCATGGCGACCCAGAACGAGAAGCGAAATCCGAAGAATAGCCACAGCACCAGAAAGACCAGGCCGAGTCCCTGCAAACCGTTGATCACCACCAGTGTCAGGCGTTCGCGGACCACCGAGGCGGCATCGGCCGTTATTTCCAGTACCACCCCAGGTGGCGCCTGTTGGCGTTCAGCATCCAGAAAGGCTTTCAGCGCCTCAACAATGCGCAGGGAGTCCTCGGCGCGTGTCTTGGTGATGTCCAGGACCGCCGCCAGGCGTCCATCAAACAGGATCCTGTCATCCTGTTGGGCGAACTGCTCGGTTATATCGGCAATATCACCCAGCCTGACCTGTCCGCCGGTGGCAGAGGAGCGCACGATCAGCGCAGCCAGATCGCTGCGTTCCCGGCGTTCGTCATCGACCCGGATCAACAGGGTTTCCGTGGCGGTTTCAATGCTGCCTGCCGGCAGGTCCAGACTGCTTGCCTGGACGGCCCGACTGACATCGGACACCGATATGCCAAATTGCTGCAAGGCGGCGGCGTTCAGGCCGATCTGCAGTTCGCGTGTCGAGAAGCCGGAAATATCGACCTTTGGGATGCCGCCCCAGCGCAGCATGCGGGTGCGGACCCCCTCGGCATAATCCTTCAGTTCGGTGCGGGACTCAGGACCGGCAATGGACACTGAAGCGACGAAATCAGTCTGGCCGACGGACTGGATCCGCGGTGCCTCAGCCCGATCGGGGAAATCGGAAATGGCTTCAACTTCCGATTTCACATCGCCAACAAAAGCCTGGAATTCTTCGCCCTCGCGCATGGTGATGACGGCCCGAGCGGAACCCTCACGCGCCTCGCAGGATTGCCCTTCGAGACCCGTCACGGCGTCAAGCGCACCTTCCAGCCGCTCGCAAATGGCGCTCTCGACGTCTTCGGGCCGGGCGCCGGGATAGGACACCGTCACTTCAACCGTGTTCAGATCGGCGCGCGGGAAGGTTTCCCGCAACAGGCCGGGACCGACAAACAGGCCAACGGCCAGAAACAGCACCATCAACAGGTTGGCAATCGTGGGATGGCCGGTGAAGAACCTGATCATTCCATGTCACCCGTCGCCGCCAGTTGCGCCATCAGCGCGACATCCTCCGTCACGGCCAGCAGCATCCCTGCCACAACCGGACTTGGCGCACTGACCAGAACCCGCGCACCCGGTTCCAACCCCTCGGCGATCACCGCAATCCCGCCCTGCACAAACCGGGTGGTGACGGTGACCAATTGCAGCCGGTCGTCAGCGTCGGCGAGCATGAGCTGGCCGTTGCGCAGCGCACTGCGCGGCACCACCACTCCCTCAGTGGGCGGCGCGGTCATCGCCACCTCGACAAACATGCCTTTGGTAAGGGGCGGCCGGCTACCCGCTTCAACGCTGCTATAGGGAGTGTCCACCCGCACGATCACCCCGAGCATGCCGGTCTTTGGATCAACCGTGTCGCTGACCCGGTCGACCGTTGCGGGCCACTCCAGAACGTCCTGCCCCAGAGGCAGTCGGACCATTGCCGTCAGACCAAGCCCCCGCATGATTTCACTCATCGCCGACGGATCAAAGGCCAGGGTCTGCGCGCCGGCCTGGGTTGACTGCATAAGCGTCAGCATCTCGGCGAGGGACACCTGGGCCTCAACCTCGGCCGCCTCAATCCCATCGAGCAGCGCCGCCGTTTGACCTGCGCGCACGAATTGCCCAACTTCCACCGAGACGGACGCTACCCGGGCCGCAAATGGCAGTGTGAGTTCGGTGCGGGCCAGGTTCAGCGTCGCGGTATCAAGATTGACCTGGTAAACCGCGATCTGCTCGGCCTGCACGGCGCGCTGCGTTGGCAGCAAGGCCAGTGAGCTTTCCACCGACAGTACTTTTTGGCGCTGCGCCAGATGGGCCGCCCGGGCTGCATCGCGCGCTGACTGCGACACCGTACCGCCGGCAAACAGTGTTTCCGCCCGTTCCAGATCGGCAGCTTTCAGGGCCAGTGCCTCATTTTCGATGGCCAGCGCCGAGACCAGATTTTCTTCGGAGACGACCAGCTCTGCCAGTTTTGCTTCGGCAGCGCGAATATTGGCCTGCGCCTGGGCAATGGCGAGATTGAAATCGGCCTGCGCCAATCGCAAAAGAACCGAACCTGCCGGCAGAATGGCACCCTTTTGCAGGGCCGGGTTCACATATTCCGCCGTACCGCCGACCTGGGCAATCGCTTCATAGGTCCTGGTGGGACGGACAATGCCAAATCCGCTGGCCAGCGGCGCTACCGGCTGGGACTGGGCGAGAATGACCCGAACTGACGTAGCCCGTTCGGCCAGCGCGATCCGTTCCGGGGCCGGTCGATTGATCACGACAAAGGCAAGGAAGGCCACGCCGATCAACATGATGGGCAGCGTGATCAAGACCAATTTCAAGCCGTTTTTCACAGGGTTTCCTCCGGTTGCGCAAAGCCGGACAGCAGCAGATCCAGCAAGCGCTCTCCGTCCTGGGTCAGAATGGCGGGGTCACGCGCCAGCAGCATTCGCAGTGCCAGGCTTTGGACTATTCCCAGAATGAGCATGCTGGCATCCCTCGGATCCAGATCGCGCCGAAAAACCCGCTGCGCCGCCGCTTCGGTGACGGTACGCACCAGCACAGCGCGGAAGCTGGCCATGATGGTCTGCATCTGCGACCGCAATGTCTCATGCGTCGCCGTCGCGCCGCGCATGACCATGATTTCGGGCAATGCCGGATTGTCCCGCACCAATTGCAGGTGCTGCATCACCAACAGGCGCAGCCGGGCCTCGGGCGCCAGCGGTGCTGCTTCGGCATGGGCGATATTGCCGGCGACGCGGGCGAGCAGGAAATCGCCCACCGCCAGCCAGATGTCCTCCTTGCGGGGGAAATGCTTGTAAACGGCGGGCTGGGTCAGCCCCAGGCGATCGGCAATCATGCCCGTCGTCACCTGGTCGGGACCCACCTCGAAGGCCAGATCCAGGGCACTGCGCGAGATGTCGATCTTGCGGTCTGCTGCGGTTTTACGCCTGTTCATCCGTGTCGCCCCGAACGGCGCAGGACAAAGGCAATTGCCGCCCAAAAACCGATACGAAGCACCAGGGCACCGACAGTGCGCATTTCAAATGCACCGCCCCCCATGACGTGAATCGCGAAGGGGACGGCCGTCAGCGCCGTCGCCAGCGCAATCAGCGCCGAGAGACGGCATGCCCAGCCATAGCCAAACCAGATGGCGATGGCTGCGGCGACATAGAAAAATCCGGCAGCAAAATTGAACCAGACGACAAAATCGACATAGGCGCCGGCCATTTCCTGGGAAATGGCCGGGCCGAAAAGCACGCTGCCAGCCGAATACAGTGTCATCAGACCAAAGATCAGTGCCACTGCCGCCGTGATCTTGAGCCCCGTTGAGACGGGGGCGCTGTGTGCCGGGTGGGTGTTCATGGCCTTGACACTCCGATGGATCGATTGCGGGATAACTTTCTAAGTTATTCATCTATAACCAATGGCGCGCATTGCGCAAGCCCGCCTGATCGTGCCCGGGTTCGGCGAGTTGAAGCGGCGTGTCAGCTTCCAGCAGGTGAACCGGCGGCGGGGCTGCAACGTCGATGACCCCGCGCAGCACCACCACGGACTGTGTCGAGACTTCAGCAACCGGTCACAGGCCGTTCCAGGCGGTCGCCGAAGGTCAGCGGGGGTGGGTGACGTCGCGGGTCCGCTGCAGCGCATCGACGGTCTGCTCATAGCGGTGATGGGCAACCCCGAGGAAAACGCAGTCCACGATCGCCAGTTGGGCGATGCGACTGACCATGGCGCCGGCCCGTAGCGTGCTTTCGCGGGCATGGCTGATCAGGCGCTCATCGGCCGCCTGGGCCAGCGGGGAATCGGGCGATCCGGTGATTGCCACGGTCAGCGCGCCTGACTGGCGCGCGATTTCGAGATAGCGCACCGTGTCAGAGGTGTTGCCTGAATGCGAGAAGCCCAGCGCTACCGTGTCCGGCGGCGACAGCAAGGCGGCGGACCAGGCCTCATGCGGGTCGGCCAGCAGGAAGGCGTTGCGGCCGATGCGGAACAGTTTGTGATGCAGGTCCTGCGCGACAAACTGGCTGGCGCCGATACCGAACAGCAGGATGCGTTGCGCCTTGTCGAGCGCCGCCACCACGCGGTCGAGCGCCGCGAAATCCAGATTTGACACGGTCTCGTCAATGGCCAGCATTTCCAGCGTCGCCACCTTGGATGCCATTTCCTGGAGCGTGTCGGACTTGGCAATTTCGGCGCCCATCGTCATGCCGGAACGGAACTGGGCCGCTTCCCGGCCGAGTTCGGTGGCCAGCGACATGCGCAATTGCGCATAGCCGGACAGCCCCAACACCCGGCAGAACCGAATGACCGTCGCTACTGAGGTGCTGCAGGTCACAGCCAGTTCGGAAATGCTCATATCCAGCACGATGGCCGGATTTTCGCGCATCACGGCGGCCACGCGCTGCATGGCCGGGGTGAACTTGTCAGTGGAGGCCTCGATCGTCGACTGAATGCCCAAATCGCTCTCGCTTTCCTGTCTGCGCCTGTCTTCTTGCCCGAGTCGCTGTGCTGCGGCGAGAGCATGCCATCCCCGAACTGCAGTACGCGAATGGAACAAAGTTACAAAGAATACTAATCATATGAACATTCTTGACAAGAGGGGTGGAGTCTTCTTAGGCTCCTGCCAGAACAGCCCATCTCGGCCACGAGGAAATGCGATGGTGTCGACTGACGCGCCAATACCAGCCCAGCTGCAGCCGTGCCACCGCGGCCGGGCAGGGGGTGCGCCGTGAGCGGCGTCGCGCAGGGACGCCGCGCCCTGATGTCCGAGCTGGACCTGCTGGTTTCCGAAGGGCGCAACCCCAACAGCATGGGCATCGACATGATGTCGACCCATGACATCCTGCACACCATCAATCGCGAAGACAGCACCGTTCCGCACGCGGTGGAACTGGTCATTCCAGCTATCGAGCGCGCCGTCGACGCCATTGTCGCGGCCTTCAATCAGGGTGGGCGACTGGTGTATATGGGCGCTGGCACCAGCGGGCGGCTGGGCGTGCTTGACGCCTCGGAATGTCCGCCGACCTTTGGCGTGCCCCATGGCATGGTGGTCGGCCTGATCGCCGGTGGTCCCGATGCCCTGATGCGCGCCACCGAAGGCGCCGAGGACCGCAGCGAGGATGGTGTCGCCGATCTCGAGGCCATTGCGTTCACGGCCAGGGATGTTCTGGTGGGTATCGCCGTCAGCGGCCGCACCCCCTATGTCATTGGCGGCCTGCAGCATGCCCGCGCCATCGGCGCGGTGACAGTGGCGCTGTCCTGCAACCCGGTATCGGCCATCGCCGACATTGCCGACATTGCCATTTCGCCAGTGGTCGGCCCCGAAGTGCTGACCGGCTCGACCCGGCTCAAATCGGGAACCGCCCAGAAGCTGGTGCTCAACATGCTGACCACGGCCAGCATGATCCGCATCGGCAAGAGCTATCAGAACTTGATGGTGGACCTGCATGCCAGCAACGAGAAGCTGCTGGCCCGCGCTGTCCGCATCGTCATGCAGGCCACCGAGTGCAGCGCCCAGCAGGCCGAAGCCGCACTGGAAGCCAGCAATAACGACGTCAAGCTGGCCATTCTGGTGCAGCTGACCGGGCTCGATGTTGCGGCAGGGCAGGCGGCCCTGGCAGCGACAGGGGGCATTTTGCGCCGGGCCATCGCGGTTTCGAGCGCCTGAGCTTTTCGAATCCGCCAGCTTTGGCGGTCATGGATCACTAGGAGGAAATCAAAATGCATTGGACGAATTCACGCAAGATACTCGCCGGCCTGGCCATGGCGACAGCACTGTCCACCACGGCCATGGCCCTGCCAGCCCATGCTGCCGAGCTGCGCATGGCGTGGTCGCAGGACGCCACGGGTCTCGACCCGCACAAGCAGACGGCGTTCTCGTCGCTGCGCCTGCTTGAGCTGGTCTACGAGCCGCTGGTGCGGCTTGACCCCGAGCTCAATGTGATCCCGGCCATTGCCAGCAGCTGGGAATTTTCTGCTGACGCCAAGATGCTGACCTTCAAGCTCGACCCAAAAGCCAAGTTCACCAATGGCAATCAGGTGACGTCGGCCGATGTGAAGGCCTCGTTCGAGCGTTTGCTGGATGAAGCGACGGCCGCTGCCGCGCGGTCGAACTTCCTGTCGATCGAGAGCATCGAGACGCCCGACGACGCCACCGTGGTGTTCAATCTGAGCACCGCTGACGTGCCGATCCTGGTGGCCATGGCCACCATCAATGCCGCCATCGTGCCGGCCAGCGAAATCGCTGCGGGTTCGATCGGCACAACGGCCTTGGGTTCGGGCCCGTTCATGCTCGACTCCTGGGAGCCCAACGCCAAGGAAGTCCT
This sequence comes from Devosia alba, assembly GCF_039938915.1. NCBI lineage: Bacteria > Pseudomonadati > Pseudomonadota > Alphaproteobacteria > Hyphomicrobiales > Devosiaceae > Devosia > Devosia alba. The sequence continues at coordinate 57,850 of NZ_JBDUUI010000012.1, read as the reverse complement.
CAGTGCCAATACCGAATGGGCCGGTGGACCCCTCAATATCGACGGCATCACCATCTCGGTGCTGCCCGATGAATCGGCGATCCTGGCCTCGCTGCGTGCCGGCCAGATCGATTTCGCCCTGCTCAACGATCCCCTGATCGCAACCCTGGTGCCCAACGAAGCCAATCTTGAGCTCAACCGCGTGCCGGGCCTCGCCTACAACGTCTTGCAGCTCAACCCGTCGCGCGCGCCGATGGACAATCTGATGGTGCGCCAGGCGATTTCCTGCGCGGTCAACCGCCAGGAGATCATCGACTCGGCATTGGCCGGTGAAGGCAAGGTGACCGGGCCGCTGACCATGCCGGCCTTCGCCCAGGATACCGCCAAGCTGTTCTGCTACGAGCAGGATCTGGACAAGGCCAAGCAGCTGATGGCTGATGCCGGCTTTGCCGATGGCTTCACCGCGACCGTCATTGGCGCCAATGGTGAACCGCCGGTCGCCTCATCCGAAGCGCAGGTACTGCAGAGCCAGCTGGCCGAGATCGGCATCAAGCTCGACATCAAGATGATGGAGCTCAATGTCTATGTCGACACCTGGCTGGCCGGTGATTTCGACATGGCCGTGGCGCAGAATGGCGGTCGTCCCGATCCCTATCCGATGTATAATCGCTACTTCACCAAGGACGGCAATCTGGTCAAGGTGTCGAACTTCAGCGATGACGAACTCGATAGCCTGATGAAGCAGGGCCAGGCTGAAACCGACCCGGCCAAGCGCGTCGAAATCTTCCATGCTTTCGAGCAGCGCCTTGCCGAGCAGTCGCCGTGGATCTGGCTGTCAACGTCCTACAGCTACACCGCCCAGCTCAAGACCGTTTCGGGCTATGAGCCTTCGCCAACCGGTACCCTGTTCGGCATCACCAAGATCGCCATTCAGTAATCCAACCGGGGTCGGCCTCCAGGCCGGCCCCTCTAGCCGCGGAGCGGACAGCGATGAGCTATGTGGTGCAGCGTCTGCTGACGTTCCCGTTGATCCTGCTGGGTGTTTCGGTCCTGGTATTTGTGTCGATCCGGCTGATTCCGGGCGACGCGATTACCGCCATGCTGGGCACCGAGGCCGGAATGATGACCCCGGACCAGCGCGCGGCGCTGGCCGCCTATTTCGGCATTGATCAACCGGTCTGGTCACAATATTCGCGCTGGTTCCTCGGGCTGTTTCAGGGCGATCTGGGTGTATCCTCGATCTATGCCAAGCCGGTTCTGACGGTGATCCTCGAGCGCTTCCCGCTGACGCTGCAGCTGTCGCTGATGGCCATGGTGATTGCCCTTGGTGTCGGCGTACCGCTGGGGGTGCTTGCCGCCACCCGCAATGAGCGACCCAGCGATCTGGTGGTGCGCGTGCTGGCCATGCTGGGCCAGTCCACCCCGAGCTTCGTCATCGGGGTGTTGATCATCTATGTACTCTCGGTGTTTTTCGGCATGGTGCCGGCGATGGGGACGTTCACGCCAATCACCGTCGATCCCTGGGGCAGCCTGGGGCAATTGTTCTTTCCCGCCGTCACGCTGGGCTTTGCCTTCGCCGCTTCGGTGACCCGCATTTCGCGATCCTCCATGCTCGACGTGCTCAGTGACGACTATGTCCGTACCGCGCGCGCCAAGGGCGCCTCGCCGATGAGCGTGGTCTGGCGCCATGCGCTGCCCAATGCGCTGATCCCGGTGGTCACGCTGTCGGGTGTGGAGTTCGGCTATCTGCTGGGTGGCGCGGTGATCGTCGAGCAGATCTTCGCCTTGCCCGGACTCGGGCGGCTGGTGCTTGATGCCATCACCCAGCGCGACTATGCGCTGGTGCAGGGCACGGTATTGTTCGTGGCCTTCAATTTCCTGGTGGTCAACCTGCTGGTCGACCTCGCCTATGTCGCGCTCGATCCGCGTATTCGTCTCGGGAGCCGCTGATGACCAGGGTTTTTGGCGCATTGTGGCAGCACCCGTCTGGCCGTATCGGACTGTTCATTATCGGGCTCTATCTCACCCTGGCGCTGCTCGGCGTGCTCGGCCTGACCCCGCATCCTGCGCTCAAGCAGTTCATGATCGACCGGCTGACGGGCCCCAGCGCCAACTATTGGATGGGTACCGATCTGCTGGGCCGCGACACCATGAGCCGGCTGATGCTCGGCATCGGACAATCCATGCTCATTGCCTTTGCCTCGGTCGCCTGGGCGACCCTGGCCGGCACCATTATCGGCCTGTTCGCCGCCTGGCTGGGCGGGCTCTGGGATGGTGTGCTGATGCGGCTGATGGATGTGCTGCTGGCCTTCCCGGCCATTCTGCTGGCGCTGCTGATCATCGCCATTGTTGGCCCCGGCACCTTCACCAGTGTGACGGCCATCGCCATTGTCTATACGCCCATTTTCGCCCGCGTGGTGCGGGGGCCGGCCCTGTCGCTCAAGCAGCGCGACTTCGTCGATGCCGCGCGCACCTTTGGCAGCTCGCAGCGCTATATTCTGAGCCGGCACCTGCTGCTCAATCTGGTGGCGCCGCTTGCCGTCCAGGTTACCCTGGCGCTGGCCTGGGCCCTGCTGACCGAAGCCGGGCTATCCTTCCTCGGGCTGGGCACCCAGCCGCCGACCCCATCGCTCGGCCTGATGCTGGCGGAAAGCAAGAACCTGATGCAACAGGCCCCCTGGCTGATGATCTTCCCCGCCTTGACCATCATGCTGGGCATTCTGGGCTTCAACCTGACTGGTGATGCGTTGCGCGACATTCTCGATCCGCGCACCCAAAGGAGGACGGCATGACGCCCTTGCTTCGCGTCCGCGATCTCCATGTCGGCTTCGGTCGCGACCCCAAAGCCAATGAAGTGGTCAAGGGCGTCAGCTTTGAGCTGATGGCGGGCCAGACCCTGGCCATTGTCGGGGAGTCAGGGTCCGGCAAGTCGGTGACGGCCTTGTCGATCAACCGGCTGGTGGACTTTGGTGGCGGCCAGATTACGGCTGGCTCGATCCATTTTCAGCGCAGCGACGGGTCGGTGCTCGATGTCACCCAGGCCGACGAGAAGACGCTGCGCCAGGTGCGCGGCAGTGGTATCGGCATGATTTTTCAGGAGCCGATGACCTCGCTCAATCCGGTGCACACCGTCGGCGCCCAGATCGAGGAGGCCTTCCGGCTCAATCGCGGTTTGACCGGTGCCGCCGGGCGACAGGCCGCGCTCGACGTACTCGACCGCGTGCGTATCCCTGATGCAAAATCGCGCCTGGCCTATTATCCGCACCAGCTCTCGGGCGGCATGCGCCAGAGGGTGATGATCGCCATGGCGCTGGCCAGCAGCCCGCGCCTGTTGATCGCGGACGAGCCGACCACGGCGCTGGATGTCACGGTGCAGGCCCAGATCATGGCGCTGCTGGCCGAACTGCGCGCCGAAACCGGCATGTCGATGATTTTCATCACCCACGACATTGGCCTGGTCGCCGGCATAGCCGACAATATCATGGTCATGCAGCAGGGCGTGGCCGTCGAGCAGAACCAGATCGATGCCGTGCTCGACAATGCCCAGCACGACTATACCCGCCACCTGCTCAAGGCCGTGCCGCATTTCAGCGCCGGCAAGGCGGTGCGTACCGATGGCCACCGCGTCGAGGGGCGCGCGCCGATTGTCAGCGTCGACGATCTGGTCGTGCGCTTCCCGGTCAGCCGTGGGCTGTTCCGCGCCAAGGCCGCCGTGCATGCCGTCGACGGCGTGAGCTTTGACTTGCAGCCGGGCGAAACCCTGGCGATTGTGGGCGAGAGCGGCTCGGGCAAGTCGACCACGGCGCGTGCCATTCTTGGCCTCAACAGCCACCAGCGCGGCGCTATCACCACCGCTGCGGGTCGCTCAAGACGACCGATCCAGATGGTGTTTCAGGACCCCTTTGCCTCGCTCAACCCGCGCCTCAATGTCGAGGCGCTGCTGGCCGAGCCGGCGATTGCCAATGGACAGCGCAAGGACGCCGCGCTGCACGAGCGCATGCAGTTTCTGCTCGAACGGGTCGGCCTGCCCGCCGATGCCCTTGAACGCTATCCGCACCAGTTTTCCGGCGGTCAGCGCCAGCGCCTGTGCATTGCCCGTGCGTTGATGCTCAATCCCGATGTGGTGGTGTTGGACGAGGCCGTGTCGGCACTCGATGTGTCGGTGCAGGCGCGGGTGCTCGATCTGCTGGTCGACCTGCAGCGCGAGTTCAATCTGGCCTATCTGTTCATCTCGCACGACATGGCGGTGGTCGAACGCATTGCCCATCGCATCGCGGTGATGTTTGCCGGCCAGATCGTTGAAATCGGCGAGGCGCGTGGCGTGCTCGCTGATCCCCAGCACAGCTATACCAAACGTCTGATCGCCGCCGTGCCGGCTGTCGAGCGCCGCAATCAGCACTTTGCCGTGGATATGACCCAGGTGCCCTCGCTGGTGCGTCAGGCTGGCTATGAGCCGCCAGCAGCACGCTGGCGCCAGGCCGGTATCGACCATCAGGTTCGCGTCGAGGTGGCCTCATGAGCCGCATCGAAAGCCGGATCGAGCGGGCCATGGCGCCGCTGAGCCAAGCCGTTGATTCCGCGCGCCTGCCCGGTGGCGTGCTGGGACTGATTGACCGTGACGGCAATCGCGCTGTCCGCGTCCTTGGTGCGGCGCAGCTGACGCCGGAGCGCCGGCCCATGCGCCAGGCCACCTGGTTTGATCTGGCCTCGCTGACCAAAGTGCTGTTCACCACCGAGCGCATTCTGGCGCTGGCCGAAGCCGGCACCATCGACCTTGACGCGCCGCTGATCAGCGTGTTGCCCGATTTCCGCCAGTACAATCCCGACAATTGGGAGCGCAGGATAACCTTCCGCCAGTGTCTGGGCCACCAGACCCCGTTTCCCGCCGTGTTCCCCCTCTACACCTATGGCCGCGATCCCGACCTGTTGCGCGCCTTTGTGCTGCAGCATGAGTGGCCAGCGGGTCCCGCCGTCTATTCCGACATCAATTTCATTCTGCTCGGCCTGGCGCTGGAGCGGCTTGAGGGGCGCTCCATCCGCGCGATGAACCCCGGCACCGGCTTTGCCTGGTCGGCCGAGCCGGCCCAGGCCGCCGCGACCGAGCAGTGCACCTGGCGCAACCGCCTGCTGGTTGGCGAGGTGCATGACGACAATTGTGCGGCGCTGCAGGGCGCCGGTCATGCGGGCCTGTTTGGCACGGTTGATGGGCTGCTCGATTTTGCCGTCGGCAAATTGGCGACGACCGCGCCCGATGCCCTGATCCGCACGCCTGTATCAGCGCGCCGCACCCATGGCTGGGAGCGCCCCCATGATGGCTGGTCGGGTGGCGAGCGCTGCTCGGCCGACACTATCGGTCATACCGGCTTTACCGGCACCGGACTGTGGATCGATTTTGCGCGCGGCCATGCCTGGACACTGCTGAGCAACCGCATTCATCCGACCCGCCATTTTGACAGCGGCATTTTTGCGTTGCGCCGTGCCGTGGGCGATCTGATCAATGCCGACTAGGGAGATGACGATGGAACCGATCTGGGCTGTGGGCCTGATGACCGGAACGGTGCTGGACGGCAATATCGATGTGGCGCTGCTGCGCACCGATGGCGAGACCATTGAGCGCTTCGGGCGCTACACTCTGGCGCCCTATCCGGCGGCGATCCGCACGCTGCTGGAAGATTGCCTGGCACAGGCCCGGCTGTGGAATTTCGAGGGCCCCGAACCGGCGATTTTTGCCGCCGCGGAGGACGCCCTGACCCGAGCACAGTCGAGTGCCGTTGCCGATCTGGTGGCGCAGGCGGGCCTGAGGCCCGATGACATTGGCGTTGTCGGTTTTCATGGCCAATCGGTGCTGCATCGCGCCCCGCAGCCCGGGCGGATCGGTGCCACGCGCCAACTGGGCAATGGCCAGTTGATGCACGACCTGCTCGGCATTCCTGTGGCCTATGATTTCCGCTCGGCCGATGTGCGCGCTGGTGGTCAGGGGGCGCCGCTTGCCGCCGTCTATCATCAGGCTTTGCTGCGCACCATTGGCGCGGTGGACGGGCGCACGGCGGTGCTCAATCTGGGCGGCGTGGCCAATGTGACCTGGTGGGATGGGCACGATCAACTGATCGCCTTTGACGCCGGCCCGGCCAATGCGCCGCTCAATGATTTCATCAAGGGACTTGGTCTGGGCGAGATGGATCGCGATGGCGCCATGGCGTTGCGCGGCAGGGTCGATGAAGCGCGCCTGAGCCAGTTGCTCACCCATCCCTATCTCACCGCGCCCTATCCCAAATCACTCGACCGTTTTGATTTCCTCGCCAGCATGGCCGATGGCCTGGGGCCCGAGGATGGCGCCGCGACATTGACCGCCTTCACCGCCGGGGCGGTCGGCAAGGCGCTCGACCTGCTGCCGCGCCGTCCCGAGCGGATCGTGGTGTGCGGTGGTGGCCGGCATAATCCGGCGATCATGCACATGCTGGGGGAGCGGGCCCATGTCGAGGCGGTCCCTGCCGAAGCGGTCGGCTGGCGCGGCGACGCCACGGAAGCGGAGTGCTTTGCTTTCCTGGCCGTGCGGGTGCTGCGCGGCTTGCCGATCAGCTTCCCGACCACGACCGGCGCGCCGCAGCCGCTGACCGGCGGCATTTTGGTGGGCTGAGAATGGATAAACCCGTCATCGAGGTTACCGAGACGCCGTCGGCTGCCGATCTGGAAACCATCGCCCATAATCTGAGTGCGTTCAACGACAGCGCGGTCGGACCGGCAGACCGCCGGCCGCTCGCCGCCTTCGTAAGGGTCGATGGCGAGTTGGTGGCGGGCCTGTCCGGCTATACCGGCTGGGGTTGGCTCTATGTCCAGCTGCTCTGGATCGCCGAGACGCAACGCGGGCGAGGGCTGGCCCGTCAACTGCTGGCGGCCGCCGAGGCCGAGGCCATGGTGCGCGGCTGTCATGGCGCCTATATCGACACCTTCAGCCCGCAGGCGCTGCATGTCTACCAGCAGGCGGGCTACACCGTGTTCGGCACGCTGCCCGAGTTCCCACGTGGCCACACGCGCAGTTTTCTCTCCAAGGCTCTGGCATGAGTGCGCCTACCCGCATCTGGCAATGAAATTCCCGGACGCCAGCGCTCTGCGCCGCAAGAAAGGGCTACCTCACGCTTGAGGCTCGCCGCGCCATCGCCCCCTGCAGTATCCAGTAGGCGAGGGACCCAGCAACGCAATACCCTGCGTATCCGAAGGTCTGCACGGGGACAGCCGCCCCTGTGTCGATGAGCAAACCGGCAATGCCCGGTCCCAGTGCAGATGCAGCGACAAGGGCGGCTGTGGCCAGCGAACGAATGGCGCCGATGTGCGCCGTACCGTAAATCTCGACCCATAGAGCGCCGACTACCGGGTTCATCATCCCCTGGGTGAGGCCGATGCCGGCAAAGACGAGTGGCATGGACCATATCGGCTGGGCAGTTCCCAGGATGAGACTGGCCACGGCAAGGGGCAGCAGCACGAAAGGCATGAGGCGCCAGGAGCCAAAACGGTCGACCATGAAGCCGGCGAAGATCGATGACACCGCGACCGACAGGGACAGAAAGGGGAACATGGCGGTGAAGGTCGTCAGATCCCAACCCTTCACCTCGGTAAGATGGGCCTGGTGGAATATGTACAGCGTGCCAATGGCAGGCGGCGCCATGATCCCCGGGAGCAGCATGTAGAACAGCGGGTCCCGCAGAACTCGCCCCCTGGTCCACTGGGATCCGGTTGGCTCCAGCGTGGACATGCCGTCAGGATTGGCGATGACGGGGCGGCCCTTTCTCCCTTCCGGGGGATCGCGCAAGAGAAACCAGATCGCGGGCACCACGAGGCCGACCAGGACTGCTGCCGCTCCAGCCCACACATTGCGCCAGCCGAAGGCCAGGATCGAAACCGTCAGCACGAATGGCAACACCGCGTCACCGATCGTGTAGCCCAACCCGGCGAAGGAAAGAGCCCGTCCTCGAAAGCGGTTGAACCAGCGCGACATAGTGGTCATCGCGACATGACTCAGCATGCCCTGTCCGAAGAACCTCAACAATGCCAGGGCGACGACCAGAATGGCGACATGACCCGCGCCAGCCATCATCAAAGCCGTGGCCGCCAGCCCAAGCATGCAGATAATGGCCAGACGTCTGGCCGGCAGCCTGTCGGCGAGGACCCCGGCGAACACCAATACGCTGGCGCTGGCGAGCGTGGCCAGCGTGTAGAAACCGCCGAACTCGCCATGGCTAAGGCCAAATTCGGTCCGAAGGGCGGTGTTGAACTGGGCGATGAAGTTGGTTTGGCCGGGCATGGTGGCCAGGGTCATCATGGCGCCCCCGGCTATCCATTGGAACTGGCGCCCCGTCAACTCGGACAATGGCGGCGATTTGGGCGAGGCAATGACGGACAAGGAGGTGACTTTCCCGGCGGTGCCGGTGGATAAAGAAGAAAGGCGACAGTTGCCAAGCGGCCAGGGACCGCGGCGCGAGCGTAGCTTTGATACCCGAGCCTATCCAGTGTTTGTCTGCGCACAGGAAATGCACAGTGTCGCTGCCGGATCGATTTCAAGTCGCCTGAGAGAAATGGCTTCGCCACAGTCGAGGCATTCACCGAATTCGCCCGTTTCGAGCCGCCTCAGGGCCATTTCCAAGGCCACCCTCCGGGCCTGACGCCGTTGATCGGAAGCCTGGGCCAGAGCCTGCCCTTGAATGGCGTCCATGCGGGACAAGCGACCCACGCTCTGCTGATCCAGTTCAACCGGCGCCCGGTCCGCTTCGGTGCCTGTCGACAACCGATGAAGCTCCGCGAGTTCACTGCGGATGAGGGTCTCAAATCGAGGCGAATCCTTGCCCTTGAAATGTTCAGCCATCAGGCGTCTTCCCCCAGTCGGCCGCCATCGCTGAGCAGGATGCGCTTGATGGATGACGGCATGTTTCCCTCCCCCGATTATGGCGGGCTGCTGGCCGCGATAGCGGCCAGCATTGGCCGTCAGCGAAACAGCATCACCGGACGCTTGACCGATCGGACCATCTCGGCGGTGGTGCTGCCGATGAACAGGCTGCGGATGCGGGAGTGTCCGTAGGCACCCATGACCAGCAGGTCGATGTGGTCGGCCTCGGCATGGGAAGCGATGACCTTCTCAGCCTCGCCATCCTCGATGTGGGTGTGAATGGTGTAACCGGCGCTCCGCAGCACATTGGCAGCGGCCTCCAGGTTCCCGCGCGCCTCGGGGGTATCCCTGCCGGCTGTGACCAGGTGACCTTCCAGCCCCGCGAACAGCTTGCCGGTTGCGATGTGGTTGATGGCCTTCATCACACTGGGGCCACCATCGAAGGCAACCAGGAAGCGTTTGACCGGCTGGAATGCCCGTGAAGCAACCAGGACAGGCTTCGTGCTGGTCCGCACGACGCGCTCGAGATTGGAACCGAGATGCAGCTCGGCGAAGTCAGCAGCCTCGCCACGCTTGCCAATCAGGATCAGGTCGGCCTCTTTCTCGAGCTCCTGCACGGCTTCGACAATGTCGCCGGTTCGCAACTTGCCAATGACAGAAGGTGCGCCGGCCTGAAGCAGGCGCTGCACACCAGCATCGACGATCAGGCGGCCCCGCTGCTGCGCCAGCTTGGCGCGCTGGGCATCATGTTCGGCCAGTTCTTTGAGAAGGCTAGACCGGGCGCCCAGTTCCAGGCTGCCCGACAGGTCGAACGGGGTGCTGGAGAGATCGCGACGCCCGATCACATGAACAACGTCGACGCTGGCCGCTATGGTCGTAGCCACCCAGGCAGCATGATCGAGGACACTGTGGGCGTAAGCCGAGCCGTCGATGAAAGCGATGAGTTTGGTCATCCTGGGTTCTCCTCCTAATGGCCCATGAGGCGGTCGAGCGCCCCTGGCTTGTCATGGATGGCCAGGCGATCGACGATGGTCTCGCTGGCCTCGTTCATGCCGACCAGGTTCACCTCGGCGCCCTCGCGGCGGAACTTGAGGATGATCATGTCCAGCGCCTGGACGCTGGAAATGTCCCAGATATGGGCATGCGTGACGTCGATGGTGACCTTCTCCAGCGCTTCCTTGAAATCGAAGGCATTGCTGAAGTCCTCGGCCGAGGCAAAGAACACCTGACCCTCCACCGTGTAGGTCCGCTCCCGGCCGTCGGGTGACAGGCTGGAGCTGATCCGGAAGATCTGCGAGATCTTCCAGGCGAAGAAAATGGCAGAAAGCAAGACGCCGACCAGGACGCCGATGGCCAGGTTATGGGTATAGACCACGGTCAGCACCGTCGCGAGCATCACGATCGATGAGCTGCGGGGATGGGTAACCAGGTTCTTGACCGAGCTCCATGAGAAGGTGCCGATCGAGACCATGATCATGATGGCCACCAAGGCCGCCATCGGGATCTGGCTGACCAGATCGCCCAGCACCAGGATCATGAAGAGGAGGAAGACGCCGGCCGCAAAGGTCGAGAGCCGCCCGCGGCCGCCGGACTTCACGTTGATGATCGACTGGCCGATCATGGCGCAACCGGCCATGCCACCGATAAAACCGGTCACCGTATTGGCGATGCCCTGGCCAACGCACTCCTGATTGCGGTCGCTCTTGGTGTCGGTGAGCTCGTCCACGATCTGGGCGGTCATCAATGACTCAAGCAGTCCCACGACAGCGACAGCCGCCGAGTAGGGCAGGATGATCATGAGCGTTTCGAGATTGAACGGGATCTGCGGGATCAGGAATATGGGCAGCGTGTCAGGGAGTGCACCCATGTCGCCCACCGTGCGAACGTCCAGGCCAAGCGCCAGCGCAAGCGCCGTCAGCACCACAATGCAGACCAGCGGGGACGGAATGGCTTTGGTGATGCGAGGGAAGAGATAGATGATGGCGAGACCGCCGGCGACCATGGCATAGGTCAGCCAGCTGACATTGGTCAGCTCCGGCAACTGCGCCATGAAGATCAGGATGGCCAGCGCATTGACGAAGCCAGTCATCACCGACTTCGAGACGAAGCGCATGACATAGCCGAGCTTGAGGAAGCCGGCCGCGATCTGCAGGAGGCCCGCGAGAACGGTAGCGGCCAGCAGATATTGCAGCCCGTGATCCCTGACCAGGGTGACCATCAGCACCGCCGTTGCCGCCGTAGCCGCCGAGATCATGCCGGGGCGACCGCCGACGAAGGCAATCAGGACGGCAATCGAGAAGGAAGCATAGAGGCCCACCTTGGGGTCGACGCCAGCGATGATGGAAAAGGCGATGGCTTCAGGGATAAGGGCGAGGGCGACCACAAGGCCGGCGAGAATGTCGCCTCGTATATTGCCGAACCATTCGGCACGCATTCGGGGGAGGATATCTTGCATCTGGTGTCCATCTGTGGAGCGCCGCCAGCCAAAGGGGCTGTTGCAGCTGTCGGGATACACGGATGTCCTGAAGGGAAGCGGCGGCAATGCCCATGTCGGGCCCTACGAAACGCGGTCATCTGAAAAGAACACAGCTTGGATGGTAGTGCCGAATTCGGGATGGTCTGACCGGCAGCCGAACGCTTCAGGCGTTCCGTTGCATTGATGTTCATACGATCTGGTAGGTGACCGGGGGATGGGCGCCCGGAGAAGCCACCCGCATTGCGGGTCCGACGACGGTGCTTGAATGCCCCAGTTGACCGTGAGAAGCAAGGGGCAACACCTTCGCGGCAAGGCGATCCCTGTCGCCACGCAGATCGCGCAGCTGGATCGCCGAGCGGCTCGAACTGGTCAAGCCCCATCCGTGCTGCGCGACTTTCGGCTACTCAGGCCGCCATCTCAGTAGTGTGGGGAGTTTATTGGAGCGGGTGAAGGGAATCGAACCCTCGTCACTTGCTTGGGAAGCAAAAGCTCTACCATTGAGCTACACCCGCGACGCGCGAATAGATGCTGGAATTCGCGGCGGGCGTCAAGGCACCGTGACGCCCGCGTGTCATCGCACGCTCTCGCCTGACCTGCATTTTCGCAGCCCTGATGCTGGTCTCGGCGTTCCGATACTCGTCAACGTTGACGGTCCTTGCCAGGCAGGGCGGGGGGCAGGGCACCATCGTCCGTTTCTTTGAGCCCGAGATCGTCCAGCAGCCAGTCTTCGGCGTTTTCAAGTTCCTTGGGCAGGGATCGGCTTTGGTCTGTGACGGGCGGCGCTGCCAGCCAGATCGCGAGCCGCTTCAGCATTGCGACAATGGAGCGACGCAGCTGGCTTACGTTGTGATCCGAATAGGCGATTGACATGACAGGGCCTCGTTTTGCTGTTCTCACACAGCCTGTCAGCGCACAACACATCGTTCAAACAAATGTTTTGAACTTTAATGATCGATAAAGCGGATGTATAGGTAATAGCATGATCGCAATCGACCCAGATTTTCTGCGCAGTTTCCTCGCCATTTCCGACACCGGCAGCTATGGCGCGGCCGCCAAGCGGGTGAACAAGACCCAATCCACCGTTTCCGCCCAGATGAAGCGGCTTGAGGACACACTGGGCGTTACGCTGTTTGAAAAGGCTGGCCGCCGCAATTTTCTGTCTCCAGAAGGGCTTCGGTTGCTGCATTACGCCAAGTCCATCGTGCGCCTGAATGAAGAGACGGTGAACGCCTTCCGACGGGTTGAGGTGGCCAGTGCCATCAAAATTGGCATGTCCGATGATTATGCCCAGGCATTCCTCACGCCCGTGCTCAAGCGGTTTACGCAGCGTTATCCGCAAGTGGAGGTGGAAGTGCTGACCGCCGACACGCGCGAACTGCGCGAGCGAGCGGATCTGGACAGTTTTGATGCGATCGTCGTTTCCGCAAATTCCAGGCTGGATGGCCTGGAGATATTGCGGCGCGACCGCCTTTATTGGATCGGCGGCGAGGGTTGTCACGTTCATCTCGAGGAGCGCTTGCCCTTGGCGCTCTGGTCCGAGGGATGTAACTGGCGGGCCATGGGATTGGCCGCGCTGGCACAGACCAACAGGGACTATCGTATCGTCCATACGACATCCAATGCGCCCCTGTTACGCTCTGTTGTGCGCGAGGGGCTGGCGGTCACGATTGGCCCGAAGTGGTATCTGGGCGCCGGTCTGGTTCTGCTCGAGGACATGAACAGGACGTGGCCGCCGGGCGAGGACAGTGTTGGCCTCAAGGTTCGGTCCAACGAGCTGTCAGAGCCATTAGAGGTGTTTCTCAATTATCTGCGCAGCTGTTTCCGCAAGGAAGGCAGCTTTGCCGATGGGTAGCCATCGGGCGCAGCCTTGCCGCCCTATTCGCTGTAGGGCTTGAAGTGCTTGGACAGCTTGAGAGTCTGGGCCTGATAGTTCGAGCCCGAGGCGGTGCCATAGAGCCGGTCCGGTGTTTCCGCCAGCCGTTCATAGATCAGCCGGCCAATGGTCTGGCCGTGGCCGAGCAGAAACGGTACCTCGCGGCTGCGCACTTCAAGCACGGCACGGCTGCCCGTGCCCCCGGCGGGGGAATGGCCAAAGCCGGGGTCGAAAAACCCCGCATAGTGGACGCGGAACTCACCCACCAGCGGGTCAAACGGCATCATCTCTGCGGCATGGGTCGGCGGCACATGCACCGCCTCATCGCTGACCAGAATGTAGAATTCGTCCGGATCCAGGATCAGCTCCTGGCGGCCGCGATTATGCAGCGGCTCCCAGAAATCGTGCACATCGAGCGCCGCCTTCCTGTCGACATCAACGACGGCGGTATGGCGCTTGGAGCGAAAACCCACCAGCCCATTGCGTCCGGTGCCCTTGAGGTCGATCGACAGGGCGACCCCATCGCCGACCGGCACATCATTGTCGAACACCAGCGTGTCGCTGGCGTGCAGCGCCTGGTGCTCGGCGACGGTGAGGCGGTTGTCGCCACGGCGGAACCGCATCTGGCTCAGCCGCGATCCGGTCCGCACCAGGATCGGAAAGGTGCGCGGGCTGATTTCGACATAAAGCGGGCCCTGGTAGCCCGCAGGCATCTGGTCAAAGCCGCGGGCGCGATCGCCAATGACACGGGTGAACACGTCCAGTCGCCCCGTCGAACTCTTGGGATTGGCCGACGCGCTGACCATGTCGGGCAGTTCCAGGCTTTCCTGCAGCGGCACCAGATAGACGCAGCCGCGTTCCAGCACGGCGCCGCGGGTCAGATCGATCTCGTGCAGTTTGAGCGCTTCGATGCGTTCGGCCACCGAATGGCTGGGACCGGGCAGGAAGCTTGAGCGCACGCGGAAGGCAACTTCGCCCAGGCGAAGGTCCAGACTGGCCGGTTGCACCTGATCGGCGTCGAACGGGCGATCGGCGATGATCGAGCCCTGCTGGTGCAACGCCTCGATCAGCCGCGCCGGAAACACGCCCTGCGGCCAGCTCTGTTGCTTGTCCATACTCTTGCGCTTTCCGTTACTTTGGCTGTTCCTAGCAATCCCTGCAATTGACGCCAACAGCCAATTGGCTTTAGATCACAACCCAGTGGTGATTTGGCCGGTCGCTTGCAGCCACTTTAAACAAATTGCTAAAGACCGTTTGGGAACCGGCCGCCTGTAGCGAGCCGGTTTTTTGTTTTGAAAGCGTGACCATGTCCAAGGCGAATAACCCTCTTCTCGACCCCACCCGCCGGTCAGCCGAGACCCAGCTGGTCCATGGCGGTGGCAAGCGCACGCAGTTCAATGAGACCAGCGAAGCGCTGTTCCTCAATTCGGGCTACAGCTACCCCAGCTCTGAACATGCCGAGCGCCTGTTCAAGGGCGAACTTCCCGGCGCACATAATTATTCCCGCTTTGCCAATCCGACAGTCGACGTGTTTCAGGAGCGCATGGCGCTGCTCGAGGGCGCCGAGGCGGCCCGTGGCTTTGCCTCCGGCATGGCTGCGGTCACCGATGCGGTGATGAGCCAGGTCCGTGCTGGCGATCACATCGTCGCCTCCCGCGCCCTGTTTGGCGGCTGTCGCTTTGTGGTGGAAGATTTCATGCCGCGTTTCGGCGTCACCTCGACCCTGGTGGATGGCCGCGACCCGGCGAATTTCGCCGCGGCAATGCAGCCCAATACCAAGGTGGTGTTTATCGAGACCCCGACCAATCCGACGCTGGAACTGGTCGACATCAAGGCTGTGGCCGATATTGCCCACGCCCATGGCGCCGTGCTGATCGTCGACAATGTGTTTGCCACCCCGCTCTATCAGAAGCCGCTCGCACTGGGCGCAGATCTGGTCACCTACTCGGCCACCAAGCATATTGACGGGCAGGGCCGGGTGCTTGGCGGTGTCGTGCTGGGCTCCAAAAAGCTCATCGAGGGGGATATACACACCTTCCTGCGCCAGACCGGTGCTTCGCTCAGCCCCTTCAATGCCTGGGTCTTGCTCAAGGGCCTGGAGACGCTACCGCTGCGCGTGCGCCAGATGACCGAGAGCGCCGGCAGGATTGCCGAGGCGCTGGCCAGCCACGCCAAGGTGCAAAGCGTCATCTATCCGCATCACCCCAGCCACCCCCAATATGACCTGGCCAAGGCGCAGATGACCGGCGGGTCGACGCTGGTGGCACTGGATGTCAAAGGGGGGCAGGAGGCGGCGTTCAGGCTGTCGGATTCGCTGGCCGTGA
The DNA here is from genome assembly GCF_039938915.1 of Devosia alba. Taxonomy (NCBI): domain Bacteria; kingdom Pseudomonadati; phylum Pseudomonadota; class Alphaproteobacteria; order Hyphomicrobiales; family Devosiaceae; genus Devosia; species Devosia alba. The sequence continues at coordinate 42,320 of NZ_JBDUUI010000012.1, read as the reverse complement.
TCCTGATCTCCAATAATCTGGGCGATGCAAAATCCATCATCACCCATCCGCGCACCACGACCCACCAGCGGCTGACCGAAGATGCCCGGCTTGAAGTGGGCGTTACCCCGGGGCTGCTGCGGCTCTCGGTCGGGCTTGAATCCAGCGACGACTTGATTGCTGATCTTCTATATGGCCTGGACCAGATCTAGGGAGACCAACCAAATTGCGGCTGCTGGGTTTGATAATGCTGCTGGTACTCGCCGGGTCGGGTGCGCCCGTTCTGGCGCAGGCTTTGCCCTATCACGCTGATCCCTCGGCGCGCGAAATCCTGCCCGGTGCCAACGCCGTACCGGCCATCCGCTTTCTGACCACCGCTGATTTTCCGCCCTTCAACTTTCGCGACGCGAGCGGCGAGCTGATCGGCTTCAATGTCGATCTGGCCAAGGCGATCTGCGATGAGGTCAACGTCGCCTGTACCCTGCAGGCCTGGCCGTGGGAACAGGCCGCCAATGCCCTGTCTGACAATCAGGGCGATGCGCTGGTCGCCGGACTGGAGATGTCCGAAGCCAATGGGCAATTGTTCGACTTTTCCGCTACCTACATGGCCTTGCCGGGGCGCTTCGTTACCCGCGCTGAGGATGTCAGAAGCTTCGATATCGATGGGCTGACCGGCAAGACCGTTGCGGTACGCCGTGACAGTGCCCATCAGGCCTTCATGCAACGCTATCTGCCAGATGTCAGCGTGGAACAGTTCGACACCGAACTGGCGGGTCTGGCGGCACTGCAGGCCAGCGCGGTCGACGTATTTTTTGGCGATGGCATGCGGACGTCATTCTGGCTCAACCAGAACCTTGATTGCTGCGGTTTTGCTGGCGGTGCCTATTTTCGCCCCGCCCTGTTCGGCGAAGGATTGTCGATTGCCGTGCCGGCCGGCAATGACGCCATCCGCCACGCCATTGACTGGGCCCTGGTGCGGCTCAAAGACAATGGCGTATTGGACGAATTGTATCTGCGCTGGTTTCCGGTGGGCTTCTACTAGAGTGTCTTCAGCAAGAGTGGCGCGACTTTTTGCAGCTCGAAGACGCGACCCATCGCAAACCTAGTCCGGCATGCGCCGATGGCGGGCCCGCGCACCCACTTCGATCGCTGCGGTGGTCAGGCGATCAAGGTCCAGCCGATCCCGCAGCATTTCGAGGAACCGGAGTTCCTCCTGCTCCAGATGCAGATCGACCGAGGTCACCTCAACGGCTACGGCATAGGCTGTATCCTGCAGCTTGGCGGGCAGGGCGGCAATGGCATCATCGATCACCTGGTCGAGGCCACCCGGACCATTGAGCTTGTCGGCGCAGGAATTGGCGACGGCGGTCAGACGACCGGGATCAAAGCTCTCGAATACTGGCAAGCGGCTGATCAGCCCCTGGATGCGCACCAGTTCCTTTTCAGTCATCTGGCTGTCCGAGGAAGCGGCAACGATCATCAGGTGGATCAGGGCATCATGGGCAATATTGGGCATTGAATCTTCCAGCTCTGGCTTCGGCAAGCGATTGCTAGGCGTGTCAGGCGGGCTTGGCAAGCTTGGCATGCTCTGAAAGCGTTGACGCCATTGCGCGGGGATGCAACACCACCGGCATTTCCTCATCTTGAAAGGCCTGCCCTTTGTCGCCCGCTCCGTTGCCCGTTCTCGATCCTGCGTATTTTGACGCTGCCCAGACAGCCCGCGCCTGGCCGTTTGAGGAAGCTCGCAAACTGGTCAAGCGGCTTGAGAAAACGGGCAAGGGCGAGGCCGTGTTCGAAACCGGCTATGGCCCGTCGGGCCTGCCCCATATCGGCACGTTCGGCGAAGTGGCCCGCACCACCATGGTGCGCACGGCCTTTCGCCTGCTGACGCGCGACGAGGTCCCGACGCGGCTGATCTGCTTTTCCGATGACATGGACGGGATGCGCAAGATCCCGGAAAACGTGCCCTCCAGAGAGGCCATGGAGCCGCATCTGCAAAAGCCGTTGAGCGCGGTGCCTGATCCCTGGACCAATGAATATGCCAGCTTCGGCGACCACAACAACGCCATGCTGCGCCGGTTTCTCGATACCTTCGGCTTCAACTACGAATTTGCCAGCGCCACCGACTATTACAAATCCGGCAAGTTCGACACCGTGCTGCGGCTGGCCGCCGAGCGCTATGACGACATCATGAAGGTTATGCTGCCTTCCCTGGGCGCCGAGCGGCAGGCTACCTATAGCCCTTTCCTGCCGATCTCTCCGATCAGCGGTCGCGTGCTCTATGTGCCAATGAAGGAAGTCAACGCCAAGGACGGCACCATCACCTTCGACGACGAGGACGGTCGTGAAACCACATTGCCCGTCACCGGCGGTCACGTGAAGATGCAGTGGAAGCCCGATTTTGGCATGCGCTGGGCTGCTCTTGGCGTTGATTTTGAAATGTTCGGCAAGGATCACCAGACCAATGCGCCGATCTATGACAGGATCTGCGCCATCCTCGGCGGCAAGCCTCCCGAGCACTATGTCTATGAACTGTTCCTCGATTCCGAGGGCCAGAAGATTTCCAAGTCCAAGGGCAATGGCCTGACCATTGACGAGTGGCTGCGCTATGCCGGCAATGAGAGCCTGGGGCTTTACATGTTCCAGAAGCCGCGCACGGCCAAGCGTCTGCATTTCGATGTCATCCCGCGCGCTGTCGATGAATACTATGCCTTCATCGCCGGTTACCAGGATCAGGACACCGCGACGCGGTTGGAAAACCCGGTCTTCCACGTCCACTACGGTGCTGTGCCAAACCCCGATGTGCCGCTGAGCTTTGCCCTGCTGCTCAATCTCGTGGCCACCGCCAATGCCGAAGACACCAAGGTGCTCTGGGGCTTCATCTCGCGCTATCTGCATGGCGCGACGGCGCAAACCCACCCCGAGATCGATCGCCTGGCAGGTTACGCCGTGCGCTATTTCAACGACAAGGTGAAGCCGGCCAAGGTCTATCGCGCGCCGACCGAACAGGAACGCGCAGCGCTGCAGGACCTGCACGACCAGCTTGGCGCGCATGAAGGCTCGGTGGATGCCACAGCACTGCAAAATCTGGTCTATGAGGTCGGCAAGGCCCACCAGTTCGAGCCGCTGCGCGATTGGTTCAAGGCCATCTATGCCGTGCTGCTCGGTGAAGACCAGGGCCCGCGTTTTGGCTCGTTCATCGCCCTGTTCGGGGTCGCCGAGACGCGCAAGCTGATCGCCGACGCCCTGGCCGGGAAAATGCTGGAGAGCTAGTCCAGCGCCTTGCGGAAATACACCACGCGACTGGTTTCAGCAAAACCGAGCGCGTGATGCATCTGCTGGCTTATGGTGTTGTCCAGCAGGGCATCGGATGCCAGTTCGGTGCAGCCGCGCTGCCGCACCCAGGTTTCGATGCTGGCAAGCAGCTGCCGGGCGAGACCCATCCGGCGATATTGTGGCGCCACATAGATGCCTTCAACGAAGCCGACCGGGGAGGTGTTGCAGCCATTGACGTGGTCGTGGCGGATACTGGCCTCGGCAAAGCCGGCCGGTGTACCGTCGGCCAGCCGGACGATCAGGTTGATGGTGTCATGGGGTCGGTGCAGCTGCGCGGCGATCTCGGCCCGGTGCTCGTCAGGCGCGGTGTCGGGCCACAGGGCCTGGCGCATCGCCGCCCAGGAATCACCGTCGGCGCCTGTGGCGGCAGTGACCGACATCACTGGCTGGCCCAGATGATGCGGGCGATCCAGTCGATCTCGGTCAGCGCAAAAATGCGTGGTTCGTAGGCGGGATTGAGCGAGTGCAGTTCGATCTGCTTGCCGGTCTGGCGATAGAGGATCTTGGCCATGACTTCGCCGTCATGTGTCCTGACCACCACCCGATCGCCCCGCCGCACCTGCTCGATGGGCGACACCACGATCCGGTCGCCTTCCCGATAAAGCGGCTCCATGGAATCGCCGTGCACCTCAAGCGCATAAATGCCGCCCTGTTCAGGGGCGGGCAGGGCGATTTCATCCCAGCCTTGTCCAACCGGAAATCCGGCGCTGTCAAAAAAGCCGCCACTACCAGCCTGCGCCAGCCCGAGCAGCGGCACCGTGTGCTGAGGCGCATTGTCATTGAGCTGGAGGAAGGCCCCGGTGCCTGACAGGAAGGCGTCAAAGCTCTCGCCCGTGGCGTCCAGGATTTTGGAAATACTCTCGGTTGACGGCCAGCGTTCGCGCCCATCCTTGCTGATGCGCTTGGAAACGTTGAACGCCGTCGCGTCGAGACCAGCCAGCTTGGCGAGCGCCGAAACGGAATGACCGTGGCGCCGCGCCAGCGCATCAATCCCGTCCCAAATGGCTCTGTGTGACAGCATGGCATGAGTCCAAGGCAGGAAGTATGTCTCAGGTGTGGAATTTAATCCTATCTATATTCCCCTCCACGGCCCGTGTAAAGAGCCGATTCCCGGCGCTTGCGGCCAGCCGCACACCCCATTAGGTTCGCGCTCATGAGCACCCCAGATTTCGTCTACAAGATCGCCACCGAAGCCGCGTTCGCACCCGCCCGCGACACGCCCTCCTTTACCGGCATGACGATCGATGCCAAGGATGGCTACATCCATTTTTCCACTGCCGCGCAGCTGGCCGAGACCCTGCGCCTGCACTTTGCCGGTCAGTCCGGGCTGGTGCTGCTGGCGGTACGCAGCGCCGATCTTGGTGATGCCTTGATCTGGGAAGCGTCGCGCGGTGGCGCTTTGTTCCCTCATCTTTATGGTGGACCGCTGCCTTGCGCTGCCATTGCCTGGGAGGCGCCGCTCAGCGTCGCCGCCGATGGCAGCTGCGTCTTGCCCGAGGCCGTGCAATGATTTTTTCTGCGCTCTCCCCGCTGCTGCGCATTCCGGCCTTGTCGGGGATGACCCAGCAGGCACTGCTCAAGATGGACGCCGAGACCGCGCACGGCGCCACGATTACCGCGCTGCGACTGGGTCTGGCGCCAGAGCAGAGCCACGCTGACAGCCCCGAGCTGCGCACCAGGTTGTGCGGCATGGAGCTGAACAACCCGATCGGCATGGCGGCGGGCTTTGACAAGAATGCCGAGGTGCCGCGTCAACTGGCGCAGATGGGTTTTGGCATGGTGGAAATCGGCACGGTCACGCCGCGCCCGCAATCGGGCAATCCCAAGCCGCGCCTGTTCCGCCTCCCCAGCGCCCAGGGCGTGATCAACCGCATGGGCTTCAACAATGAAGGCCACGACGCTGTGTTCGCCCGGCTGAGGGGTTTGCGTGTTCCAGCAGCGCTTGGGGTCAATATTGGCGCCAACAAGGATAGCGAGGATTTCGTTGCCGACTATGTGCTGGGGGTGCAGAAATTTGCCGATCTGGCCGATTACCTGACGGCCAATATTTCCTCACCCAATACGCCCGGCCTGCGCAATCTGCAGAGCGATGAAGCCCTGCGCCGTTTGCTCGGCGAACTGCTCGCCGCCCGGGCCAAGGCCAAAACGCGCGTGCCGGTGTTTCTCAAGATTGCGCCCGATCTGGATGAAGCCGCGCTCGATGTGATCGCCAAAGGGGTGCTCGCCACCGATCTTGATGGCCTGATCATCTCCAACACCACCACTGCCCGCGACACCGTAGCCGGGCTCGACAATGCCGACGAAGCCGGCGGGCTGTCGGGCAAGCCGCTGTTTGAGCGCTCAACCCAGAAACTCGCCCAGATGCGCCAGCGCGTCGGCGATCTGCCCATCATTGGTGTCGGCGGTATTCACTCGCCACAATCGGCCCTGGCCAAGTTCGAGGCCGGCGCCAATGCGATCCAGCTCTATTCGGCGCTGGTGTTCGGCGGCCTCGACCTGCTCGATACCATCAAGCGGGGGCTCGTAGCGGCCGTACGCACCCACGGAAAGACCAATATCGATCAGTTGGTGGGGAGCCAGACGGCCGACTGGGCCGCCGGCAAAGCGCGGCCCTAGGGCTGTTTCGGACTGGTGGAAAACAACGCTTCGAACTGACCATCTTCAATCCGAGCCGCAGCGATCACCGCCTGGGTGCGGCTGTCGACGTCCAGCTTCTGCAGGATGGCCGAAACGTGGGCCTTGACCGTGGCCTCCGAGATCGTCAGTTCATAGGCGATCTGCTTGTTCATCAGGCCGTCGCTGAGCATCATCAGGACCCGTACCTGCTGTGGCGTCAGCGTTGACAGGCGGCGCATCAGCGCGGTGTGGTCATCGTCGCTGCTCAGCAGTGTCCCGTCGGGCACAAACACCTCGCCCGACAGCACGGTCTCGATGGCCCGGCGGATTTCGGTCGGGCCGGCCGATTTGTGCAGATAGCCCGCTGCGCCCAGCTCGAACGCCCGGCGCACCACGGTGCTGTCCTCTACCGCCGAGATGATCATCACCGGAATATCGGGGTATTGTGCGCGCAGCAGCAGCAGCCCCGAAAAGCCCCGCACCCCCGGCATGTTGAGGTCGAGCAGCACCAGATCGCAATCACGGTCAGCCTCAAGCGCGGCGCTCAACCCGGCCAGATCGCCGGCCTCCTCGACTGTTACCGTAGCGTCGCCACCAGACAGGGTCTGGCGTAACGCGGCACGGAACAGTGGATGGTCATCGACGATGATGATGCGGCGGCGTGTCATGTTGGTGTCAGCCTCTCAACGCAGACAATTCAGGTGCACAATCAACCTATAGCCATAAGATCCCAGAAAATCAGCTCTCTTGGGGGACTTAACAGGCATAATGCGACAATGCTTAACCGGTTCTTTACCATGTCTTACCAAGAGTGGCCGTCATACCTTCGTGTTGAATCGCGAGGGGACCGTCTTTTCATGACAGGTACCGTTTATGGCTCGCGCGCACTCATTTCAGGATCTGTCCGACCGGTCGAGTGACCCCCAGCCGGGCGAGTGGCAGGCACTGCGCGGCGAATTGGTAGCCCTGCTCGATCAGGTTGAAAACCGCTACGCCCGCGTTGACCGCGAAGAGCCGGCGCTTGATGGACTGACCCAGCGCGTTCGCAATCTGCGTGATCAGGTCATTGGTCCCGAGCCGGCTGTCCGTCGCCGCGAAGCCCTGCGCACCGTCAAGCGTGCGGTTGACCGGTTTAGTGATCGCGACGAGGCCACCCGGATCGAGGACGAGCAGGACGCCCTGGCAAGCGCCATCGCCGAGATCCGTGGCCGCCAGATGGCGGGCAGTGCTGTCCCCATGGGCCGCCATATCGTTGATCTGCCCGAATTCCGCGAGCTCAATGGGCTGGTCGGCGGCCTGTCTGGCCGCCTCGAACAGCTCGAAAGCGAACTGAAATTCCAGCGCCACGGCAATGGCAGCGTGGACGAAGTGGCCAGCCAGGTTGAGCAACTCACCCACGTCGTCGAGCTGCTGGCCGGTGCGGTCGGCGAGACTGGGCAGGTCAAGCGCCTCGAGTCCCAGATCGCTGCCTTGGCCGCGCTGATCGAGCAGGGCCCCAAAGTTGGCCTCAGCGCCATCAACAAACGCCTTGATGATGTCTCGGCCACCGTCGGCAAGCTTGCCGAACTGCAGGCCCAGCAAATGGAACGCGAAATCGCGCGTGAAGACCGCCCTGCGGCCGCGCCGACGTCCGACGGCGCAGCGGCTCTGGTTCCCGCCATGCACGCCATCGAGACCAGCGTCCGCAATATCTATGATCGCATCGACGCGATCGAGCAGAATGTTACGCTGCCCTCCAGTGATTTCGAGCGGCTGACTGCGGAGATGGCCGCCTTCACCCAGGCCATGCATAGTCAGGAAACCGCCCCCGGCGCACTGGTCAAGAAGGTCGATGCGCTGGCCGCCCGCATCGGTGATTTCGAGGGCGCCAATGGCGATGTCGCCGGGCTCAAGCAGGATATTTCGGCGCTGCGGCAGGCGGTGATCGCCGGCATGGAGCCGCGCTTCAACCGGATCGAAAGCCAGATTGAGGCGCTTTCCGACCGGCTGGTGCCTGGCGCCGGGAGCACGCAGGTCGAAGATCAGCTCAAACTGCTGATGCAGCGCATGGATGAAGCCAGCACCCAGCTCAACGGCCTGGCCAAACTGTATTCCACCCCCAACGACGCCGCCGACATCGAAGCAATGGCTACTCTGGTTGCCGAGCGCACCAGCGAGGCGGTAGCGCGCAAGGCGCCAGCACCCGTCGCCATGTTCGGTCCCGACAGCCTCAAGAGCATCGAAGACCGTCTCGCCGGCATGATCAAGAGTGCCGGCAAGGTTCCCGATTATGAGACGCTGGCCGATCTGGTCGCCGAAAAAACCTCGCAGGCCGTCGCCAAATCGGCATCCGGCCCGACCGCCGCCGGTATCAGCCATGACAGCATGAGTGAACTTGAGCAGCGCATGACTGCCCTGTTCAAGACCGCCGGCAAAGATACGGCTGAACGCCTGATGCGTCTTGAGGCAGCGCTGAGCAATCGCGCTGCAGCGTCCCAGCCTGCCGCTGCGACGCGCAGCAGTTCAAGTGTTGCCGCAACGCCCGAGGCCTGGCCTGCGCCCCCCGTGCTTGAACCATCGAACGCCAGCCCAGGCGAACGGCTCGAAGCCATGTTGGCGGCGCTGGGAGACCCCGATACCGACAACGACGCCATGCCGGCCAATCCGGGTGACGATGCCCCCCTGGTTGACCCCGGTTTCAGAAATTCCGGCCCGATTGGCGCCGCGCTGGCTGCCAAGGCCAGTGCTGCCCGCTCCACCGTGCTCGCCCCTGAACCTGTGGCGAAGACTGCCCCGGCCGCAGCGCCAAAACCCGCAGCGACCAAGACCGCCGGCCCGGCGCCGGCCGAGCGCCCTGCGTTTGCGCCAGATACCGCCGAGCGTCCGCCCCGGCCGCAGTCGAGCTTCTCGCAAGGGGTTGCCGACAGTTTCCAGCCATCCAGCCCAAGCCTGTCACCGGCCGAGGTGCAGACCAGCCAGAACAGCACCAGCACATTTGTGGCCGCGGCGCGTCGCGCTCAGCGGGCCCGCGCTGAAGCTGTCGTGCCTGACGCTACGGCCAACTCGCTGATCAGCCGCGCCCTGTCGCGCTTCAGGCCCGAGAAAGAGGTCATGCCGGTCGCCGAGCAGCCGCCCAAAGCTGAAAAGCCAACCAAAGCCCCCAAGGCGCCCAAGGTAGCCAAAGCCCCCAAGCAGACCAAGGCGAACAAGGTTGAGCCGGTGGTGGTTCCGCCCATGCGGGACGCCGATGACGATGCTGATCTCCGGCCCAGCTTTCTCATCCGGCATCGCCGGCCACTCCTGCTCGCGGCCGCGCTCGCTGCCGTATCCATGCTGGCGCTCAATCTGGTCATGCAGCGCATGGCAAGTGCCGAGCCCCAGCAGGCGATTGGCGCAGCGCCGGCGATCGAGGCAGCTCCCACAGTTGCGCCCGCATCATCGCCGGACATTTCCCTCGTCCGCCCCGAACCGCGCGTCATCGACATGATCGATGATACGGCGACGGCCTCGATAAACCCCAAGGTGTCGAGCTTCATGCCCTCCGCCACGCCGACAACGCCGATGCCCGCTTCTCTCCTGGCGTATGCGGACGGTACTGGCGCTACGTTTGCCCCACGCGCCACCCCGGGCAGTGCGCCGGATACAACCGGCAGCATTCCCGAGCAGAACGCCAGCGTCGACGTCTTTGACCTGCCGCCCGCAACCGTTGGTCCCCTGGAACTGCGCCAGGCTGCAGCCAATGGTGACACCAAGGCGCAGTTTGAAGTCGCTGCGATTTTCAGTGAAGGTCGTGCGGTCGAGCAGGATCATGCCCAAGCCGCCATCTGGTACGAGCGTTCTGCCGCGCAGGGATTCGTGCCCGCCCAGTATCGCCTGGGCAATCTCTACGAGACCGGCACCGGCGTCGACAAGGATCTCGAAATCGCCAAGCTCTGGTACCAGCGTGCGGCAGACGCCCACAATCGCATGGCCATGCACAATCTGGCCGCGCTCCATGCCGGTGGCCAGTTGGGCGAGCAGGCATTCGAAACGGCTGCGGAATGGTTTGAGCAGGCCGCATCACGGGGCATGACTGACAGCCAGTTCAATCTGGGCATGCTGTATGCGCGTGGCCTGGGCGTGCCGCAGGACTTTGAGCAATCCTACAAATGGTTTGCCTTGGCTGGACTCGGGGGTGATGCCGACGCCGCCAAGGCGCGCGACGACATTGCCAAGTCCCTGAGCGCCGACGCAGTCAGCCGGATCAATGTCCTGGTCGCCAACTGGAAGACGACGCCCATTGACCTTGCCGCCAACTTTGCGCCAATCGGCACCTGGTCAGACAAATTCGCGCCCGGCGAGCCCATCAGCGCCCGCGACGTCGTCACCAAGGTGCAGACGGCACTGGCCAGGCTGGGTTTTGATATCGGTACGCCGGACGGTCTGGTCGGCCCCAAGACCGCCGAGGCGATCGCGGCATTCGAACGCGGGACGGGCATGAGCGAAACCGGCGCCATCAACCCACGGCTGCTGGCAGTTCTGGGCAGTCAGCCGGTCTGATTTCCGGCCTTTCGCCCGCCCGGCGTCCGACGCACAACAATATTGCAGTTTCTGTCCCTGAAAACCGGGCCTTTGACTTATTGTTGACGGACGCTGCTGTAGGGTGATGCCAGCGTAGCAATTTCGAACGGAACCAGGGTCTTGCAGATCTATCTGCCGATCGCCGAAATTTCCGTGAACCTCTTCTTTCTCGTGGGGATCGGAGGGGCCGTCGGATTCCTGTCGGGCCTGTTTGGCGTCGGCGGCGGATTCCTGCTGACTCCACTGCTGATTTTCTCGGGCGTGCCAGCTTCGGTGGCCGTTGCCTCGGTCACCGGACAGGTTGTCGCCGCGTCGACATCGGGTGCCTTGGGGTATTATCGCCGCGGTGGAATTGACCTCCATCTCGCGCTCTACCTGATACTTTCGGGCATTGTTGGTGCCGTCGGCGGCGTAGCGGCATTCGCTCTGCTGCGCGATGCTGGCCAACTCGACCTCGTCATTTCCGTCGGTTTTCTGGTGCTATTGGGTTCAGTGGGCACGCTCATGCTGGTCGAGTCGACCCGCTCCCTGCTCAAATCGCGCAAGGGCGTGGTGGTGCGTGAGCGGTTGCCCAATCAGCACAACTGGATCCACGGCCTGCCGCTGCGCGTCCGGTTCAAGAAATCCCGCCTCTATATCAGCGTCCTGCCGGTGCTGCTGATCGGACTGTTCATCGGCTTTGTCGGCTCGCTACTGGGCGTGGGCGGCGGTTTCATCATGGTGCCGGCGTTGGTCTATCTGCTGCGGGTACCCGGCAGCATCGTTATTGGCACCTCGCTGGCCCAGGTTGTGGCCATGATGGCCGCCACCACCATCCTGCATGCTGTGCAGAGCCAGAGTGTCGATATCATACTTGCATTTTGCCTGATGATCGGCGGCACCGTAGGGGCTCAGTTCGGCGCTTCCGCCGGCAAGCAATTACGGGGCGAGCAGTTGCGCGGCCTATTGGCGCTGCTGGTTCTGGCGGTCGCTATCCGTTTTGGCTTCTCGCTGATCCTCACCCCTGCCGATGTCTTCAGCACGGCGGTGATGGGAGCAGGCAAATGACCCGGCTGCTCACCCCATTGCTGCTTGTCCTGCTGCTGATTGCACCGGCCCATGCCGAGCGGCTGGTATCGCAGATGTCCAATGAAAGCATCGAGATCACCTCGAGCTTTGATGGCGAGCGGATGTCGTTCTTTGGCATGATCGCCCCCGACGCCGGTTCCGAGCAGAAATTTGTCACCGGTCCCTTCCATGTCGTGATCGTCGTGCTGGGTCCGACGCAAGACCGCGTGGCCCGCGAAAAGACCCATAATTTCGGCATCTGGTTCAACACCGATCAGGTCGGGTTCGACAATTTCCCCAGCTATCTCCACGTGCTTTCCAGCAGCCGGCTGAACGACATTTCCGACGTCACCACCCTGACGGCTAACGGCATCTTGCCCGAGTCTTATACCTTGGCCGCCAGTACCGGCGATTGGTGGAAGTCGGCAATCTTCAGTCGCGAACTGGTGCGTCTGATGACCGAGGAAGGACTGTTCGGTGTGCAGGAAAACGGCGTCAATTTCCTGTCCGACAATTTCTACTCGGCCCGGCTGACGCTGCCCAGCAATGCGCCACCCGGGCCCTATATCGCCCTGACCTATGTGTTCCAGAACGGCGACATCATTGCGCGGAAATCCGAGGGTTTTTCGGTGCGCAAGATTGGCTTTGAGCGCTTCGTCGCGATGGCCGCCGTGCAGAGCCCGCTGCTTTACGGCCTGGTTTGCGTCATCCTTGCCCTGTTCACCGGCTGGCTCGGTGGAGCGATCTTCAGGCGCTGATTATCTGCGCACCAGCCGCTTGCGGCTGACCGGATAGGTGCGGTCCTTGCCCAGCATCGTCACTTCCAGCCCCGGCAGATGAAACAGCCCCTCAAAGGCCGCCGACAGAATGTTGATAGACCCTGTCGAGGCGCCATAGGCCGGCAGGATCATCAGCCGATTGTCGTGCACAAAGCAGGGCCGTCGGGTCGATCGACCGTCCATCTGGATATGGGCCGCCGGATGCAGATGGCCGGCAATCAGCCCTGATATGCCGCGGCGGGGTTCGTGCGTCAGGGTCAATCCGGCCAGCACCAACTCGGCCATCGCCGTGCCCGCCAACCCGTTCGGGGCGGGGTCGTGGTTGCCGGAAAGCCAGGTGCACTCAACGCGCCCGGCGAGCGTATCAAGTCGCATACGGTCCGACTTGGCCAGAAGATTGCTGGCATCGGGGCGATGGAAGCTGTCGCCAAGGGCTACCAGGCGCTGCGCGCCGGTGCGGCGCAAATCCGCCTCAAGCCGCGCCAGTGTCAGCCCGGTATCATAGGGCGGCAGCATCTGTCCGCGCGGGGCAAAACTGCTCATTTTTTCCAGGTGCAGATCAGCGACCAGCAAGGTCTGCTGCGCGTGCCAGTACAGCGCGCCAGAGGGCAGCGGCTCGAAATTGTGACCGGCGAATCGCACAATCGGTGTCTCTGTGCTCTCGGCATGAAATTGAACCTGGCTCAAATCTGTCCGAGTGCCTCACGCATCAGTTCATCTGCAGCATCAGCCATAGCCGATTCGCGGCCTTCCCCGAAAATCGGCTCCTTGCCGATATCGAGCATCACCGGCACCGCCAAGGGCGAAATCTGGTGCAGTGGCTTGTGCACGATATGGCCGCGAATGCGCCCCAGCATGGCGCCCAACCGCTCGATGTCGAGCAGGCCGCGCGCCGCATCGCGCCTTGTCGCCTGGATCAGGATGTGGTCCGGCTCGTGCTGGTAGAGCACGTCATAGATCAGGTCGCTACTCATGGTGATCTGGCGGCCCGATTTCTCCCGGCCCGGATGCCGCCGTTCGATCAACCCGGCAATGATCGCGCAATTGCGGAAGGTCCGCTTCATCAGCGCCGATTCATCGAGCCAGGCTTCCAGGTCATCGCCCAGCATGTCCTGCGAGAATAGCTCGTCCAGCGACAATCGCCCGGTGCGGATCAGCGCGGAGAGATCGCCCAGTCCCCAGATGGCCAGCGCGTATTCGGAGGCGACAAAGCCCAACGGCCGGGCCCGGGCCCGCTCCAGCCGCCGCGTCAGCAGCATGCCCAGCGTCTGATGGGCCAGTCGACCCTCAAATGGGTAGCAGACCAGATAGTTCTGTGCGCCGCGCGGAAAGGTCTCGACCTGCAGGCTGTCGCGGCGCGGCAGCACCGAGACATCGCGCTGCAGCCGCAGCCAGTCGCTCACCTGGTCCGGCAGCTTGCCCCAGTCATCGGGACTATCCATGATCCGCCGGACCCGTTCGGCCAGATAGGTCGAGAGCGGAAACTTGCCGCCCATATAGGATGGGATCTTCGGATTGGTGGCCTGCGCGCGGGAAACGAAAGCCTCGTTGTCGCGCATGCCCTCAAAGGCGACGATTTCGCCACCAAACATGAAGGTGTCACCCACCAGCAGCGTGCCGAAGAAATACTCTTCCATCTCGCCGAGCACGCGCCCGCCCGCGCCAATCGGGCTTTGCGATTGTCCCTTTTTCATGCCGCGCGAGCGCACCAGCCGCACCCGCACCATCGGCTCTTCGATAATGGTGCCGATATTGAGCCGGTATTGCTGGGCCACCTGCGCATTGGCCACCCGCCAGGTGCCATCCGCGGTCAGCTTGAGCCGCGCATAGCGCTCATAGGCCTTGAGGGCATAGCCACCCGTGGCCACGAACTCGAGCACCCGGTCGAACTGGCTGCGTTCGAGGTCACGATAGGGCCAGGCCAGCCGGACTTCGTCATAGAGTGCATCCGCAGCGAACGGCGCCGCACAGGCCATGCCCATAATGTGTTGGGCCAACACGTCATGACCGCCCAAAACCGGGTCTTCGCTATCCTGCTGGTTCTCGGCTACTGCTTCCAGCGCCGCTTCGCATTCAAGCACTTCAAACCGGTTCGACGGCACCAGCAGCGCCTTGGATGGTTCATCGAGCCGGTGATTGGCGCGGCCGATGCGCTGCAGCATGCGCGAGGACCCCTTGGGCGCACCCACCTGCACCACCAGATCGACATCGCCCCAGTCAATGCCCAGATCGAGCGTCGAGGTGCACACCACCGCCTTGAGCGTGCCGGCCACCATGGCGCTCTCGACCTTGCGGCGCTGCTGTACCGACAGCGAGCCATGGTGCAGCGCGATGGGCAGCAGGTCATCATTGATCGCCCATAGCCCCTGGAACAGCATTTCGGCCTGGCTGCGTGTATTGACGAAGAGCAGCGTGGTCCGGTGCCGCTTGATGGTCTCATACAGCTCGAAATGGGCATAGTTCGCCGAATGCCCGGCCCACGGCAGGCGCTGTTCGGTTTCGAGGATTTGCAGAACCGGTGGCGCGCCGCCCGAAGCCTGCAACAAATGTGTTGGCCTGCCCGGCACGGGCTGGGCAATCCAGTCGGCCAGCAGATCTGGTCGCGCCACCGTGGCACTGAGGGCGGTGATCTGCAGCCTGGGCGCCAGACTGGCAATCCGCGCCAGCGCCAAAGACAGCAACTCACCGCGCTTGGAGGTCACCAGCGCATGCAATTCGTCCAGCACAATGCGCTTGAGCGAACCGAAGAACAGCTCGGCCTGCGGGTGGCTGATCAGCAGGCATAGCTGCTCGGGCGTCGTCAGCAGGATATGCGGCGGCTTGGCCCGCTGCCGGGCGCGCTTGGAGGCAGGCGTATCCCCGGTCCGCGTCTCGACCTTGATCTTGAGTCCCATCTCCTCGATCGGCGTGGTCAGGTTGCGCTGCACGTCAACCGCCAGTGCCTTGAGCGGCGAGACGTAAAGGGTATGCAGGCCCTCATGCGTCCCGTCGATCAGATCGGTCAGCGTTGGCAGGAACCCGGCCAGCGTCTTGCCCGCCCCGGTCGGGGCAATCAGCAGCGCCGAGGCGCCCGCCTGCCAACTGTCCAGCACATCGAGCTGATGCTGGCGCGGCAGCCAGCCCTTGGATTTGAACCAGTCGGCGATGATGGGGGGCAGGGCGGTCAACCGTCAGCCCTTCCGGCCTTCCCCCGCAAGGGGGAAGCGGCGATCACGACTGGCCGCGTGAATAGCGGGGGTTCTGGCAGACCACAAACTTCGCAAGTCGCACCTTCTGCAAATCGCCAAACACCCTATATGATCCCTCAGGACCACAACAGGGAGGGCCAGCATGACCGATCAACCCCAGACCGAAACGCGGCGTTCCCCGGTGGAACGCCTTTTTGGCGGCCACCCCATCAGTGTGCTGCTCAAGCTCGCCTTGGTGTCGCTGCTCGTCGGCTTTGTCATGAGCATTTTCGGTGTCGATGCGCAGCAGATCGTGCGCGGCGCGGTTGAGCTGCTGCGCGAAACCCTGCGTGATGGTGCCGGGATCTTCCGCAATCTTGGCGGCTATATCCTGACCGGCGCGGCGCTGGTGGTGCCGATCTGGCTGCTGATCCGCCTCGCGCGGAAAAGCTGATGGCTCCCGAGCATCTCAATCTGACGCCGCAACAGGCGCTGTCACGTCTCGTGCCGCATATTCTGGAAATGCAGTCAAACGCTCACGCCCGCATTGCCATCGGCATCGCCGGTGGTCCTGGCACCGGCAAATCCACCCTGGCCAGCGAAATCGTCATCATGCTCAACGCCACGCATCCCGGCAGCGCTGCCGTGGTCCCGATGGACGGCTTTCACATCAGGCACGCCAAGCTCGAAGCCATGGGCCAGACCGATTTCAAGGGCGCGCCGCACACTTTTGAAGGTGCCGAATTCGTCAGCTTCCTGCATCATCTCAAATCGGCAAAGACGGCGGTCAGCGGCCCGGGCTATTCCCGCCGGATCGAAGACGTCGTCGACAACGCCTTCACCATTGGCCCCGATGTGCGCGTGCTGGTGGTTGAGGGCAATTACCTCCTGCTGACCGAAGGTCCCTTCGCCGGCGTCAAGCCATTGCTCGACTATGCGGTGTTCATCGACGTGCCGCGCGATCTGGTGCAGGCGCGTCTGCTCAAGCGCCATGCCGAGGAGGGCCTGTTCAGCGAAGACCGCAATCGTGCCCATATCGAGCGCAATGATTTGCCAAATTACGACCTGGTGCGCCTGTCGCAGGACCGGGCAGATGTGGTGATCTCTTTGCTTACCGACCACTGATTCTGCGAGCTCCCAGATGACCACCGGCGTGCGTCCCCAATATCCCTTCGACGTGCGCCATGCCGATGTGTGGAAGATTGCCATCCCCGCTTCGGTGGCCTTCATAACCGAACCGCTGGTCGGCATTGTTGATATCACCGTCATTGGCCGGCTCGGCGATGCCGGGCTGCTCGGCGGCCTGGTGCTCGGGGCGCTGGTATTCGATGTCGTCTTTTCGATGGCCTATTTCCTGCGCATCGGCACTGCCGGGCTGACGGCCCAGGCAGTAGGGGCGCGCGACCCGCGTGACGGCCTGCTCCATGTCAGCCGCGCCCTGGTGCTGGCGGTGCTGATCGGGCTGGGCATGATCGTGCTGGCGGTTCCCTTGCATTGGGGCGCCCAGGCCCTGCTGGCGCCGGGTCCTGGCGTTGCTGCGGCGCTCTCGGAGTATTTCTTCATCCGCATCTGGTCGGCGCCGCTCGTACTGATCAATCAGGCGCTGCTGGGCTGGTTCTATGGACGTGCCGCCGCCGCCACGGGCATGCTGCTGCAGATGCTGCTTCATGGCATCAATATTGTTGCCAGCATCGTGCTGGTGTTCGGGCTGGGCATGGGCGTCCGTGGTGCTGCTCTGGGCACCGTGCTGGGCGGTACCGTAGCCGCGCTGCTCGGCCTGATCCTGCTGGTGCGCCACTATGGCGGGGTGACCCGTCTGCTCAGCCTGGCGCCCCGCATCGACCTGCTCGACGCCACCGCCCTCAACCGCATGTTTGGTCTCAGCCGTGACCTGATGATCCGCTCGGCCGCCCTGATGGGCGCCTATGCGTGGTTTGCGGCACAAGGCTCGCGCATGGGCGAAGTGGCGCTGTCGGCCAATGCCATCCTGCTCAACCTGCTGATGGTGGTCTCGTTCTTCCTCGATGGCGTGGCTCAGGCCGCCGAGCAGTTGACCGGCAAGGCCGTCGGCGCCAATTGGCGTCCGGCCTTTGACCAGGCCTATCGGCTGAGCTTCGTCTGGGGTCTGGTGCTGACTGTGTCCATGGGGCTGGCCTGGTATTTTTCCGGCCCGCTGCTCATCGGTATCATGACGACCAATGCCCAGGTCCAGGCCTACGCCGTGACCTATCTGCCGATCGCCGCGCTGTGCACCATCAGCTTCATGCCCGCTTTCGTCTATGACGGGATTCTGATTGGCACCACACTCAACACCACCATGCGCAATGGCATGGTGGTATCGCTGGTGGTGTTTCTGGCCGTGGCCCTGGTGGCCCAGCCCCTATGGGGCAATTGGGGTCTCTGGGCCGCCCTGCACAGCTGGTTCATCGCCCGCGGCGTGATCTATTGGTGGGCGCTGGAACGCCGCAAGGCAGGCCTGTTCAGCGCTCCGGCCTAGTTGATCCGTGGACTTGGGTTGCGCGCCTGATTGGCCAGCCCGCTGATTGCGGCGCGCAGGGCGGCGGGTTTGACCGGTTTGGTGACCACGGCGATGCCGCGCTCTTCGGCCAGCGCCCGCACTGCCGGGCTGCGGTCAGCCGTGACCAGCGCTGCCGGCAAATGTCCGCCCACATTGTGCCGCAGCCATTCAATGGCATCCAGGCCCGAGGTCTGGTCGAGGTGATAATCCATCAGCACCAGATCGGGGTACCAGCCCTCAAGCAACTGCTCCTTGTCGATCTGCTTGAGCGACAGCGCACTGCGCACATCGCAGCCCCAATGGCGCAGCAAACCCTCCATGGCTTCAATAATCGATCGCTCATTGTCCACGCAGAGGACCTTCAGCCCAAGCGTGCCAAAATTGATCTCGGCGAGAGCGGGGGCCGGTTCGCTCATCGGGCGAATGGTGCGGGTCAGCGGCAGGAACAACGAAAACCGCGAGCCACGTCCCTCCACGCTGTCCAGTTCCAGGGTCAGGTCCAGCGCGGTGACCAGGCGCTGCACAATCGACAGGCCAAGCCCCAGTCCCTGCGCCATGCGTGCGCCGCGCTCCAGCCGGGAAAACTCGGCAAACAGCAAGCGGTGCTGATCCTTGTTGAAGCCAATGCCCGTATCAATGACGTCGAGCCGCATCCGATTGCCCCGCCGCCGGAAGCCGACCAGTACCTTGCCCCCGCGATTGGTGTATTTGATCGCGTTGGACACCAGATTTTGCACGATACGCCCGACCAGCGAGCGGTCGACCAGCACGGTGGCATTGCTCGGCACGAGGCGCAGCGAAATATTGCGCTCGCGTGCCATCGGCCCGAACTCCACTTCGATCCGTTTCAGCAGATCGCGCGCCGCCACCGGCGCTGGTGCCGGCTTGAGGGCGCCACTGTCGATCCGCGAAATGTCGAGCAGCGCCGACATGATGTCTTCCACCGCCGTCAGCGAGGCCTCGATCGAATTGGCCAGATCGGCCAGGCCCGTCGATTTGGAGCGCTCGATCAGGGTTGATGTATAGAGCCGCGCCGCGTTGAGCGGTTGCAGCAGATCATGGCTGGCCGCAGCCAGGAAACGCGTCTTGTCGTGATTGGCCGCATCGGCCTTGGCCCGTGCGCTCTCCAGTTCCATATTGACCCGGGTCAGCGCCGCCGTACGCTCGGCCACCCGGCCTTCCAGCGAATGATTGACCTGCGCCAGCGCGCGCTCGGCCTGCACCCGGGCGGTGACATCGGAGAAGGCAATGACCAGGCCGCCATCGGGTAGCCGGCTGGAATGAAACTCCAGCGTCTGGCCGTGCTTGCCCGGCCTTTGCGTCACCGTTACCGGCGAAGACGTCAGCAGGTTGATCCGCTCGATCGCCAATCGCGCCGGATCGCCTTCGCCAAGGTCACCGCGATCGCCCAGGAACAGGGCAATGTCGAATAGCGGCGTCCCCAGCTTCTGCAGGGCAGAGGGCAATTCCAGCAAGGCGTTATAGCGGGCGTTGGACATCACCAGCCGCATCCTGGCGTCAAACACCGCGATGCCTTGCGGGATATGATTGATCGCCTGGATCAGGCTCGTTGCTGGGACGAAGGTATCGGGCGACATGGGAAGGACGATCGAAATCACTGCGGGACACGTCGGACTATCTGCCCCCGACCTGCCCTGCGCAAGGCCAACTCATGAGCCATTGCTTTTGCCCCGTCTCTCATTGATGGTAATTGCCCGCCGGTCGCGCGGGCCGCCCGGGGCAGGTGGAAACCACAAGGAAAGGGCTAGCCATGTTCAAGGAATTTCGGGACTTTGCAATCAAGGGCAATATGGTCGATCTGGCAATCGGCGTTATCATCGGCGCCGCCTTCGGTGCCATCGTGTCATCCCTGGTCGACGACGTCTTCATGCCGGTGATCGGCCTGATTCTGGGCGGTATCGACTTCTCCAATCTGTTCATCGTGCTGTCCAACCCCAACAACATTGCGGTGCCGTCGCTGGCTGTTGCCCAGGAGGCCGGTGTCGCAACATTGAATATCGGCCTGTTCATCAACGCGCTGGTCAAGTTTACCATCGTCGCCTTCGTGCTGTTCATGGTGGTCAAGGGCATCAATTCCCTGAAACGGGAAGCGGCCAAGGCACCTGTCGAGGAGACCCCCGCGCCGAGCAAGGAAGAGGTCCTGCTGACAGAAATCCGCGACGCTCTGCGCGCCCGCTGATCCGATCGGGGCCAGCCCTCAGGCTGGCCTTGTCTCTGTCAAGAACATAGGACCAAAGTCCATTGACAATAAAAAACTAGGCAAATATACCTAAATGCGTAGCAACGCATACGTATTGCCCGTATCGGCGCGCGGGAACACTTAGTGCAAACTACTTTATGACACGCCGCGGAGGCGGTAGCAGGGTCGAAGCGAAATATGCCAGGGCAGGGGGCACTATGAGCGAAGTCGTTTACTACCATTCCTCACCGAACCGCGACCGGTTGATTCACATCGTGGATTCCGATCGTGCGACCTGCGAGGCCTTGAGTGTGGTGTTCCGACTGGAGGGGTTTCAAACCACCTTCTCGGTGGACGCAGCCCAT
The DNA here is from genome assembly GCF_039938915.1 of Devosia alba. Lineage (NCBI taxonomy): Bacteria > Pseudomonadati > Pseudomonadota > Alphaproteobacteria > Hyphomicrobiales > Devosiaceae > Devosia > Devosia alba. The sequence continues at coordinate 21,774 of NZ_JBDUUI010000012.1, read as the reverse complement.
TTCATGCTGGGTCTTGAGCGGCGCAACCCCGATATTGTGGTGCTCAATCTGCGGCTTGGCGAAGAAAGCGGCCTCAGCCTGTTACGGCGCATCAAGGCGATGGGTACCAGCACGCCGGTGTTCATGCTGGCCGATCATCCCCAACTGGATGCCGCTGTCACGGCCATGAAGATTGGCGCGTCCGATGTCCTTGGCAAGCCTCTTGATACCGAACATCTTCTCGCCGATATCCGCGAAGCGTTGCAGCAGGATGTTCATCTCAACGCCATGCAGGGTCGTCGACGCATGGTCGAGGTGCGTGGCTTTTCCCAGCTCACCCCCCGTGAGCGCGAAGTGCTGCAACTGATCACCAATGGTCAATCCAACAAGGAAGCCGGTCGCGTCCTGGGCATTTCTCCGCGCACCATCGAGGTTCATCGTGCGCGGGTCATGGAAAAGCTCGGCGCCCGCAATACGGCCGATCTGATGCGGATCGTGCTGACGAGCTAGGGGTGTTGTGGCCCGCGGACAGGGTGCCGCCTGCCACCAGGCCTGCGGCTTGGCGCCGTTGCCTGGTCTGTCAGCGCCGGCCTTGCAGCAGGCGAACCAATGGCCCCGGCAGGGCTAGCCGCCCACAGTCGGCAGCGTCAGGTCACCAGAGGTCAGCTTGCTGGCGGTGATCTTGGCGTCAGCGGGTTCGCGGGGCAATTCCAGACTGGTCCACACGCTCACCAGGGCATGGCGCAGTTCGAACACCATCTCATCGGTGTGCAGGGGCGTTGGGGTGATCCGCAGCCGTTCCGTGCCCTTCGGTACGGTCGGGTAATTGATGGGCTGGATGTAGATATTGTGCTTTTCCAGCAGCATGTCGCTGGCGGCCTTGCACTGGCGCGCATCGCCCACCATCAGCGGCACGATATGGGTCTCGGTGTCCATCACCGGCAGTCCGGCATCGGCCAGAATGGCCTTGGTCAGGCGGGCCTGACGCTGATGCATCATGCGCTCATGACCATTACCCTTGAGGTGCTCGATCGAGGCGCGGGCGGCGGCGCACAGCGCCGGCGGCAGCGACGTCGTGAAGATGAACTCGGCCGCATAGGAGCGCACGGCATCAATGATCGCCTTGTTGGCGGTGATATAGCCGCCCATGGTGCCAAATCCCTTGGCCAGCGTACCCTCGATGACGTCGATCCGGTCCATCAGCCCTTCGCGTTCGGCAATGCCGCCGCCGCGTGCGCCATACATGCCCACGGCGTGGACTTCATCGATATAGGTCAGCGCGCCAAATTCCTCGGCGAGATCGCAGATCTCCTTGATCGGGGCGATATCGCCATCCATCGAGTAGATCGATTCAAAGCAGATCAGCTTGGGCCGCTTGCGATCGACCTGCGCCAACAATTCGCGCAGATGCGCCACGTCATTGTGCCGGAAAATGGACTTCTGCATGCCTGACTGACGCACGCCCTGGATCATCGAGGCGTGGTTGAGCTGGTCCGAGAAAATGACGCAATCAGGCAGCAGGCGCGCAATGGTGGAAATGCCGGCTTCGTTGGAGACGAAGCCCGATGTGAACACCAGTCCCGCTTCCTTGCGGTGCAGATCGGCGAGCGAGCGCTCAAGCTCGACCAATGGGCGGCTGGTGCCCGAAATATTGCGCGTGCCGCCGGAACCAACGCCCAGCTTGCCAGCGGTTTCCTGCATGGCGCTGACCACCTTGGGGTGTTGGCCCATGCCCAGATAGTCATTGGAACACCAGATGGTGATGTCGCGTTCATTGTCGGCGTGATCGCGATAGATGGCTTTGGGAAACTGACCGGCCACCCGCTCCAGATCGGCAAATACCCGGTATCGTTTCTCGGTCCGCAGCGCATCAACGGCATCTTCGAATATGCTGCGATAATCCATCGAAACTTCCTTATTGTCTGTCGCGGACCATTTGGGCGCCCGATTCCGACATTAGAAATATAGGCCGTAGCGACCGATGCATTGACCCACGTCAATCTCTCATTGCCTGCCAGGCCCACCTGTTGGGGCCCACAAATGAACCGCAACATCAGACTCGTTCTAAACTGCAAATGCCCATCTGCCAATGTGCCAGATGCTCGCAGGCAGATCGGCTTGCGGATATCCAAGACCTGGCGCGCAGCCGCCGCACCCTGTGCCACCGGCATTTTTACCTCGGGCTGCCAATGCTTGTCGGGTGGCAATTGTCGCGCTAAGCCGGAGGCTGGACAGCCCCGGAGCCACCATGACGCGCTTTGCCCATTATCCCAGCCTTACAAACATGCCGGTCGTCATTTCTGGCGGCGCAACGGGCATTGGCGCGAGTCTGGTGCGCAGTTTCGCCGCGCAGGGTGCCAAGGTGGGTTTTGTAGATATAGCGCTCGATGAAGGCCGTGCCCTGGCCCGCGAACTGGCCGGGCTCGGCCAGACCGCCACGTTCATTGCCTGCGACATCACCGATACCGCCGCCTATCAGGCCGCCATCGCCAGCTTTGCTGAAGCCCATGGCGACGCCCTGGTACTGGTCAACAATGCCGCGCACGATCAGCGTCACGACTGGGCCGAAATTACCCCCGCCACTTGGGACGACCGCATGGCGGTCAATCTCAAGCACGCGTTTTTCGCCATTCAGGCGGTGGCCCCGGGCATGGCCCGGGCCGGCAAGGGGTCGATCATCAATACTGGGTCGATCAGTTGGATGATCCTGACCCCATCGCTGCCCCTTTACGAAACGGCCAAGGCAGCGACGCATGGACTGACCCGCGCCATGGCGCGCGAACTGGGCAAATCCGGCATTCGCGTCAACACCCTGGTGCCAGGGGCCGTCATCACCGAGCGGCAGCTCAGACTCTGGCTCGATGCCGCTGCCCTCAAGTCCATTGAAGATGCCCAGGCCCTGGCAGGCCACGTCTATCCAGATGATGTCGCCCGCCTGGCCCTGTTCCTGGCCGCCGATGACAGCGCCATGATTTCAGCCCAGCAGTTTCTTGTTGATGGTGGCTGGGCCAATACCTGATTTCGTTCATCGACTGTTCAGGGACTTTCGTTCATCACCTTCCTGCCGTATTCAAGGGGCACCTACTGGCCACCAAACCGAATCCTTCAGGGGGATATTCTATGAAGTCGAAGATCTTTGTTGCGCTTGCCGCGACGCTGGCACTCACTGCCTGCACCACCACCGATCCGTATACCGGCCAGTCGCAGCTATCCAACACGGCTGGCGGCGCGCTGATTGGCACGGGCGGCGGGGCCCTGGCGGGCGCGCTGGTCGGCGCCGCAGTTGGCGGCGACCCCCGCGTTGGCGCCCTGATCGGCGCGGGCGTTGGTGGGCTGACCGGCGCCGGCATTGGCGCCTATATGGATCAGCAGGAAGCTGAATTGCGCGCGCAGCTGCAGGGCACCGGCGTTTCGGTTACCCGCGTTGGTCAGAACATCATCCTGAACATGCCGTCCAACATTACCTTCGCCACCGATCAGTCCAACGTGCAGCCGCAGTTCAACTCGACCCTGGTGTCGGTGGCTCTGGTGCTCAAGAAGTTCGACAAGTCGATCATCGACGTTTACGGCCACACCGATAGTCAGGGCGATGATTCATACAATCTCAGCCTCAGCCAGCGCCGCGCTGTTTCGGTCGCCACCATCCTGGCCAACCAGGGCATTGATCAGCGTCGCTTCTATATCGAAGGCAAGGGCGAAATGAACCCGATCGCCTCCAATGCCACCGAACAGGGGCGCGCACAGAACCGCCGCGTCGAAATCCAGATCGCGCCCATCAACAGGGGCTGATCCAACCATTTTCCTGCAATGAAGGCGCGGCTTCCAAGCCGCGCTTTTTAGTTTCCGGGCACTGCCGGCTCAATAACTGGCTCAGCTACGGGCGACCCCGGCTGCACATCGCTGCCCGGCGCGCCGGTCAACAATTGCATCAAAAACAGCACGGCGATGACAATAGCCAGGCCGATCAGCCCGTAGAGCCACCAATTGGTTGGGCCGGTGGCGCCGACCGTTGGTTCGTGCTCGCCAGCAACCTTGATTGCTGAATCAGGGGGAAGGTCAATGCGAGCCCCGGTTTCGTCAATCAGGGCGTCGACCTCGGCGACTTCGGGATTGGGCCGGTCGGGTGCGCGGGCCATCAGAAGTCTCCCTTCAGCACCGTGTCGGCACCCACATTGTTTTCACTACCGCGCCGGACTTCGGCAATCGCTGTATCAATCTCGTCCGCGGAGAAGCCAACATCAGTGCCGTTGGCATTGGCGCTGCTCACCTCGGCCTTGAGCTGGTGCAGCAGGTCGATTTTTTCCTTGGCCGTAAAGAGCGTGTGGTGGGCAATCTGTTCGGGGGTCAGATTGTCCTGCCCCCCCATGCGGCTGCGCAAGCTGTCAAAAACCATGATGATCCCCTTCGTGTTCTGGTCTAGCAAAACGCCTTGGCATCGTCGCGGTTCCCCCAGGCCGCGCTGGCAAGGCCCGGTCGCCGTTTTGTTCCCATCAATTTTGCTGGGCCGATCACATTTTCTGATCATGGAACCGCACGGCGGCACGTCACGTTAGCCGGTCAGACGCAACCAAGAGGAGTTCGCAAATGGCTTACGAAGACATTCGCAATCAAAACGCCGACGTCAAGGAAACCCATGACCTGATTGCCTCCGACAAGGTCGAGGGTACCAAGGTCTACGATCCGTCGGGTGAGCATATCGGCTCGATCGAACGCATCCTGGTGGAAAAACGCAGCGGCAAGGTATCCTATGCCGTGCTCAGTTTCGGTGGCTTCCTTGGCATGGGCCAGGAGCACTATCCTCTGCCCTGGTCCAAGCTGGACTATGTTGAAGACCTTGGTGGCTATCAGGTCGATGTGACCAGGGAGCAGCTCGAAGGCGCCCCGAAATACGATAATGACGACGACTTCTGGACCGCCGAGAACGGGCGTCGTGTCTATGACTATTACGGCGTCGCACCGTACTGGATCTAGCCAGTCAACGGCAGCACCGCGAGTGATGCGACCCACCGGCGCCCTATGGGGCGCCGGACCTGTTTTGCCCTATCGCAGCCCTTGATCCCGGCATGCATGGTCCGACTGGGAGCCAGGATAAGGCCAGACAAGGCAAGGAACGAAATCCCCGATAGCGAACCGGGCCAAGTGACCGTCGCGGTCTGCGGCCTCACTGCTCACCATTGTACCGAACCACGATCAGCACATCGCTTTCAGCGATGTCCGGGCGCGTACGGCTGGCCTCGCTGCCATCAAGCTGCACCAATAGTGGATCGCCATTCTGCCCGCCCTTGGAGAGGATCAACGCATCGGCCTGGATACCACCCACCGAGCCGGCGAGGCGAAGCGCGGCGCCATACTGGGCACCGGTGGTCAGAATGAGCGAGAAATCGCCTTCCCCGGCCTGGTAGGTCATCACGGCATCGGCCGGCAGAAACTTGCCCAACAGGTCGGCCAGGGCACTGGCCTGCGCCGGGGTCATCGCGCCGGTCATGCCCAGATTGATGCTCCCCGCCGCCAGCTTCTGCACCATGGCACCCCAGCCAGCGACAGGCTGCTGGACGCCTGTCTCAAGACGGGATGACGTCAGCAACTGTGCCTGTGCATCGGGCTTCCGATTGCAGGCGCCCTCACCGGGGCTGGTATCCACCAGCTCGACAGTCACCGCGTTGTCCAGATGCTGGAGCGCGACAGGAAGGTCGACAACAAGGGAAATATCGCTGGTTGAGCCTGCAAAGCGCTGCGTCTGCAGCAGGTTGCCATCGAGCGAGACCCGCAGCAGCCAATCGTTACCCGCCGCCAGGGTGCTGGCCCGAATGTCGATGGCGAGACGGTCTGGTACCCTGCCCTGGGGCAGATCGGCCAGCGCATAGGGGATGGTCCAGCGCTTGGTGCCCCGAAAATTCCGCACCGTGGTATCGGTGGCCAGTTGCTGCACGCTCAGCGGCCAGCTCGCCAGTGCCGCAGGGGCGACCCGATCACTGCGACGCAGGGCCACAACGGCATCGACGCCAGACGCACCCGACATTGCCACATCGCCGGCATCGCGCAACTCCAGGGGCATGCTGGACGCTGCACTCGCAATCAGGCGCGTCGCCTCGTGCCCGTCTGCGACCAGGTCGGTAGCAATTCCCGCGCGCCGCAGCCGCTGCGCGGCCCAGATGGCCATAGGCTGGCTGACATCGCTCAGCGACAACGCCAACGGGCTGGCTGCGGCCACGATGGCGGTCCGAGGATCGTTGATCGCCTCACTTGTGGTCACCGCCAGGGCAGATTGGGGCTCCAGACTGATCACGCTGCCCCAATTGCCTGCCTCGGTGGGGCAGGTCTGTCCGCTGCTGGTCGTGCCGTGCGCGGCCAGGCCAAGTGCGACCACAGGGCGTTGTAGATCCTCATTGCTGAGCGGTACCGAGACATTGATGGTCTGTTGCGCGCTATCCAATACGATAGCCTGGCGCAGCGTGCCGTTTACCGAGATCTGCAGCACACCATCGCCGTCGTGCGCCAACTGGCTGTCAAGAACCAGATCAAGTTGGCCGGAAGTGTAACTGTCGAGCGGCGGCACGGCAAACACTACTTCGGTCTCGTCGGGAAATCCCATCAGCCCAACCCACTCACCAAATTTGGGCCGCGGCACCCGCAGAGTTACCAATGGGGTGTCGATGCTCGATGTCTGGGTCTGGTCGAGACCGGGCCCGGTGGTTCCGGAAAATGCCGTCACCGTATTTCGGGCAAGGGCGCGGCCATGATCGGAGATCTCGATCAGGGTCTGCCGAAAATCGCTGCCCCGGGAATAGCTCATGGCGCCGCCGACCAGTGCGAAGCTGGTTAGTGCCAGCAGGATGAGGCGCCAGAGGTCGCGCATCAGGCAGCATCCAGCGCGTTGATCGTGACGTCGCGGGGAACGATGCCCTCACACTGCAGCAGGCCTGAGCGTCGCTCGCGCGTGCTCATGGGCAGATTGTTAAAGATAGTGAGCTGATGTGCCACTTCGGCGACCTGCAATGCGGTGGGGCAATCACCAAAACCGCTTTCGCCCAACAACACTGTTCTAGTCATCATAGACACCATTCCGCCCTTCGTTCCGAGCGGGTTGCCGGACGCGCTGACACCAAAATCTCCGGCTTGTCAGTCCTCAGATCAGAGTGGCAAGATTTTCATTTGTGCGATGCGGTCCCATACGTTTGATTAAATTCCTGCGCAATAGCTATTGTGAAACTTCTGCTTAACCATCGTCGCCCAAGCTGTGTGCGCAACGCTCTATTCGTCTTAATCGTTTGATTCAGTTTCGTTTTGTTCGCCCGGCATCAGAAGGTGCGCATTGTGCATGGAAGCCATGCCCCTGCGGTCGCGCTGTTGTGCTGGTGGCGCCCGGTGCACGAGCGGATGACACCGCCGGCGCTTCCGTCTGAGTCTACACGCAAATGCCAACCAGGCGGGACACGACAGAACCCGGCTGCGCGCCGCCATGATGGCGAGTGCAGCGCGGGGTCGATCATGCCGGGGTATCGGGGACGCCGCTCAACGAAAGGAGGCTTATGATGAGTGCGTGGTCGCCTTGCTGAACGTCTCAACGAGTTCGCTGGCCGATGCTTCCAGGCGGGCGATGTCTTCTGGACCAAAGCTGCGTGGTTCATAATCCATCAGGGCCAGAGCGCCAACGCAGGAGCCGTCCGCCAAGACCAGCGGCACGGCGGCGTAGAGGTCGATGCCATTGGTCAGCAGATAGCCATTCTCCCCCACCAGAGGATGTGGCGTTTCGCTATGGATCACCAGTGGCTGGCCTGTTTCGGCCACGAGGCTGGTCAGCCGGAATGCCTCTTCTTCCTCCATGTGGCGTTCGTCCTGCAGCAGATTGATGGCGGCGACCGGAATATCGAAGCTGTCCGCCACGGCCTGTATGGCCCGTCCCAGCGCATCGTCGCCGCGCCCTGCGCCTGCGAAGGGTTGCGAGGGGGCATGGCCCGATGCCGTGCCCCCCTCGCTGTTTCGCCAGCGCGCCGCAACGCCGTCGACAGCCTCCTCGACCGAGCGATAGATCGCCTCGACATGCAGGCCTTCGACCGTCTCACCCAAACTCAGTTCATGCAGTGCCACCACCACGACACGAAGACCGGGCGCCATGCGACCAATGCGCCGCGAAACGTAGCGGGCGTGAGTGCGGATATCGGCACCAGCAAACACCAGCACGATGAGCTTGACGCCTTCAAGGTCAAGTCGGCCGATCGCTTCCTGCCGCACGGCAACGGGCGGCAGCACCCTGCTGCTCAGGCCTTCCTCTGCCAGGTGGAGTCCCAGGATCGTGGCCACGCATTCGTCGATCTCGGTACGGCCGCCGACGAGAAGTATCGGGCTGTGTTCGGGCCAGTCGACATTGGATATTTCGTCCACGACCGCTTCAAACGATGCCACCAGCATACGGCGCTGCGGCAAGGCCTCGGCTCCATGGGCAAGCTCGTTGCTGGCCATGCGCAGGGCGGGCATCATGACATTGTCGAGATAGGCGCGGGTATCGTGGGTCTCGATATAGTCTTCGGTGGTCTCGATCGCATCTTCGGTATTGCCGCGCAGCATGCGTTGATAGAGCCGCTCGGGTGGCGACAGCACGGGCTCGCTGCCCAGCAAGGTTTCAAGAAAGCGGAATTGCGGCAGGTGCCGGCCGATAACCACCAGACAAACCGTCATGGGTGTCGCCAGGATCAGCCCCACCGGTCCCCACAAGGTGGCCCAGAACATTGCCGAGAGCAGGATGGCGATTGCCGAAACGCCGGTACTGGAACCGTAAAGCCGCGGTTCGATGACATTGGCAGTTGTCAGATCGAGCACCAGAAACAGCCCGAGCGACATCAGGAACATGTTCCAGCCCGGATCGACGGCGAAGGCCAGCAGCAGCGGAATGGTCGCAATGATCATCGCGCCGACAAACGGAATATAGCGGAACAGGATGATCAGCAGACCCCAAAGGATCGCGCTGGGCACCCCGATCAGCCATAGGCCGAGGCCAAAGATGATGCCATAGACGGTGTTGACGGCCAGCTGGATCAGCAGATAGCGGCCAACCCGGTAACTGGCGTCGGCAATAGCCAGATTGGCCTTGGAGTAGCGCCCCGCACTGACCAGCCGGATGAAGCGTTCCTGCAGATCGGCTCGCCCCATCAGCAGGAAGACCAGAAACACCGCGACGATGGCGACGGTGGCCACCGGGCCGATGATCGAGCCCAGCACCGAACTCAGAATGCCGACGGGGCCGATTTCGTTGGAGATGGTGACCGGCAGGGGCGCGCCGGGACGCGGCGCCTCCGCGCCATCCAACTGATCCCCAACCCCGGCAATAGTGCTGTTGATGCGATCCAGAATCGAGTTGCTGCCGAACTGCTCCTGCAGCCCGCTGACCTTGCTCGATATGGTTTGCCGGTACCCGGGCAATTCCTCGGCCAGCTTGATGACCTGGGTGCCGGCCAGAAAGGCAAAGCCGCCCAGTGCGGTTAGCGCGAGCATGACTGCAAACACCACGGCAACAGGATCGGGAACGTGCAGGCGCTTGCCAAACCACGTCACCAGCGGCGCCAGGGCAAAAGCCAGCAGGATTGCCAGCACCAGTGGCACCAGAATGCCGGCGCCGAGATAAAGCAAGGCTGCCAACAGCGCAAATGTCGCCACGCCGGTAAAGGCGGAGATTGCGCGTGTCGGTTCGCTTGAAAATGGCAGTTGCGGCTGGGACAAGACGCTGTTCTCCGGCCTTCCAAAACGCGGCACTGAGCCAACAGTTCCCGCTTGCCGATGACATGTCTCTCATTGAACATGCATTCGTTATAGTCAGACGTCGCACGGGATCGAGTCGGGAAGAGCCAAGCTGACGACCGTAGGAATGCGACAGCTCGCGTCGACCGGAATGGGGGCCGAGAGCGATTCGCCCACTTTCAGGAACGAAGTTGCGATTAGCTGCCGTTCCTGCTGCAACCGCCCAAAGGCGGCTGCCGAACTCGGCCAGTCTTCGATCATAAGTTGGGAGTGCGAAATTGCCCCCAGGCGACACGCTTCCGGCCGCAAGGTCGGATTTAGGTTTCTTCCGCCAAGTAGCGCACCCACCGCGCAAAGTGTCCCTGTTGTGCTCACGACCTCTTGCATTTTACCCATCATGCATCAGTCGAATTAACCGTCTTCCTGCGCCGCTGTCCAATTCGGATCGTGGGGTATTGCAGAGCGCCGTAATTCTATGTTGTTTACACGAATATATTTTTTTGATTTGATTCGTTATTTGGCTTGTAGCTATGTCATTGCGTTTGTTGGCCTCAGTGCTTGCTTTCATGCTGTCTAGTCTCTGGCTTTCCGCCGGTGCACTGGCACAAGAGGCTTCTGATCATAGTGACGTGCCAAAGCTTGCGGAGGAGGGCTTTGGAGACTGGCTCTATCGTTGCGCTCAACCTTCTCCGGTTGAAGCAACCGCTCAGCAGCCCGTGTGTGAAATATCGCAATCTGTCATGATCAAACCGCCCGGGAGAGACACTGGCGGTCCGGCAACCGAGTTGATCGAGATCCTCAATCTGACCTTTCTGCGCGCCAACGATCTGGCCAACAAGGTTGAGTGGGCCCTGGCGGTCCTGACGCCTTTGGACGTGCATCTGATCTCTGATTTTGGGCTGCGCATTGGTACAAATAAGACCATTTTAGCGCGCTATCGAAACTGCAATCATCAAGGATGCTGGGTGATCGTACCCATCGATAAAGAAGGGCTTGAAAGCCTGAAAAGGTCGGCGGAGGGGGTTGGTGCCTTTCGACTTATCACCGGGCAAGACGTCAACGTTTCTTTCTCGCTTATCGGGTTTACCAAGGCATACAACGCACTGGTTGCCGGGAGCCCGCCAAATGATGACAACGGCGTTGCACAATGAGGGGCAGTGCCCCGCTATGGGTTGGGCGCGACGTTCGTGCCGATTGGCGCTGATCGGTGCTGCCGTTCTCGTCCTGCTGGTGGCCAATCCAGTCACTGCCCAAACGCCGCTTGAGCAGGCAACTCGACAGGCCGAGCAGGTGCAGCGCGACCAGGCGGAGCAGGCTCGTCGGCAAGAGCTGGAAGACAGGCTGGCACGCGACCTGGCGCCAGTGGGTGAAATGCCCCAGCGTCCTGTCGCTGAAGCCAGGAATGGTGTGGCTGCATGCGTTGCTATTGAGCGGATTTCAATCGAGGGCATTACACTGCTGGCGCCGGATCTCGTGTCTGAACTAACACGGCAGTACTATGGTCAATGCCTTGGCCTTGCTGAACTCAACGACATCCTGAAACAGGTCACATTTCTCTACGTTGAACGCGGCTTCATCACGTCGCGGGCGTACCTGCCAGAACAGGATTTGTCTGACGGCGATCTGCATATCGTGGTTGTCGAAGGCAATCTGAGCGGCATCATTATGGACGGCGAACCCGCGGCCCACCACTCGCAGATATTGACGGCATTTCCGGGCCTGGTGGGCAAGCCGGTGAACCTGCGCGATGCAGAGCAAGGGCTCGATCAGATTAACCGCCTCAAGTCGCGCAGCGCCACGACTGAGATGAGTCCTGGAGAAGACGTTGGCGATACCATTCTTCTGGTCACCACGGAGCACGGTAAGCCTTGGAATATCACCATCGGCTCCAACAATCTGGGCGGGCAATCGACGGGAGAGTATCAGTCCAAGATCGACATCACTTTCGACGACCTTATCGGGCTGAATGAACAATGGTCCCTCGGGTATCAAAGGAGCATGGGCAGGCATCCGCTCTGGTTTTCCCAGGATCGGCCCAATAGTGACACCTACAGTGGCGGCGTGTCCGTGCCGTTCGGATATTGGACATTTGGCCTCAATGGCTCTTGGAATGAGTATCTCTCTGAGATTGTTGGAAACGTAGCGCGGATCGAAACGTCTGGGCGGACCAGAACTATTGATTTCGATGCTTCCCGGGTTGTTTTTCGCGATCAGGTTTCCAAAACAACCATGTCCGCTGGGCTGAGCTGGAAAAGCACCGAAAGCTATATTCTTGGTAGTCTGGTGGAAGTTTCGAGCCGAAATCTCTCAGTGGCCAATCTAGGTCTGTCGCATTCGCGCCAGCTCATGGGTGGGCAGTTGAGTGTTTCGGGGACCTATTCACGCGGATTACCCATTCTTGGTGCGTTTGACGACGCCGCTGCCGCGCCAGGTTCGCCCAGAGGCCAGTTCAATAAGTTCAGCGGTAGTCTGACATTTGCAAAACCGTTTGAGCTTGGCCAACTCACCGCCATCTACAACGGGTCTGTGTTGGGGCAGTGGTCCCCCGATCTAATGCTTGGTTCCGAGCAAATGTCGCTGGGCGGGCTGTCGAGCGTGCGAGGCGTTCGCGAGTCGCTGCTTGCGGGCAACAATGCCTTGACCGCTCGCAATGAACTTTCTTTGCAATTTCCAGAATTGCCCAATGCTGACCTTGCCAATTTTTTGGGTCGGTTTGAGCCTTATGCTGCCTTGGACGTGGGTCAGGTTTTCGAGCAAACCGAACACGACATTGCCGGAGGTATGTTGGCTGGGTACGCCGTCGGGCTGCGCAATAGCCAGGGCGCTCTCAGTTTCGATTTTTCATATAGCGATCTGATCTCGGCGCCTGCGGCTCTGACCAGCGCTACCGACCAACCCGGCGTTTATTATGCCCGGATGTCATTGCCATTTTAGCACCTGCGTATTTTGGGGTATTGCGATGTTTCGGACAAACAGGCTGACGAAGAAGTCACACGGCTCGCTGTTGTCTCTTGATCCATACCCTCAGGCGCGCAATTGGCAGCGACGTGTTCGCGATGCTTTTGCCATCTCCATGAGTCTGCTGGTTGCGGCACAGCCAACATTGGTCATTGCGCAACAAATTCAAATAGATAGCGCTGCCGCGACATCCAACCAGGCGACGATCGACGCTGCCGGCAATGGCGTACCCATCATCAACATCGTTGCACCCAATGCCGCGGGCCTGTCGCACAATAAGTACTCCAATTTCAACGTAGGGGCGCCCGGCGCCATCTTGAACAACTCCAACCAGAGCCTGGGCCAGTCCCAGCTCGGCGGCTTTGTTCAGGGCAACACCAATTTAACGACCTCCGGGCCCGCCAGTGTCATTCTCAATGAGGTCACCAGCGCCAACAGGTCATCGCTGAACGGCATGCTCGAAGTGCATGGGGCAGCGGCCGGGGTCGTGATTGCCAACCCCAACGGCATCACCTGCGATGGCTGTGGGTTTATCAATACGCCCCGCGTGACGTTGTCGACCGGCACGCCCGAACTGGGCGCCGGGGGCGCTCTGTCCAATTTGCGCGTGGAGGGGGGCGATGTTCTGATCGGACTCAGCGGTGCCAATCTGGGCGCAGTGAGCGTTTTTGACATCGTATCGCGCAAGATATCGGTTGGTGGACCGGTTCTGGCAGGAGATCAGCTCAACCTTGTGGCGGGACGCAATAGCTATGCCTATCAATCCGGTCTGATCACACCGATGGTCTCAGACGGCGGTGAACCGGCCATTGCCATCGATTCATCGCTCGTGGGTGGTATGTATGCGGGCCAAATCAAGCTCGTATCAACAGACCAAGGCGCTGGTGTGCGGATGCAGGGCCAGATGGCGGCCAATGCCCAAGGCATGACGCTGACTGCGAGCGGCAAGCTGGTTCTGGGCAAGGTCCAGTCCAACGGAAAGCTGCGCGCGCAGTCTACTCAAAGCACCGTTGAGGTCCAAAGCACGCTGTTTTCGGGGCAAGCCATTGAGCTCGAAGGATTAACCGCGGTTGAGCTCAAGGCGGGCGCCTTGGTGGCTTCGCAAGGTGATCTTTCGCTCAAGGCTGAGACCGTCAAACTGGAGCAAGGAGCGCTGGCGGCGGCGGGCGTCAACATAAATGGCGTCCAGACGGCGACCGGTACATTGGATGTTCGGGCCACGACGCTCGATGCAGGCAATGGCCAACTCGCTGCGGGCGCCGATCTTGTCATCAACGCCGATAGCATCAACCTCGAGAGGGGTATCGACGATGGCACAGACAGCTTGCGTTCGCTCGGCCAGATTGCCCTGACGACCAACAACCTTGCCGGTTCCAACGCCCGCATTTCCTCGGCTGATGGTCTCGCCCTCAGTTCTGCGAACGCGCTGGCAGTCGTTGGCGGAACGTTTGCGTCTGGTGGGAACCTCCGCGTCGAGGCGGCAAGCGTTGACCTCAACGCAGACATCACGGCGAGCGGCACGCTCACGGTCCGCGGTGTGGCAGGCCATGTCGTCAATCAGGGCCGATTGGCGTCGGACGCTGCAACTTCGCTTGTGGCAGCCTCGATCATATCCAACTCAGGCGATATCCTGTCCCAAACCGCCCTATCGCTTAATTCTGGCGGTACGGTCACAAACAGCGCGTCTGGCAAGATCGTCTCCAATGGCACGGTTGTCCTGTCCAACGGCGCCGTCGTGAACCATGGGCAGATAGGCGCCCAGGGTGGTCCCCTCGAACTCAATGTTGCAGGGGCCCTGGACAATTCGGGGACGCTGCTGAGCACCAGCTCCGCCAGCTTTGGTGTGGATGGCAGCATCACCAACAGCGGCAACATTCTGGTGGAGGACGGCCTCCAGATTCAGGGTTCGACCGGTGCCCGTGCCGGCAGTTTCGAGAACACCAGCATCGGCACCATTAACGCCGGCACGCTCTCGCTGGCGGTCGCCCACTTGAACAATGTTGGCACCTTGACCGCCCATGACGCTGCACTGAGCAGCGACGTCTCGGGCAATGTGGCCAACTCCGGCACCATCAACGCCAAAACGCTGGTCGATCTGGCTGTTGGCGGCAATGTCACCAATTCGGGGTCGATGGTTGCCGAACAGACCATTGCGCTTGCCGGCCTAGCCGGCGGTTATCTGGCCACCCTCACCAACGCCGCGGGCGGTGCGATCAATGGCGGCACCGGGCTTGCGGTAATGGCCGCTGCCCTCACCAATCAGGGGGCCGCAGGCGCCGCCAATGGTGCCGTTGACGTCGCCCTGACCGGCGCGTTGAACAATACCGGTCTGCTCTATAGTGGCGGATCGTCGCGGTACCGGCTGGATGGTGCCTTCACCAATATTTCGGCCGACATCATAGCCGAGACGGAGCTGACCATTGAGGGCCTGAGCGGTCCGCGTGCGGGTGCCGTGCGCAACGTCTCGGGGAATATTGAAGCCGTTGTGGGCCCGCTTGTTGTGCGCAGCGCCTCGCTTGCCAATGAGCGCCTGCAGCTTTCGGTGGGCTCGGCTGCCCCGACCAGCACATCCTCGGGCAATACGACCTACACCACGACCCAGGAGGTGGTTACTGCCAATAGCGCCGCAGCCAAACTCCTCTCAGGCGGCAGCATGATCATCGAGACCGGTTCGCTGACCAATGGTTACAGCCAGATCGCCGCCAATGGTGACATCACCATCAGCGCATCGTCCGTCACCAATATGGGTCGTGACCTGATCCGCACCGTTGTAACGACCACAACCACGCAGCATTCCAACACCTATTGCGCCGGTTGGTTTTTGTGGTTCTGCACTGGAAATCAGACCGATTACTGGACCACCTCGGAAAGCAGCACCTCATCGAGCACGACCGGTGCCGTCTTTGGCACCATTGAAGCGGGCGGCACACTGACTGCCAACGTTTCGGGCTACGTATCAAACAATGCCGTGCGTAGCGCGGCCAACCAGATCGGCCTGGCATCAGGCGCACGTGCGCTGAATGCCGCCAATGTCAGTGCGACGTCCGGTGCAAACAGCCTTGTCGCGCTCTCCAATCTGAACGTCAGCGTCGATTCCCTGCTGAACCGGACGGCTTTGTTCGATGCGCCGACGGCGCCCAACGCCCCCTATCTGATCGAGACGCGATCCGAGTTCATCGACCGCAGCAAATTCCTGGGCTCGGATTACTTCCTGAGCCGCGCCACCGGCTATGACCCATCGATCATCGCCAAATTGCTGGGCGACTCCTATGTCGAGACCCGCTTTGTCCAGGATCAGGTCTTTACCTTGACAGGGCAGCGCTATCTGGGCCCGGTAAGCAATTCGCAAGATCTGATGAAAATGCTGTTCGACAACGCATTGGTCGAGCAGCAACGGCTGGGACTCAGCGTGGGCGTCGCCCTCACGTCCAGCCAGATCGCCGGACTGACCCGCGACATTGTCTGGCTCGAAAAGCAGATTGTCCAGGGCCAGGAAGTGCTTCTGCCGCGGGTCTATCTGTCGACAATGACGGCCAGCAATGTTGATTTTGCCTCCGCCCAGATCCGCGCAGGCCAGGTCGATGTGGCAACGGGCTCGCTGATCAATTCGGGCAATCTGTTCAGCCTGGGCAATCTGCGCGTCAGCGCCACCGATGCGGTGATCAATCGCGGTGGCAGCCTGTTCGCGGGCGCCGATATTGTGATCGACAGCAAGGGCCTGTTCGCCAATATATCGGGCACTGTTTCTGGCGATGACGTCACCCTTGTTGCCGGCTCGGTTATCAACGACACCGAAGCCACCCGCGACCTTTACGCCAATGGCTTTTCGGACCGCCAGCAGCAGACGGCGCGCATCGAAGCCCGCAATGATCTGGTCGTCAGCGCCATCGGCGCCGATGGCAGCATCAACGCCACCGGTGGGGCCTTCGTCGCTGGCAATGAGGCCCGGCTGACGGCGACCGGCGACGTCACCATTGAAGCATTGCGTCTCGATAGTGCGCGGCAGGAGAACATCAAGGGCGGCTATGACCGCAGCGCGTCGGGTGTCCATACCTTGGCCACGGTCCAGTCCGGCGGCGACCTGCAGGTCACCAGCGGCGGCGACATCCTCATGCGCGGCGTCAGCGTCGAGGCTGGCGGCGACGCGACGCTCGAAGCCATCGGGGACGTCGAAATCGCCTCGGTGCAGGATTATCGCAATGAAGAGCTCAAGCTCGAGCTCCACGGCAGCGGCTTGTTTGGCACCGGCCTGTTCGGCTCGAAAATCAATATTGATCGCCAGCAAAGCACAACCGAGACCAGGCGCACAGAGGCCAATGTTGGCGGTGACTTGGTCATTCGGGCCAATGTTGGCGACATCACCCTCGATGCCGCAAAACTTGATGTGGTCGGCGAGACGCTGCTCGATGCCCAGAACGGTCAGGTCGCGCTGCTCACCGATACCGACAACACCTATTCGTCAGATTTCTATCGCGATGAGGGCTTGCTGTGGTGGAGCCAGCAGGATCAGGGCAGTTCAACCGACAACGTCATTCATACCCTGATTGAATCCGGCGGTGGTCTGACGATCACCACCAGTGATGGTGTGGTGGTCGAGTATCGCGAAACGGGTGATCTCAACGCCTCGATTGACCAACTTTCAAAGCTGGATGGGCTGGCCTGGATGGATCAGGTCCGCCAGCAGGGTGATGGTCAGTGGCAGGCTGTGGCCCAAGCTGAGCAGAGCTGGAACTACCAGGATCAGGGGCTGACCCAGGCTGGGGCCGCGCTGGTCGCGCTGGTGGTCTCGATTGCCACCCAGGGAGTCGGCAGCGGCTTTGCTTCCGGGCTCGGCTTTGCCCAAGGGACGATTGTCTCTGCAGCCATGGAGGCGGGCATCACCTCGCTGGCCACTCAGGCCTCCATTGCCCTGATCAATAATCAGGGTGACCTCGGCGCCACTCTGGCGGATCTGGGGTCTGACGCCACGCTCCGAGCGCTGGTCGGCTCGATGTTGACTGCTGGCCTTACCCAGGGCGTGCTCAATGTCGCCCAGATCGGTGCGGTCACGCCCGGCGCAAGCCTGGGCCAGAACTTCGCCAATGCCGCGCAGCGCAACCTGATCAAGGCGGCAATCAAGATTGGTGTTCAGACCACGGTCGAAGGCCAGCCTCTCGACCAGTCCCTGATCTCCGCCCTTCGCCTCACCGCTGCCGATACATTGGGCGCCTCGGTTGCCACCGAAATCGGCAAGGCTGTCCACGGCAATCAGATCCACACGGCCGCCCAACTCATCGCTCATGCCGCCTTGGGCTGCGCTACAGGGGCAATCGGCGCGGGCGACTGTGCCGGCGGGGCCACGGGGGCGGTGGCCGGTGAAGTCGCTGCGCAGGTGATGCTCGCCAATTGGACGAAGCAACAGATCACCTCGTTGTCGGACGGGAGCAGGAGTTGGACGCCCGCCGAGGTTAGCGGTGAGCTTGCCCGACTGAGGACCGAATTCCAGACGTTGAAGGCACAGGGCGTGAATGTCGCAGCGTTGGCGGGTGGCCTGGCCGCGCTATTCGTAGGTGGAGACGTGAATACCGGCGCCATGGCCGGTGGCAATGCTGCCGGCAATAATACATTCGCCGAAGCAGGAGCGATAACCGGTTGCGCGGTAGGCGCTCCGGCCGCTGGGGTGGGCTGCGCCCCTGGCGCAGCAGCAGGCGCACTGGTCGGCTTGGGGATTGATGTCACTATTGCTATTTTGATCGCCGCCGGTGTCTACATTATCGCCGACGAGGTCATGAATGAGGCTGATGACGGCGATAGCCCCTGGCCGTCCAATGGCGGGCCCCCGCTGGATGGTGAAGAAGCGCCCGGGAACGGCCAAGATCCGAATGATCCGAACGGCACCACGACAGTGCTGGTCTTGGCTGGAATAGGTTGGACAGCTACTAATTCAGCGTCAAGCGAACAAAACGCTTTGCGACACTGGATGGACCATGGAGCAGAGTTCCCAGAGTTCAGCACTGTTCAGCAATATGTGCAGAGCACCCAGAGTTTTGTAACCAATCCACCAGGGGGAACCCTTACTAAGGTTCGACCAGGAGGAGACATAGTTTTCTACGACCCCGCAACCAACACCTTCGCCGTCAAATCGGCAAACGGCGCGCCGAGAACTATGTTTAGGCCTGCGCCAAGATCCCCGTCAAACCCGAACGGATACAATCCCAATCTGTATTCTTCACCGTTAGAGTATTTTCATGCCCAGTGAAACACACGTGCCCGATCCTAGTCATTGCTGTCGGGTCTGCGGTCTAGATCAAAGAGAGCCTATATGGGGAGAAGATGGACGCACGCCCACCTACGGCATATGTGCATGCTGTGGCGTTGAGTTCGGGTATGGGGATGGGGATCGAGAAAACTGTCGCGCAATTAGAAAAAATTGGCTCGAAACAGAGAGGGGGCGTTGGCGTTACAGTGATGAAAAGCCATCAGGCTGGTCTATTGAAGAGCAACTGAAAAACATCCCTTTGGAGTATGTTTAGGCCGCTGTTGTTGACGGCGCTGGCGTGTTCCCGACCCCGATCATCGGGCAGCCGGCCCAGGAAGGCGACAGCGGCTTGGCCCGTGCCACGGTGACGCCGGGCACGCTCAACCTGGCAGGCTAGACCCAGGATCTGGCGGCCCTCAATACCGATCTAGCGCTGGCCAATAGTCAGGCCAAGATCTTCGACATCGATGCGCTCAAGGCCAAGCAGCAGAGCGCTGCTGCCCTGTCAGAACTGCTCAACAATTCGATTGGCGATCTGTCGGTTCAGCTTGGCTTTGCGGAGGGGTCTCCGGAGAAGATCGCCCTGCATGCGGCGGCAGGGGCGGCTGTCGCGGCAATGGCCGGAGGCAATATCGGCACCGGGGCTCTGGCCGGCGGCGCCAGCGAAATTGCCAATGGCGTACTGCAACAGGCGCTTGCCGCCAATCCCGATCTGACGCAGGACCAGAAAACCGCCATCACCCAATGGGTGGCCACAGCCGTCGGTGCAGCGGTCGGTGGGCAGGCGGGCGCGGCTGCTGCGCTCGACAATATCAATCATAATTATCTCACCCATGAGCAACTTGCGACTCTGGCAATGGAGCTGGCCGCCTGCGACGCGGGTCAGGAGGCCGCAGCCTGCAAGGCCAACGCTTCGCAGCGCTATCAGGCACTCGATTTCGCGCAGGAAAATGCCTTTCAGGCGTGCCGCACCATGGAATGCGTCGATCAGCATCTCGGTGAGATGCAATTCGATCAGGCCAAACTCTATTCGCAGATTTTGGCCATCCAGGAATTGGGCGCGGATTCCGCTCTCGGTCAGCGTCTGCTGGCCAACCAGATCAACGAACGCCCACTGACTGGGGGCGGCTCCGTTCTTGATCTGCGCATCGCGAGTGTAATAGCGGGTGTCTCCTATTGCGAGGAAAGCGGCCAGGCTCCGGGCTGTTTCGAACAAGGCCAGACGTTCGAATATTTGGCTGAATCAGTGACCGCCGCGGCCTACGCAGCCCTTGGCGCCTCGGCATCTATCCGCGCCACGGAAGCTGGCGTTGCGAAAGCGCCAAATGGCATTGCCACTCAGGCTGAAGTTGAGAAAAATTTCCAACAGAACCGACAGTTTTGGTCTAGCGAACCAATCAACTTCAATGGCAATAAAATATACCAACGAAACAATTTGATTGACCCAAAACTCGTTGACGTGAAGTCTGGAAAGACCAATCTGGAATTAATGCAATCAGGTCGTGCGCCCATTGGACCTGACGGGTATCCAATTAATCTCCATCATATGACGCAAACGCAGACCGGGCCCATAGCCGAGATGACCCGAAGTTTTCATCAAGGAAACTCGTCGGCAATACACATAAATACAAACGAAATACCCTCTGGTATAAACCGCGCTCAATTCAATTCTTGGAGACGTGATTACTGGAAAAACAGAGCGAGTGATTTTTAGGTGACAGAAATTGATAAGGAAATTTACGACGTAATTAATGGGATTAATATTATAGATGACCCTTCTGTGCGTAAGATATCTTTGCCAGACGACGCGCTGATTGATCGGTACGAAGTGGCGGCCGGGCTTTCCTTTCCTAGTGATTATAGGGTCTTTCTCAAAAGCGTAAGCAATGCATTTGTTGGAGATTTGTCCCCCCTAACTCTCAATGACGAAATGGGTGGTGTATACGGGGAGCTGCTGTCTGCCATCACAGAGGGGCGTTCATTGGGCTTGCCGCATGATTGGATTCCCATATGCGAAGACAACGGTGACTACTACTGCTTGGCCCCTGATGCATCGGTTCGCTTTTGGAGCCACAATGGTCCATCAGATGAGACATGGCCCAATCTGACGAGCTGGATGAAGGAAGTTTGGTTGGCGGGGAAATAACTCTGATCTGCCCGCATCAGGTCGAAAGTCCATCGGTGTCATTGGAAATTCTGCATTGCCGCTGAAAAATGCGTCCGCGTGTTGTCGTGCCACAATAAAACAGTCAGCGTTGACGCATCACACGAAATGTTGGGAGCTGCGACTTAGTCTGCAGCTACCACGTCGCCGTCAGTGGTAATGTCGATCTCAAGGGTGGCGTCATTGCCTCCACGTCTGCTGCGGATCAGAATTCTCTCTCCGCCGATAGCCTGACCTACTCAGACATCGACAATGCCTCCAGTGCCACGACCTCCAATCTGGGCGTGGCGATCGGCGCTGGCGGGCTCCCGACCCCGATCATCGGGCAGCCCGCCCAGGAAGGCGACAGTGGCGTGGCCCATGCCACCGTAGCACCGGGCACGCTCAACCTGGCACCTTTAGATAGCTTTTTCTGTGTCACTACACAGCTCTCTATTGCTGCTAGACGATTCCAGAAGAATCGGCGCACGCCAGATTAAAATGGTTGAAGTCCATACCGCTGAGATCTGCGTGTTGAAGGTCCGTCGCAGGGTCTAGAGCTGCTGCCCGGATTTGCGCCTTATATGTCTCAAATGGCACTTCCAGCTATGCGTTGAGCTGTGCCGATGTCGCCTCGTCAAAAAATCCAAACTCGAAGGGATCAATCTTCTGTCCGTCGTCAGATGATTTGGCTCAGATTGGCTCTCGGATCAGCGGAGTGTCG
>NZ_JBDUUI010000011.1:0-128703 GCF_039938915.1 Devosia alba | reverse complement strand
CCTCCAATGCGTTGATGGACGGTATTGCCAGGGAAAGCCGGGAGCAGGCCTCGTCAATCGAAGAGGTCAACGCGGCGGTGCGCACCATGGACGAAATGACCCAGCACAATGCGGCGCTGGTGGAGGAGATCAATGCCGCCATCGAGCAGACCGAGACACAGGCCTCCGAGCTGGACCGGATCGTTGACGTATTTACCGTCGTGGAGCCCAGGGATGAGTTGGGTCGTCGGCCAGGCAGGGCAGCTGCCGCCTGACAAGCGTCAGGCGCCAAATGTGCCGGCAATTTCAGGGCTGCGCTTGCGAAAATGGACCGCAATCGTTTCCATGCAATTTGCCGACAAGGAACAGTTAATGGCTGTGGGCTAGTATTGCCCTCACACTGGTTCGGATCGCGCCCACCAGGCGTGCTTTCGTGCTGTTTTGGGGGATTGAGATGCGCAGATTCGGCCAGATTTTTGGCAATATCAAAATGACCACGACCATTGCGGCGCTGGTCATAATTTCGATTATCGGTTCGATTGCCGTCGTTTCGAGCACGATCTATTTCAACCTGCATGCCCAGTCGATCATTGACAGTGAGAGCCAGCAGGACGCCAACCTGGCCGTTGCGGCGACGATATTGGAACGCCGCATTTCGGGTTCGGTGCTGAACTGGAACGAAGACGGGACGATGCAGTCGTTCCAGAGCTGGGCCATTCCGCCGTTTTACGACAATGATGTGATCGACTCGGTGACGCGCGTTACCAAACAGGACGCCACGATTTATGTGCTGGACACGGCCAGCAACACGATGATCGGCAAAACCACCAGCCTGACAGCGGCGGATGGCACGCGACTGGTCGATACGGTGCTGGATGCG
Organism: Devosia alba; assembly: GCF_039938915.1. Lineage (NCBI taxonomy): Bacteria > Pseudomonadati > Pseudomonadota > Alphaproteobacteria > Hyphomicrobiales > Devosiaceae > Devosia > Devosia alba. Next base: position 127,844 of record NZ_JBDUUI010000011.1, on the reverse strand, counting down.
AGCAGCCCGGCCTTTGCGCCATTACTGGCCAATGAGCGCCATATTGGCCAGGTCACCATCAACGGCACCGACTATTTTGGGGCGTTCCAGCCGATTGCCAAGATGAGCGGTGAGATAATGGGCGCCGTCTTCGTGGGGACGCCGATGGAGGAGGTGAATGCGGCCGCCAACGGTGTGCTCGGCCTGATCCTGATGGTGGGCGGCGCGGTGACCGTGGGGCTTGGCGTGATTGGTTTTGTGCTGTCGCGACTGATCACCAAGCCGATCCCTCGGCTGGGTGGCTCAATGGATGCCATTGCCGAAGGCGATTATGAGGTCGAAGTACCCTATACCGATCTGGGTAATGAGGTGGGCGGCATGGCTCGCGCGGTGGAAGTGTTCCGCCAGAACGGGTTGCGTGTCAGCCAGATGACCGAGGCGGAAGCGGCGCGGATCATCGCCGAGCAGGAAAATCGTCAGCGCATGATGAGCGAACTGCAAAGTGCTTTTGGCGTAGTGGTTGATGCCGCCGTTGCTGGCGACTTTTCGCGGCAGGTTACTGTCGAGTTTCCGGATCCGGAACTCAACAGTCTGGCCTCAGGCGTCAACAATCTGGTGTCCACCTTCAGTCGGGGGGTCGCCGAAATTGCCCATGTGCTGGCCGCCATGGCCAATACTGATCTGACCGAGCGGATGGAAGGCGACTATGAAGGCGCCTTTGCGGGCCTGAAGACCGACGTCAATGCAGTGGCCGACAAGCTCACTGAGGTCATCGGACAGCTGCGCGACACGTCGGGAACGCTGAAAACGGCGACGGGGGAAATCCTCAGCGGCGCCAATGATCTGAGCGAGCGGACCACGCGCCAGGCGGCAACGATCGAGGAGACTTCGGCGGCCATGGAGCAGTTGGCGGTCACCGTCAACAAGAACGCCGAGCGTGCCGAGGAGGCCAGTAGCAATGCTGCGCAGGTCACACGCACCGCTGAAGAGGGCGGCGAGGTGATGAACAATGCGACGTCAGCCATGGAACGGATCACCGAATCCTCGGGCAAGATCTCCAACATCATCGGCATGATTGACGATATCGCCTTCCAGACCAATCTGCTGGCACTGAACGCCTCGGTCGAAGCAGCTCGGGCTGGTGATGCCGGCAAGGGCTTTGCCGTGGTGGCCGTGGAAGTGCGGCGCCTGGCGCAGTCGGCGGCGCAGGCCTCCAGCGAGGTCAAGGTGTTGATCGAACAGTCGGCTGGCGAAGTCAGCTCCGGCTCCAAACTGGTGGACGATGCGGCGGGCAAGTTGCGTGGCATGCTCGAAGCGGTGCGGGGCAATAACAGCCTGCTGGAATCGATCTCTCAGGACAGTCGGGAGCAGGCAACGGCCATCAAGGAAGTCACCGGTGCGGTCCGGACCATGGACGAGATGACCCAGCATAACGCGGCACTGGTGGAGGAAATCAATGCGGCGATCGAGCAGACCGAGGCGCAGGCCAGCGCGCTGGATATGATCGTGGACGTTTTCCAGATCGACGCCCAGCAGTTGCAGTACCGCTCGAGCGATGCTGCCGAGCCGCGTTTGACCAGAAGCGGCCAGGCCGCATAGGCCGCTGATGGGAGCGCTTGAGGGCCTCCAGCCGGACTGAACCAGTCATCCCCGCGATGCCCAGCGCGTCGCGGGGATTGGTCTTTTGTGGGCACGCAGCAAATAGTTGTGCGATTTGGGCGCGACAGGCAGGTGCTCATGCGAGGAGCGCGCAGCTGTGGCGTTAAACACTCGGTTAATGGCGACTTGGTAGGCTCGCGCGTAATTTGGGTGCGATGGCAGAAGCCAGACGCGCTGTTTTTGGGGCAAATGACATGATCAAGCGCGTTGGCCAATTTGTTGGCAATATCAAGTTGACTACTATGATCGCCGCTTTGGTGATCTCGGCAATTATTGTATCCGTAGCTGTCGTTTCAGTGGCGATTTTTGTCAATTTGAGCGCGGCGACGACCGCAAGCGCCATGCGGCAGCAGGTCACCAATATGCGGACCGCGGCTTCCATTCTGGAAGGCAATTTGCCTGGTGCCGAGGTGGAGTGGTCCGATACGGGCGAAATCGCGGCGATCCGGACCTGGGCCATGCCCCGCAAGTTTATCGACAATGGCATGGTGGATTCGATCGTCAGGGTGACCGACGCGGCTGCGGCCCTTCTTGCCTGGGATGAAGTCGAACAGGATTTCATCTGGATGACGACGACCGTGCTGGGGGCTGACGGCGTACCGATTGTCGGCACGCGGCTGGGCAAGGATAGCGCCGAGATGCGTGCCATGCTCGAAGGCAAGGCCATCTTTGGTGAAGGCACGATTGCAGGCCGGTCGTATTACACGGCCTATCAGCCTATCGTTGATCAGGAGAACGTGCCGGTTGGCGTGCTGTTTGTCGGCAGCGACCGGGCCGCGATTGATGCGGTGATTTACGAAACACTGCAGCTCTTGCTGATTGTCGGGCTGGCAACGCTCGCTGTGCTGGGCGTTGTCGGCTACGTGCTGTCGCGGCTGATGATGGCCCCGGTGCCGCGGCTGGCGCAGACGATGAAGGTTGTTGCCGATGGCGACTACGCATCAGAGGTGGCCTATACCGGGCGCGGCAATGAAATTGGCGAGATGGCGCGCGCCGTCGAGGTCTTCCGGCAGAATGGCCTGAAGATGACCGAGATGACCGAAGAAGAGCGGGCGGCATCGGTCCGCCGCCGCGAGGAGCGCACCGACATGATGGTGGCGCTGCAGGCGGCTTTCGGCGAAGTGGTCGATGCAGCCATCGCTGGCGATTTCTCCAAGCGGGTGCATGCCCAATTCCCCGATGAAGAACTGAACGCGCTGGCCACCAGTGTCAACAATCTGGTGGAAACCGTCGATCGCGGTATCGGCGAAACCGGTGTCGTGCTGGGCGCGCTGGCCGATACCGATCTGACCAAGCGCATGCAGGGCGCCTATCATGGCGCCTTTGCACGGTTGCAGAGCGACACCAATGCGGTGAGCGAAAAACTGACGGAAGTGGTTGGCAATGCCAAGCGGATCTCGGGCTCGCTCAAGCAGGCCACCGGCGAAATTCTCTCGGGCATGAATGATCTTTCCGAGCGCACGACCAAGCAGGCGGCGACGATTGAGGAGACGTCGGCAGCCATGGAGCAACTGGCATCCACGGTCGTCGAGAACGCCCGGATGGCCGAAGACGCCAATGGCAAGGCCCAGACGGTGTCGAGCAGCGCGACCCAGAGTGGCGCCACCATGACGGAGGCCAATGCAGCGATGGAACGCATTACCTCGAGTTCGGCCAAGATCTCCAACATCATCGGCATGATCGACGATATTGCCTTCCAGACCAATTTGCTGGCGCTGAACGCCTCGGTGGAAGCGGCCCGGGCCGGCGACGCCGGCAAGGGCTTTGCCGTGGTGGCGGTGGAGGTGCGGCGGCTGGCCCAGTCAGCGGCGTCGGCCTCAGCCGACGTCAAGGTACTGGTCGAGCAGAGTGCAACCGAGGTCAAGGGTGGCTCCAAGCTGGTGTCTGATGCCGCCACTCAGCTGGCGGTGATGCTTGAGGCGATCAATGAAAATGCGGTGTTGATGCAGACGATTGCGACGGCCAGTCGCAATCAGGCCTCGGCGATTGACGAGGTTTCAGTGGCCGTCCGGACCATGGACGAGATGACCCAGCACAATGCTGCCCTGGTGGAACAAACCAATGCGGCGATCGAGCAGACCGAGGCGCAGGCCAGTGAGCTGGATCGGGTGGTGGAGGTGTTCACCATTGAGGATGGCGGCGCAGCGCCCGTATCGTACAAGGCCACTGCGCGGCCCGCCGAGCCTGCCGGCCTGGTCGACAAGGTCCGCTCTGCGGCAAAGTCCTATCTCAGTCACGGCAATGCGGCGGTGTCGACGGACTGGAACGAGTTCTGATCCAGCTACATTGTTGCTGGTTTTCCAATGGGCGCCGAGAGGCGCCCATTTTCGTATCTTCCATGGCAGCCTCCGGTTTACCTGGCCTTAACGACAGTAGTGAATAACTTCCAGCGACGAATTTAGATTTCTATTCACCCCGATCCCTCCCGGCCGAGAGGCGAATAGACGGCAATATCGCCCATTTTGGAAACTGACCATGACACGACTATTTACCGGCAGTATCGCCCGGCGCCTCTACAGCCTGCTGTTTGTCTTCGCCCTCGGCCTGACCGGCATCGTCGCCTACCAGTTGTTTTCGCTGCACGAGAACCTGGTCAATTTCAAGCGCACCGAGATCCAGAGCGTGGTGCAGGCTGCCGTCGGTGTGGTCGAACACTATCATGAGCTGGCCGAGAACGGCACGCTTGAGCCAGAGCTTGCCAAGACGGTCGCGCTCGATACGCTGCGGAAAATGCGCTACCAGGGCGGCGAGTACCTCTTCGTCGACAGCTACGACTACGTCAATGTCATGCATGCCTATCAGCCCGACAAGGAAGGCAGTGAGCGTAGCGGCACCACTGATGGCAATGGCAAGCTCTACATGAAAGAGATGATCGATGGCGCCAAGGCCAATGGCAGCTATTTCGTGGACTATGCCTTCAAGGACAAGGATGGCGTGTTCAAGGACAAGGTGACCTATGCACAGGCCTTTGCGCCCTGGGGCTGGAGCATTGCATCGGGCGTGCTGCTGACCACGGTTGATACGATCTTCTGGGAATCGGCGCTCACCAGCGCGGCCATCGCCGCTGGCGTGATGGCGCTGGTTCTGCTGCTGGGCGCATTGATTGCGCGCGCGATCAGCCGGCCGGTATCGACGCTGACCGCCAATATGGAGCGCCTGGCCAATAACGACTTCGACATCAAGCTCGAAGGCGAAGATCGCAACGACGAGATCGGCAATATGGTTCGTGCTGTTGCGGTGTTCCGTGAGCAGGGGCTGAAGGTCAGCCAGATGACCGAGGCCGAGGCGGCGCGCATCATTGCTGACGAGGCGCAGCGTCGTACCATGATGAGCCAATTGCAGGGTGCCTTCGGCGAAGTGGTGGATTCCGCCATTGCCGGCGATTTCAGCAAGCGGGTGAATTCTGAGTTTCCCGATGCCGAACTCAATGGTCTGGCTGGCAGCGTCAACAGTCTGGTGGAGACGGTGGAACGCGGCCTCAGCGAAACCGGGCGGGTGCTCAAGGCACTGGCCAATACCGATCTGACCGAACGGATGAGCGGCGAGTATCACGGTGCCTTTGCGGCGCTGCAGGCCGACACCAATGCGGTGGCCGAGCGGCTGACCGACGTGGTTGATCGCCTCCAGCATACCTCGCACTCACTGCGCACGGCGACCGGGGAAATCCTGGCCGGGGCCAATGATCTGAGCGAGCGCACCACCAAGCAGGCCGCCACCATCGAGGAGACCTCGGCGACCATGGAGCAGCTGGCCGCCACTGTGCTGGCCAATGCCAACAAGTCCGGCGATGCCAGCGTCAAGTCGCAGGCGGTGTCGCGCACTGCCGAAGAAGGCGGCGTGGTGATGGGCCAGGCGACCGATGCCATGGAAAAGATCACCTCGTCCTCGGCCAAGATCTCCAACATAATCGGGCTGATCGACGATATTGCCTTCCAGACCAATCTGCTGGCGCTGAACGCCTCGGTGGAAGCGGCCCGGGCTGGCGACGCCGGCAAGGGCTTTGCCGTGGTGGCAGTGGAAGTGCGGCGGCTAGCGCAGTCCGCAGCGTCGGCCTCGGCTGACGTCAAAGTGCTGGTTGAGCAGAGTGCGACCGAGGTGTCGGGTGGCACCAGGCTGGTGGCTGATGCCGCCGGCAAGCTGGAGGCGATCCTGGTGGGAATTCGCGAAACCAGCCAGGTGATGGAAACCATTGCCCGCGACAGCAAGGAACAGGCCTCGGCGATCGAAGAGGTCAATGTCGGCGTGCGGCAGATGGATGAGATGACCCAGCACAATGCGGCGCTGGTGGAAGAGATCAACGCGGCGATCGAGCAGACCGAAAGCCAGGCTTCCGAGCTCGACGGGATCGTGGCCGTGTTCACCACGGCTGGAAAAGCCAATAGTGCGGCGATGGCCCGGACCGCCCTGGCGGCCAAGCCAGCCGCCAAGCCGGCCGCGCCGGTGCGCCAGGCTGCCAAGCAATATCTCAGCCACGGCAACGCCGCGGTGTCGACGGACTGGAACGAGTTCTAGGCCGACTTCTACTGCCACTAATGCAACGCCGACCGCGGGTTTCCGCGGTCGGCGTAGTCGTTTCCGGCAGTTGGTCGGGCCCGCCGCTTCAAAGCGCTTCATTAACCAATTGTTGAGTATGATTTGACGGTGTGGTGACCGTGGCGTGGACTGCGGGCACAGCACTCTACCATGCCGTCTTGCCAAAACTTCCGGAAGCCCCGATGCCTCAACTCAAACTCGCCTTCAAGCTGCCGGCCATGGTGGTGATCATTGCGCTGGCAAGCGGTATCAGCCTGGGTCTGGCGGCCTATTTTGCGGGCAACGCCATTGTCACCCAGCAGGCCGAACAGCGTCTGACGGCCGCTGCATCGAATGCGACTTCGGCGCTGGGCGCCTATCTGCAGGATGTTGCCGGGGATCTGACGCTGTTTGCCGGGCGCGCCGAAATTGCCGCCAATATTGACCTGTTCTCGGGCGCTATGGGTTCGCTGAGGGGGCAGGGCGATCCTGCCGCGCTGCTGCAGGACGCCTATATTACCCAGAATGCCAATCCGGCTGGTGAACGCGCGCTGCTCGACAGCTCCGACAAGCTGCCGGTTTATGATTTGCACCACCGCGCGCTGCATGCCGATTCCCGCGACCTGCTGGTCAAGAGCGGCTATGATGATGTGCTGCTGTTCGATACCGCGTTCAACAACGTTTATTCCGTGGCCAAGCAGGCCGATTTCGGCACCAATTTCGCCGAGGGTGCTGGCCCATGGTCGGATACCGATCTGGGCAAGGTGGTGCGTGCCGCCATGGCCGGTGAAGCCGGTCAGGTATTCCTCTCCGATTTCGCGCCCTATGGGCCCAGTGCTGGCGCGCCCGCCAGCTTCATCGCCTCGCCGGTCCATGATCAGGGCTTCCTGATCGGCGTCTTGGCCTATCAGCTGTCAGCGACCCGGATTGGTGCGGTGCTGGCGCAGACCAAAGGTCTCGGCGAGAGTGGCCAATTGTTCATTGTCGGTCAGGACAATCTGGCGCGGACTGACTCGCCGGCAACGGCAGACGATGACGTGCTGACGCTCAAGCTTGACGGCCAGGCGGTCGCGGCGGCGCTGGGCGGCAGCGCCGGGCTGGGCCCGCTCGAACAGGCCAATGGCACCAGATATGTCGCCGCCAGTCAGCCGATCAGCTTTGGCGGCGTCGACTGGGCGGTGGTGGCCCTGGAAAGCCAGCAGGAGATCGCGGCGGCCTCGGCCGACCTGCGCAACACCATGCTGATTATCGGTCTGGTCATGCTGGTGCTGGCGGCGATTGCCAGCGTGCTGTTTGCCCGCGCTGTTACCCGGCCGGTTTCACGCCTGACCACGGCCATGGCCGAGATCGCGGCCGACCAGTTCGATCTGGCGGTGCCGGGCCTCGAACGCGCCGACGAGCTGGGCTACATGGCCGAAGCGGTCGACGTTTTCCGCAGCAATGGTCTGAAAATGCGCGACCTGCGCTCGGCCGAGCTGGATATGAGCGACGAGCGGGCCAGCCAGGTCCGGGTTATCCAGCGCCTGCAGCACGACATTGGCGTCGTGGTGGCGGCGGCGCTTGCCGGCGACTTCTCGCAGCGCTTGCCGGTCGATCAGCCTGACGCGGATCTGCGCCAGTTGGCCGAGAACGTCAACGCGCTGGTGGAAACAGTGGACCGTGGGCTGGGCGAAACCGGTATTGTGCTGGCCGCACTGGCCCGGGCGGATCTCAGCGTGCGGATGCAGGGGGATTACCAGGGCGCCTTCGGCCAACTCAAGGCCGACACCAACGCGGTCGCCGAGCAGTTCAGTGTCATCGTTACGCAATTGCGCGACACGTCGGGCGCGCTCCGGACGGTGACCGGCGACATTCTGGCCGGCACCAATGATCTGTCCGAGCGGACGACGCGTCAGGCCGCCACGATCGAACAAACCGCCGCCGCCATCGAACAACTGGGCCGCACGGTGCAGGACAATGCCAGTGAGGCCGATGCCGCCAGCCGACAGGCCCATCTGGTCTCGGGCGACGCGGAAGCAAGCGGTGCGGTGATGGTACAGGCAACCGAAGCCATGGGTCGGATTACCCAATCATCGGGTAAAATCTCCAATATCATCGGGCTGATCGACGATATCGCCTTCCAGACCAATCTGCTGGCGCTCAATGCCTCGGTGGAAGCGGCGCGCGCCGGCGACGCCGGCAAGGGTTTCGCCGTGGTAGCGGTGGAAGTGCGGCGCCTGGCGCAGTCGGCGGCCAGCGCCTCGGCCGATGTCAAAGTGCTGATCGAGCAGAGTGCCAGCGAGGTGGCGGGTGGTTCGCGTCTGGTCGAGGATGCGGCCCAACGCCTGGTGGCGGTGCAGGATGCCATCAAGACCAGTGCCGGGATGTTGCACGGCATTGCTCAGGCCAGCCGCATGCAATCATCGGCGATTGATGAGGTCACCATTGCCGTGCGCCAGATGGACGCGATGACGCAGCACAATGCGGGGCTGGTTGAACAAACCAATGCGGCGATTGAACAAACCGAAATACGGGCCAAGGAACTGGACAGTATCATTGATGTATTCCGCCTGCAGGCGCCGGTCCCTCAGCGTGAGCGTCTGGTTGCCGGGCGCTAGCCAAAGCGGCTGCCGATCCTGGATTTCCGTTATTAAACTTAAGGATAGCCCTGGCGTTTACCGAAGGTTCACCAAGACTAACATAGCCTTGATATCTTGATCCGGATCAAAGCCGCGAACGCTGAAACGGACTTATCTCTGCTGGAAAAGCCTTTTTGGAGTGTGCGCCTTGACCAAAGAATCCGCCAACGACCTGCTGTCGTCCCGCCTTGCCTTTATCGGGCTGGACCAGGCCACAAGGGATAATCTGGCGGGGATTCAAGACCATATCGATGCCCACCTGACTCCGGCGCTGGACACGTTCTACGGCAAGATCGCGCAGGTGCCGGCGGTATCAAAATTCTTCGACGGCAAGGCCCAGATGAACCGGGCCCAGGGCAAGCAGTTGGGTCACTGGAAGGCGATTGCCAGCGGCCAGCTTGATACTGCCTATTTTGAAGCCAGCACCAAGGTCGGGCTGCGCCATGCCCAGATTGGCCTTGAGCCGCGCTGGCATATCGGTGGCTATGGCGTCATCATGGAGACCCTGATCAAGGGCGTGGTGCATGATTGCATGGCCAAGGCTCTGGAACCCAAGACCGGGCTATTTGGCCGCAAGGTCGCGCCAGAACCTGGCGCCGTGATGGCCGATGTCGACACCATGTCCGAGGCGCTGGTGGCGATTCTCAAATCCATGCTGCTTGATCTTGATATCGGGATAACCGCCTATTTCGACAAGCTGACCGGGGATGCGCGCACTGCCGATGATGCCGCCAAGGCCAAGACCGCCCGCGCCGTGCGGTTGACCGGCGCGGTGCTCAAGGATCTGGCAGAAGGCGACCTCACCAGCCGCATCACCGACGAGTTCGAGCCGGAATTTGCCCAGATCAAGGACGACACCAATGCGGTCGCCGAGCGTCTGACCTCGATTGCGACGCAATTGCGCCAGACCTCGCGGTCGCTGAAAACGGCGACTGGTGAAATCCTGGCCGGGGCCAATGACCTGGCTGACCGCACGACGCGACAGGCGGCGACCATCGAACAGACCACAGTGGCGGTGCAACAGCTGTCCGCGACCGTGGTGGAAAGCGCCCGGCTGGCCGGGACTGCCAGTGACAAGGCCCAGACCGTATCCAGGAATGCCAAGTCGGGCGGCGAAGTGATGTCGGACGCCAATGGCGCAATGGGCGCCATCGAGACCTCGTCGGGCAAGATTTCCAATATTATCGGGCTGATCGACGACATCGCCTTCCAGACCAATCTGCTGGCGCTGAACGCCTCGGTCGAGGCGGCGCGGGCGGGTGATGCCGGCAAGGGTTTTGCCGTGGTAGCCGTTGAAGTGCGGCGCCTGGCCCAGTCCGCCGCCAGTGCCTCTGCCGATGTCAAACTGCTGATTGAGAGCAGTGCCAGCGAAGTGCGCAATGGCACTCAATTGGTGGCCAAGGCCACCGAAACACTCAATGAAATTCTCTCGGGCGCGCAAGAGAGCGCCGCGCTGATCGATACCATTGCGCGGGCCAACCAGCAGCAATCGGATGCCCTGGGCGAGGTAGCGGTCGCGGTGCGGCACATGGATGAGATGACCCAGCACAATGCCGCCCTGGTGGAAGAGACCAATGCGGCGATCGAACAAACCGAGGCGCGGGCCGGCGAGCTTGATGCCATTGTCGATGTGTTCAAGCTTGGCGGTGGCAGCGGTGCTGCGGTGCGCCGTACAGCCCAGCCGGTGCCGGCGCTGAAGCGCACGAGCAATCTGGCCATCTCGCGGGACTGGAACGAGTTCTAGTTTTCGGGCGGTGCTGACACGGTTTGTCAGCACCATGCGGCAAGGTCGACGTGCCGAGGCGACAGGGTCGTCTCAACTGCGAGGGCCTTGCCATGCTGACCACCATTGTCGATCCGGTTTATCCAGACGCCTTTGGCGCTTTGGTGGCGCCTCTGCCTGCAGAGATAGCGGCGCTGACAGCGCGGCTGGTGACGCTGGTCGGGGCCCACCCCGGCCTCAGCGGCAAGGTGATGCCGGGCTGGCAATCGGTGAATTTTCGCCATGGCGTGGCGGGGCATGTCTGCGCGGTGTTCCCGCATCGCGACCGCGTCGCCCTGTATTTCGAGCACGGCAGACTGCTCGACAATAGCCACGGCTTGCTGGAAGGCGGCGGGCTCAAAAAGGGGCGCTACCTGCGGTTGGCGCCCGATGACGACATTCCGGTCGACATGATCGGCATTCTGCTCAGCGAGGCCATTGCCCTATCGGCGTGAAGCTGGTTGAACATCTTCCCAAAGCTGGAGGGTGGCATGGCACGCATTGGCCTGGTGGCGCATGACGACAAGAAGGATGAGCTGTGCGACTGGGCGCTGCGGCACAAGACCAAGCTTGGCGCGCACCAATTATGGGGTACCGGCACCACCGGCAGCCGCATCATCGAGGCCACTGGCATGCCGGTGACCCTGCTCAAAAGCGGGCCTCTGGGTGGTGATCAGCAATTGGGGGCGATGATTGCCGAGGGTCGGCTGGACGTTTTGATCTTTTTTATCGATCCGCTTTCCGCCCAACCCCATGATGTCGACGTGAAGGCGTTAACCCGTCTGGCAACACTTTACGACGTCATGTGTGCCAATAACGAAGCCACTGCCAATGCCGTACTGGCGTATCTGTGAGGGTAAAGCCCCCGGATTGCGCTGGCTTTAGGTTGACCGGTTGGCTGCCTTATGAGCAGATGCCGCAAAATCGCCTGGATTTAACCGGGTACCCTTGGCCTCAGGAAACGGGACGGATTTGGTGTCCTCAGACTTGGTTATAGACGTTCGCAACGTTACGAAACGCTTTGGCGGCCTCACCGCTGTCAATAATTGCTCGCTCTCGGTGCGGCGTGGTTCGGTCACGGGGCTGATCGGCCCCAACGGGGCCGGCAAGTCGACGCTGTTCAACATCGTGGCCGGCAATATCGTGCCCGATGCGGGCGTGGTGATGTTTGACGGCCAGGATGTCACAGGCCTTGCCCCGCACGAACTGTTCCGCGCCGGCATGTTGCGCACGTTCCAGATCGCGCATGAGTTCTCCAACATGACGGCGCTGGAAAACCTGATGGTGGTGCCGGGCAATCAGCCCGGCGAGTATCTGGGCAATGCCTGGTTCCGCCCAGGCCTCAGCAAATCGCGCGAGACCGAGGTGCGCAAGAAGGCGCTCGATGTCATCGATTTCCTCAAGCTGGGCCATGTGCGCAACGAATTGGCGGGCAATCTGTCGGGTGGCCAGAAAAAGCTGCTTGAGCTGGGGCGCACCATGATGGTGGACGCCAAGGTGGTGTTGCTCGATGAGGTGGCGGCCGGCGTCAACCGCACGCTACTCAACGATCTGGCGGCCAATATCGAACGCATGAATACCGAGCTGGGCTACACCTTCTTCGTCATCGAGCATGATATGGATCTGATCGGGCGGCTGTGCGACCCGGTGATCGTCATGGCGCAGGGCGAAACGATTGCCCAGGGGCCGATGAGCGAGATTCGCGCCAATCCGGCGATTGTCGAGGCCTATTTCGGCACCCCGGTGGAGACCGCGTAATGGCATTGATTGAACTCAAGCACGTCGTTGCCGGTTACGGCGGCGCGCCGATCCTCAACGGCGTGAACATGGCTATCGACCAGTCCGATATCGGGGTGGTCGTCGGTCCCAATGGGGCGGGCAAGTCAACGACGCTGAAGGCGATTTTTGGCCTGCTCAAGGTGACCGGCGGCACGATCGAATTTGACGGCGAAGAGATCGCCAATTCACTGCCTGACCGGCTGGTGCCCAAGGGGCTGAGCTTTGTGCCGCAGGAGAAGAACGTCTTCACCTCGATGAGCGTGGAAGAGAACCTCGAAATGGGGGCGTTCACCCGACGCGACAATTTTGCCGACACCATGGAATGGGTGTACCAGATGTTCCCGGTGCTGGCCGAGAAACGGCGCCAGCCGACCGGTGAACTCTCGGGCGGGCAGCGCCAGATGGTGGCGATGGGCCGGGCGCTGATGAGCAAGCCGCGGCTGCTGATGCTCGATGAGCCGTCAGCGGGACTGTCGCCGCGCTATGTGATCGAGATCTTTGAGACAATTGTGCGGGTCAACGCCGAGGGCGTGGCCATTCTGATGGTCGAACAGAATGCGCGCCAGGCGCTGGCCTTTGCCTCCAAGGGCTTTGTGTTGGCGGGTGGTCAGAACCGATTTACCGGCACGGGCGCAGAACTCATTGCCGATCCCGAAGTCGCCAAAAGCTTTCTGGGGGGCTGAAGGACATGGATGAGCTGATTTTCTTTATCAACCGGGTGTTGATTTCCGGCACGGTGCTGGGGTCGATCTACGCCTTGGGCGCCATCGGCGTGACGCTGATTTTTGGCATTCTGCGCTTTGCCCATTTCGCGCATGGCGACATGATGACAATGGGCGGCTTCATCGCCTTTGTGCTGGCGGGGCTATTGACTGCCATGGGCATTGTCACGCCGCTGCCCATGGGATTTGTCGTGCTGCCGGTCGCCATGGTGATCGCGGCATTTCTGGCACTGGGGATCGACAAGGGTTTTTATGCGCCGCTGCGTGAGCGGGGGGCCAAACCGGTGACCATGCTGATCGCCTCGATCGGCGTGACGCTGATGATCCAGGGCCTGCTGCGGCTGATCTTTGGTTCGGGCACCCGCAGTTTTTATGCGACGGAATCCAAGGACATCTTCCGCATCGACATGTCGGCCTTCGGCGGCACCAGACCCATTTCGATCACGGAGCCGCAGGTGCTGATGTTCGTGGTCACCGCCGCGCTGGTGATCGCGCTGCACCTGTTCCTGACCCGCTCGCGGCTGGGCAAGGCGATGCGCGCCATGGCTGACAATGCCGATCTGGCGCAGGTCTCGGGCATCAACACGGCGCTGGTGGTGCGGGTGACCTGGATCATTGCGGGCAGTCTGGCCTGCGTGGCCGGGGTGATGCTGGCGCTCGACGTGGCGCTGATGCCCGACCTGGCCTTCAACATCGTGCTGCCGATTTTCGCGGCCGCCATTGTGGGCGGTCTCGGGCACGCCTATGGCGCCATTGTCGGCGGTTTTCTGATCGCCTTTGCCGAAACCCTCGCCGTGTTCAACTGGACAGCGGTGCTGCGTCCGCTCAATGGCTTGCTGCCCGAGGGCATGGCGTTGCCGTCCAATCTGTCGCTGGTGCCAACCGAGTACAAGCTGACGGTGGCCTTCGTCATTCTGGTTGTGACCCTGCTGGTGCGACCCACCGGCATCTTCAAGGGAGCCTCCACATGAGCACGGCAGAGGCCAAGGTCCGGCTGCTGGATCGCCCCCTCTATCGCGGCATCGCCCTGTTCATCGCCCTGTTCGTTCTGGTGGCGGCGGCAGGCGTGTCGCAGGGTACCGCCAGCATGCTGCTCATTCTGGTGCAGGCGACCGGCTTTGCGCTGATCGCCCTGGGGCTCAACATCCAGTGGGGTTATGGCGGCCTGTTCAATTTCGCCATTATGGGCTTCATGATGGTGGGCGGCGCCGCCGTTACCTTTATTTCCTATCCGGTCAATCCAGCCTTCTGGGACTCTGAGGGGCCGATGTTGCTGGGGCGTGCCTTGCTGGCCTTTCTGATCGGGCTGGGCGTGGTCTATGCGGCGCGCCAGACCAGGCGGCTGGGCCTGCGTGGCTTCGGCTATGGCCTGCTGGTGGTGCTGGCGTGGTTTGCCGCCTATGTGATCTATCGCAGCCAGATCGATCCGGCGGCGGCCTATATCGAATCCACTGCCGGCTTTATCGGCGGACTGGGGCTCAATCCGGTGCTGGGCTGGATGTTCGGCGGCCTGCTGGCGGCGTTCATTGCCTTTTTCGTGGGCAAGATCAGCCTGGGCCTGCGCACCGATTATCTGGCCATTGCGACCATCGGCATCTCCGAGATCCTGCGGGCGCTGATCAAGAATATGGACTGGCTGACGCGCGGCACCATGTCGGTGTCACCCATGCCTTGGCCAACCCCGCTACCGCAGGCCTTGCAGGCCCAGGGCGTGGGTATCGCCGAGAGTTTCGTGCAGGCCCGTCTGGGCTTTCTGGTCCTGGCGGTCGGTTTGCTGGTCATCGTGTTCTACTTCATCCAGCGCGCCTATGGCGGACCGTGGGGCCGCATGATGCGGGCGATCCGCGACAACCATATTGCAGCCAGTTCGATGGGCAAGGATGTCAAAGGCCGGCAGCTGGAACTGTTTGTGCTGGGTTCGGTGCTGATGGGGGTTGGCGGCGCCATGCTGGTGACGTTCAGCCAGATTTTTGACCCATCGGGCTACCAGCCGATCAATCACACCTTCATGATTTGGGTCATGGTGATCGTGGGCGGCGCTGGCAATAGCTGGGGCGTGCTGCTCGGCTCGCTGCTGATCTATGTGGTGTGGATTTTGTCCGACCCGGTGGCGCAGCTGATCTTTCTCAATCTGTCGCAAGTGACGCAGAATCTCGGCTGGGGCGCGATCCCGGAAATCGACTCGCGGGCGCTGCAGATGCGGGTGTTCGTGCTGGGTGTGGTGATTACCGTGGCCCTGCGCTTTGCCCCCAAGGGGCTGATCCCCGAAGTGATCCGCCACGACCGCTGAGGAGCGATCTGAGGAATAATATCCGACGCCCCGTCCTGCTCCAGCACGGCGGGGCGTTGCTCATCGGCGCGCCGTGACCCAGAGCCACTGGGTGGGTAGGCGATCATAGCCGCTGCCGTTGACGGTTTCGAGCTCGACGCTGCTCCAGGCTGCGGCGGCGGCATAGTGCGCCAGAAGAGTCTTGGGCGCGGGGTAGTTGTAATAGCGCCCAAGGCTGTCACGGCCTTCGCCCGTGCCGGCCTTGAAGCTGGCCGTGAACAATCCGCCCGGCCGCAGCGCAGCATGAATGCGGCGCAGATCGGCGCTCAGTTCGGCGGCAGGCGCATGCAACAGGCTGGCATTGGCCCAAACAGCATCATAGTCAGCCTGGACGTCGAGCTGGTCGAACCGCAGGATGGCAACCGGGCGGCCAAGTCGTTTCTCGGCTTCGGCGGCCAGTTCGGGCGAGGCATCAGTGGCCTGCACATCAAAACCCCTGGCCAACATGGCGGCAGCGTCACGTCCACTGCCGGAGCCCAGTTCGAGAATGCGGGCCGCTACGGGCAGTTTATCGAGAAAGCCCTGTAGCCGCAGATTGGGCTGGTCGGCGCCGTGATGCACATAGTCGGCAGCATGGGCAGCGTAAAAGGCGAGTGTCTTGTCATCGGCCACGAGCGGGTCCTCAACAAATGCCATGGGGCTAACCGTCAGCGAACAACTGAGGCCGAAACATCATAATGACGTTCCGGCCCCCAAATGTAAAAGGCCCGGGATCGCTCCCGGGCCTTCGGATAGATCAGGTCAGAAAGCCTACTCGATCAGGCCCTTGTTCACCACGGCACCGCCTTCGATGACGAAGTAGTTGATGGCGCCGGCGACGTCGCCCACATCATCAAACTCGATGGTGCCCGAAGCGCCTTCATAGTTGATGTCGGTACCGGCAGCGATCAGTTCCTTGGCCTTGCTCCATTCGCCGGGCAGGATGGTTTCGCCGGGGGCATTGGCAACTTCACGCAGGGCAGCAGAGACGCCTTCACGATCAGCCGAGCCGGACTTCTCGATGGCCAGAGCCAGCAGGAAGACGGCGTCGTAGGAGTTGGTTACGTAGGTGCCATTGGCGTCCTGGCCGGCAGCGCTGGTGAGCGCGTTCAGGGCATCAAAGGACGGACCGGCAGCCGCAGCGGCCTGGGTCAGGATCATGCCTTCGAGCGAAGCCGAGTCACGGGCCGCGACCAGAGCGTCACCCGCCATGCCGTCGCCACCGACGAACTGGCTGAACGAGCCGGCCTCGATGGCCTGGTTCAGAATGGCGCCGCCACCGGCGTTTTCGTAGCCATAGATCACCAGCGTGGTGGCGCCGGAGGCCTCAACCTGGCCGATTTCCGGACGGTAGTCGGCCTTGCCGTCTTCGTGCGCAACGCTGACGGCAACGGTGCCGCCACCGGCCGCGAAAGCATCGGAGAAGGCGCCAGCCAGACCCGAACCGTAGTCGTTATTGACAAAGGTCACGCCAACTTCGGTGATGCCCTGGGCCAGCAGCAGTTCAGCTGCCTTCACGCCCTGGATGGAATCGGGAACCACATCACGGAACACCAGATCGTTATCGTCCAGTTCGGCGACAGCTGGAGCAGTCGATGCGGGGGAGATCATCACGACATTGCCCGGAATGGCTGAGCCATTGGCACCGGCAATGGTGGCGCCCGAGCAATAGGCGCCAAAGATCGCCACGACCTGCTCGGTGTTGACCAGACGGTCAGCTGCCGGACCAGCGGCGCCGCCGTCGCAGGCGCTGTCAGCAATGACGGAAACCAGGTCCTGGCCGTCGAACATGCCGCCCTGATCGTTGATATTGGTGATGGCCAGATTGCCCGCATCGACCATGCCTGGTGCGAAGCCGGCGATGGGACCAGTGACGTCGGCAAGGAAGCCGAGCTTGACTTCCTGGGCGATAGCCGGTGCAGCAATGACGAGTGCTGATGTGGCAACGGCCAGGGCCAGGGTTTGCTTGAAATTGATCATGTACGTCCCTCTGCTAGGTCGTTCCGTGGAGCGGCTCTTGGGCGAGCCGTCTTGCCCGGCGAAACAACGCGATAAAGGGGGCGCAACCCGCGCCCCGCTGGGCAGACTGTTGCACAGATCAGGCGGGCGAGTCACCGGGTATTGCTCGGAACTGAAGCGCCGCCCTCACTGTTGCTTAACGGCGGCGATTTTTGCATAGAATGGGCCTGACAGGGAGTTGCGTGGTGCGTATTGCGGGCCGGACCAGGATTGTGGCGTTGCTGGTGGTGGCCCTGTCGAGTGCACCGGCCTCGGCACAGTTCACCGTGCTCGATCAGGCACAGGACGCAATCGGGCAAACCAGCGTGGCGCAGGCGCCCGAGGGGCCGCCGCCACCCTGTGGCAACCAGACGATCAGTATTGCCGCCATGAGCTGGCCCGCAGCGCAGGTCCTGGCTGAAATCCATGCCCGCTTGCTGACCGCCCATTATGGCTGTGCGGTGCGGGTGACGCCGGGCGATCTGGTCTCCACCGGCTCGTCGATGGGCTCGAGCGGGCAACCGGCTGTAGCGCCGGAGATGTGGGCGACGCGCATAGCCGAGATCTGGAACAGGGGAATTGCCGCGCAGAATTTGCGTCCTGCTGCGCCCACCTATGTCGAGACGGCATTTGAAGGCTGGTTCATACCGGGTACCCTGGCGCTGACCCAACCGGGGCTGCGCCAGGCTGCAGACCTGGCGGCGGTCTTGCCGACGCTCAATGGCGGTCGCAAGGTGCGGTTCATTTCCTGCCCGCCAGACTGGGCCTGCGCGGTGATCAACCGTAATCTGATCGCCGCCCATGGATTGAGCGATCTGGTGGAACTGATTGAGCCCGCCAACCGCTTTGAAATGGACACGCTGATTGCCGAGGCCGCCGGTCGCATCCAGCCGGTGCTGCTGTATTACTGGCAACCCAATGCGGTGCTCGGTCAGCTCGATTTGTTCGCGCTGGATATGGGGCCCTATGATGGCGAGGCGGCCAAGTGCCTGGCGCAACTGGTCTGTGCCGCACCTCAGCCCAGCGCTTTCCCCCCTGAAACGGTGGTGGTGGCGCTCAGCGAATGGGTGTTTGGCGATATTCCGGCCATTGCCGGCTATTTTCAGCGCAGCAGCCTGCCTTTGGCGGAAATGAACATGCTGCTGGCCCAGCTCAATGAACCGGGCGCCACTGTTGCCGGCATTGCCGACCGGTTTGTTGCCGAGCGCGAGGAAATCTGGCGTGCCTGGGTGGGATCGGCCACACGTTAACCCATGGGTTACCATCCGGCCCAGCCGCAGGGGCGTTGTCGTTTGGCTGTCACACAAGGTGCCTAGCCTGTCCGGCCAGCCTGTTTTCATCAGTTAAATCATTGATACACAAAGATTATATCGCGGACGATTCACCGATTGTTCACGTCTGACGCCCTATGGTTCAGCGCTCGACATTAGCGGGCTGGACTGGATACTTGCCATGCGCCGCAACCCTGCGCTTTCCAAAATTGTCGACGGTTATCGCAGCATTGCCTTGGCTGCAGCCACGGTGATCATTGCCGCTGTTGTCGCCAGCGCGCTGGCCCTGCTGGGCTGGGCGCCTGGCAAGGAGGCGACACTCCCCGTGGTAATGCTGATGGCCAGCGCGCTGCTGCTGGCAGTTCTCAGCGTGGGCCACCGCGTCGTCGGTGCGCGGGTCGATGCCGCCGACCAGGCCACGCAGGACATCATGGCCTCGATCCACCGTGATGCGCTGACCGGGGTGGCGACACGCTCGTATTTCCTCGAGACGCTGCGCAACCAGGTCTATCACGGCTCGGAACGGCCAGTGGGCTATCTGCAGCTCGATATGGACAATCTCAAGGTGCTCAATGACAGCGCCGGACACGGCGCGGGCGATGCGGCGCTGCAGCATCTGACCGCTACAATCGCCGACATGTTGCCCAGTGCACTGGTCGGCCGCCTGGGTGGTGACGAGTTCGGCATTGCCGTTTTTGGTCATGACAACCGTCCGGCGCTCAGGCGATTGGGCGAAGAATTGCTGCGGCGGCTCGAGCGCCCTGTGACCATTGCGGGACGGCCGGTGCGCCTGGCCGCCACGATCGGGCTTGCCATGGCGCCGCTGGACGCAACCGATGTGGATGAGCTGATCTCCAAGGCGGATCTGGCGTTGTACAAGGGTAAGAAGAGTGGCCGCCACATCGTGTTGCCGTTCGACCCCGACATGCTCGGTGATGAGCGTCACCGCCGTTTTGTGCAGCGTGAACTGCGGGCGGCCCTGATGCTGAACGAGCTCGAACTGCACTATCAGCCGGTGTTTGACGGCGATCTCATCGTGAGG
Source organism: Devosia alba (assembly GCF_039938915.1). Taxonomy (NCBI): domain Bacteria; kingdom Pseudomonadati; phylum Pseudomonadota; class Alphaproteobacteria; order Hyphomicrobiales; family Devosiaceae; genus Devosia; species Devosia alba. Next base: position 108,194 of record NZ_JBDUUI010000011.1, on the reverse strand, counting down.
TCGCATGAGGCGCTGATCCGCTGGCGCCACAAGGTGCGGGGCATCATGTCGCCGGCCCAGTTCATCGCTATCGCCGAGGAGAGCGACCTGATCGACAAGGTGGGCGAGTGGGTATTGCGCCGTGCCTGCTAGGATCTGCCGCGGCTGGGCACACCGGTGGCCGTCAACGTCTCGCCGGCCCAGTTACGGCACGCCGATTTTGCACCGCGCTTCGCGGCGCTGCTGGCGGAAACCGGCACGGATCCAGCCAGCGTCATCGTGGAGATCACCGAGACGGTGCCGCTGCAGGCCCAGGGGATCGAACTGGCCAATGTCGATGCGCTGCGGGCTTTGGGCGTGCGCATCGCCATCGATGATTTCGGCGCCGGCCATGCCAGCCTGCAATATCTGCGTGGCTTTGCCTTCGACATCATCAAGATCGACCGCACCTATGTTTCCAGCCTGGGCACCAGCCGGATTGACGCCATCATCGTTGCGGCGATCTGCGATATCGCCCGCTCGCTGCCGGTCGAGGGAGTGGAGACGGAAGAACAGTTCCGCCTGCTGCGACAAGCCGGCTGCACGCGCTACCAGGGCTTCCTGCTCGGCCGGCCTCTCCCGCTGGCCGAAAAACGGGTAGCCACGGCGGCCTGAGCAGCGCCTCCGGCGGGAGGGGTAGTGACGCCTTGATGACTGCGATTGTGATGCCGCGGTTGCGTCGCGTGCCAGCGCACGGATATAAGGACCCAGGCAAGCCTTTTGCGCGAATGGGAGTAGTGACTTGGACTTGAAGCGGATCAACGATCACGTCAGCGTTTCGGGACAAATCCGGCCCGAAGACGTCGCAGCGCTCAAAGCCGCAGGTTTCGTCGCCATCGTCAATAATCGCCCAGACGGGGAATCGCCCGATCAGCCCACCGGCGCAGAGATCGAGGCTGCCGCAGTCGCGGCGGGCCTGGTCTATCACGCCATTCCACTGGGCCGAGAAGGGGTTTCCCCGGAGATGGTTGCCCAGACCAAAGCTGTGCTCGAGGGGAGCACGGGGCCGGTCTTCTGCTACTGCCGGTCCGGGACGCGCTCCACCACGCTGTGGGCGCTGAGCCAGGCAGGGCAAGTCGATGCCAGTCAGATCATCGCGGAGGCGGCCGAGGCCGGCTACGATATGAGCCATCTTGCCGGCCATCTGGGCCGCAACTAGACAGTTTTCTGACGGTCCGACGGGCAACCGTCACGGCCGGTCACACCATCGCTGAGCCCGGCCGTTACGGCCCTTCACCCCTCCTGCTCGGACGGACACAGATGCCCATCAAGAAAATTCTCGTCGCCAATCGCAGCGAAATCGCCATTCGCGTGTTCCGGGCCGCCAATGAGCTCGGGCTCAAGACTGTGGCGGCCTATGCCGAAGAAGACAAGCTGGCCCTGCACCGGTTCAAGGCCGATGAGGCCTATGTGATCGGCAAGGGCCTGGGCCCTGTGGAAGCCTATCTGCAGATCGATGAGTATATCCGGCTGGCCCGCATTTCGGGCGCCGATGCGATCCATCCCGGCTATGGCCTGCTCTCGGAAAGCCCGGAATTTGTCGACGCGTGCGAGGACGCCGGCATCATCTTCATCGGCCCGCGCGCCCAGACCATGCGCGACTTGGGCAACAAGGTTGCCGCCCGCAATATGGCGATTGCCTCCAATGTGCCGGTTGTGCCGGCCACGGCGCCACTGCCGGATGATCCGGCAGCGATCAAGCAGATGGCAGGAGAGATCGGTTATCCGCTGATGCTCAAGGCCAGCTGGGGCGGCGGCGGGCGCGGCATGCGCCGCATCATGGACGAATCAACGCTGCTGGCCGAAGTGTCGGAGGGCAAGCGCGAGGCCAAGGCGGCGTTCGGCAAGGACGAGATGTATCTTGAAAAGCTGGTCGAGCGTGCCCGCCATGTCGAGGTGCAGCTGATTGGCGATACGCATGGCAATCTGGTGCATCTGTATGAGCGCGACTGCTCGGTGCAGCGGCGCAACCAGAAGGTGGTCGAGCGCGCACCGGCGCCCTATCTGAGCACGGCAGTGCGCCAGGAACTGACTGACGCCGCGGTGCGGCTGGGCAAGGCGGCGCACTATCGTGGCGCCGGCACCGTCGAATTCCTGATGGATGCCGATACCGACAAATTCTACTTCATCGAAGTGAACCCGCGCATCCAGGTCGAGCATACGGTGACCGAAGAAGTCACCGGCATCGATATCGTCAAGGCGCAGATCCACATGCTGGATGGCGCTGTGATCGGCACGCCGGAATCGGGGGTGCCAAGCCAGGACAATATCCGGCTCAACGGCAATGCCATTCAGTGCCGGGTGACCACTGAAGATCCCGAACAGAATTTCATTCCCGATTATGGCCGCATCACTGCCTATCGCGGCGCTACCGGCTTTGGTGTGCGGCTTGATGGCGGCACGGCCTACGCCGGGGCGGTGATCACACGGTTCTACGATCCACTGCTGGAAAAGGTCACCTGCTGGGCGCCCACGGCCGACGAGGCGATTGCCCGCATGCACCGGGCGCTGCGCGAGTTCCGCATTCGCGGCGTCTCGACCAATCTGGCGTTCCTCGAGAATATCATCACCCATCCCGATTTTGTCGAGAACCGCTATACGACGCGCTTTATCGACACGACGCCGGAATTGTTCAATTTCAAGCCGCGCCGGGATCGTGCCACCAAGCTGTTGAGCTACATCGCCGACGTCACCGTCAACGGCCACCCCGAAGTGCGCGACCGGCCCCGGCCACCCGCAGATGCGGCGGAGCCCGTGGTGCCCGAATTCGGCGTACTGACCGAGATCGATGGCAGCCGCCAGGTACTGGATCGGGACGGTCCCACCGCGCTGGCGGAATGGATGAAGCAGCAGAAGCGGGTGCTGTTCACCGACACCACCATGCGTGACGCGCATCAGAGCCTTTTGGCCACCCGTATGCGCAGCTTCGACATTACCCGTATCGCTCAGGCCTATAGCCGGGGGCTGCCCAATTTGTTCAGCCTTGAGTGCTGGGGCGGGGCGACGTTTGACGTCTCGATGCGCTTCCTCAATGAGGACCCGTGGGAGCGGCTGGCCAAGGTGCGCGAAGGCGCCCCCAATATTTTGACGCAGATGCTGCTGCGCGGCAGCAATGGCGTGGGCTACACCAATTATCCCGACAATGTGGTCAAGTTCTTCGTGGCGCAGGCCGCCAAGGGCGGGGTCGACATTTTCCGGGTGTTCGATTGCCTGAACTGGGTGGAGAACATGCGCGTCTCGCTCGACGCCGTGATCGAGGCCGGCAAGGTGGCCGAAGGGGTGATCTGCTATACCGGCGACATGCTGGACCCCGACCGGGCCAAATATGACCTGAAATATTATGTCGGTCTGGCCAAGGAACTCGAGGCGGCCGGCGCCCATGTCCTGGGCCTCAAGGACATGGCGGGCCTGCTCAAGCCAGCGGCGGCCAAAAGGCTTGTCGCGACGCTGAAGCAGGAGATCGGTCTGCCGATCCACCTGCATACCCACGACACCTCTGGGGCGGCCGCCGCCACGGTGCTGGCGGCGGTGGATGCCGGGGTGGATGCGGTTGACGCAGCGATGGATGCGCTGAGCGGCACGACCAGCCAGCCAACACTGGGCTCGATTGCCGCGGCGCTGCGCGATGGCGATCGCGACCCCGGGCTTGATGCCGGGGCCATCCGGCAGATCTCGTTTTACTGGGAAGCGGTGCGCACGCAGTACCGGGCCTTCGAGAGCGATCTCAAGGGCGGCGCCTCGGAAGTCTATCTGCATGAAATGCCGGGCGGCCAGTTCACCAATCTCAAGGAACAGGCACGCTCGCTGGGTCTGGAAACCCGCTGGCACGAGGTCGCCCAGACCTATGCCGACGTCAACCAGATGTTCGGCGATATCGTCAAGGTGACGCCAAGCTCCAAGGTGGTGGGCGACATGGCATTGGCCATGGTTTCGGCGGGTCTGACCCGCACTGATGTGGAAGATCCCAGGCGCGACATCGCCTTTCCTGACTCGGTCGTGGGCTTTTTTGCCGGCGATCTGGGCCAGCCGCCGGGCGGCTTCCCCCAGGCGCTGCAGAAAAAAGTGCTCAAGGGCAAGAAGGCGCTTACCGAGCGTCCGGGCTCCTATCTCAAGGATGTTGATCTTGAAGCCGAGCGCAGCAAGATCGCCGATGAAGTCGGCCATCCGATCGATGATTTCCGCCTCGCCTCGTATCTGATGTACCCAAAGGTCTTCTCTGATTTTGAAAAGACCCAGGATCGCTATGGCCCCACGGAGGTGCTGCCGACACCGGTGTATTTCTATGGCCTGAGTGAAGGCGAGGAATTGCTGGTTGACCTCGAAAAGGGCAAGACGCTGGTGCTGCAATATCTCAGCCGCGCCGAAACCAATGACAAGGGCGAAGTGCGGGTGTTTTTTGACCTCAATGGTCAACCGCGCACCATTACCGTGCCCGATCGCCTGAAAGCGGGCGAGGTCAAGGTGCGGGCCAAGGTCGCGCTGGGGGATGCCAAACAGATCGGCGCGCCGATGCCGGGCGTCATCTCGGGGCTCAATGCCAAGGAGGGCCAGCAGGTCACCGCAGGCGACGTGCTCTGCTCGATCGAGGCGATGAAGATGGAAACCGCCATCCATGCCGAAATCGACGGGGTGATTGCCGAAGTGCTGGTCAAGCCGGGCGATCAGATCGACGCCAAGGATCTGCTGATCCGCCTGGAATAGCGGACAATTGGGGCCCGGAGCGATCCGGGCCTTTGCTGCTCAATCGGGGTTGAGGCGGACGCTGATGCTGCCGTCGCTTTCGAGCACGAGCAGTTGCACATCGGCAATGTCGCGGCCGCCCTGGGCTCGCACCACACTGAGGGCTTCGTCACGGGTAATGCGTTCGCGGGTCAGGGCGGCGGCACAGAATTGCCCATCCTTGGCCAGCAGGCTTGGCTCGCTGCGGACGATTTCGGCGAAGCGGTTGGAGCGGACCGAGACATAGGTCACCAGATACTGCGCGCAGATCAGCAGCGCCAGTGCCGTGGCGCCTTCCGCCAGGGCGATGGATTCCTGCAGCAGGATGGCCGAGAGGGTTGAGCCCAAGGCGACGGTCACCACTAGATCGAAGGCGTTCAGCTTGGCCAGTGTGCGCTTGCCCGAAATGCGCAGAAACAGCACCAGCACGATATAGGCCAGGGTGCCGACGATCAGTGTCCGCACGATGCCCTGTGCGTCCTGAAAGAACATTGCTGACCAGTCCATGGCGCTCTCCCCTGCAAAACAAAAAGGACACCGCGCGGGTACGGTGTCCTTGTCTGCAACGTCAGAGCGTCAGAATGGTTCAGTCGGGCCTAGGGCTTGCTGGCTAGTGCCGGCGGGCGGTGCCCTCGATCACGGGACCGTCGCGGCGACCCTGGCGATCATTGCGGTCGCGATGGTCGGCGCGCGCATTGATCGGCAGGCGACTGACGATCCAGCTGACCAGCAAGGGGACCAGAATGAGGTCGTCGACCCAGCCCAGCACCGGGATGACATCGGGGATGATGTCAAACGGATTGAGCAGGTAGAAGGCGGTGAACAGCGTCGCCGCCTTGAGATAGAATGGCGTTGCCGGGGCAAAGAAGGCTTGCCAGAGCAGGACGACTTCCTTGCGGAACAGAACGATACGGGGGAGGAGCGTTTTGATCATGAGATATAAATGGGCATGCCCTGGCTTGGTTCAAGGGCACAGGCTCTTCTGACGATCAGATTCGACAGACATTGCGCCGTCATCATCATGGGCCTATTTCTGTGCGCGAACGAGTGAGGTGTTTGATGGCTGGTCCGGCGATGCGCAGGCAGGCGGTGGGTGTGAATGTGGGCGGCGTAATGGTGGGCGGCGGCGCCCCCATTGTCGTGCAATCGATGACCAATACCGATACCGCCGATATCGAGGCGACAGTACGCCAGGTGATGGCGCTGGCGCGGGCCGGCTCGGAAATCGTCCGCATCACGGTGGATCGCGACGAAGCGGCGGCCGCCGTGCCGATCATCCGCGATCGCCTTGCCGTGCTGGGCCATGACGTGCCGCTGGTGGGGGATTTCCACTATATCGGCCACAAGCTGCTCACCGATCATCCGGCCTGTGCCGACGCGCTGGCCAAATATCGCATCAATCCGGGCAATGTCGGCTTCAAGGCCAAGCGCGACACGCAGTTTTCGACGCTGATTGAGCTGGCGCTGAAATATGACAAGCCGGTGCGCATCGGGGTGAACTGGGGGTCGCTCGACGAGGAGCTGCTGACACGGCTGATGGATGAAAACGCTGCTGCCGGCAGTCCGCTGGGCGCCGCTGCAGTGCAGCGCGAGGCGATCATCCAGTCGGCGCTGCTGAGCGCGCAACGGGCCGAAGAGATCGGCTTGGGGCGCGACAAGATCATCCTCTCCACCAAGGTATCGGACGTGCAGCATCTGATCGCGGTCTATCAGGATCTGGCGGCGCGTTGCGATTATGCGCTGCATCTCGGCCTCACCGAGGCGGGCATGGGCACCAAGGGCGTGGTGGCCTCCTCGGCGGCGCTGGGCATCTTGCTGCAGCAGGGCATTGGCGACACCATCCGCATTTCGCTGACCCCCGAGCCGGGTGGTGATCGCACCACCGAGGTCAAGGTGGCGCGCGAATTGCTGCAGACCATGGGCTTCCGCCAATTCGTGCCGACAGTGGCGGCGTGCCCCGGCTGTGGCCGCACCACCTCGACGACGTTCCAGACGCTGGCCCAGGACATCGAGGAGCATCTGTCGCGCTCGATGCCGGAATGGAAAGAACGCTATCCGGGCGTCGAAACGCTGTCGGTGGCGGTGATGGGCTGCATCGTCAACGGGCCGGGCGAGAGCAAGCACGCCAATATCGGCATTTCCCTGCCCGGCACCGGCGAAACCCCGGCCGCACCGGTGTTTGTCGATGGCCAGAAGGTCGCCACATTGCGCGGCGCCGATGTGGCCGAGCAGTTCAAGCTGATGGTGGCGGACTATATCGAAAAAAAGTTCGGCGCCGGCAAGCGGGACGCGGCGGAGTAGGTTTGCGTGGTGGGCTGGTTCTCCCGGCCCCGCCGTTCCAATGACCTGCCCGCGACAAAAGTTCGCGCGACTTACGCGACGAACCACATCGCCAGCACGACCACCAGCAATTGGGCCAGGCCCAGGCCGAGCGGGGCCCAGATTTTCAGCTTGTCGCCGGTCTGGGTGCCCACGGCAGCGTCGGCGAGCAGGATGATGCCGGCCAGCGTGCCCAGCCAGATCAATGCGGTGGCGTCGGCGCGGAAGGCGGCCCACAGCACCACCAGCAGCAAGGCCACCGAGCGGGCCAGGCCATAGAGCGCGAATACCCTTGCGGTGGGCGTGGCCTCGCCATCGCGCACGATCAGGCCGGGAAAGAACAGGGCGGCCAGCGAAAAGCCGGTGGTCACGAGGGCGCTGATGACGGTGATGAAAATGAGAATGATCAGCATGGCAGGCTCCTAGGCGTTTTCTGCAGAAGTGGCTTCACTGTGCGGTTCGAAAACGCGACCAATCAAACACCTAGAGCGGCGGTTGGCACGCGTCGACCCAGCAATTGCCGCACAGTTCGGCGAGCCGGTTGACCGAGACGCGGACCGAGGCATGGGTATCGCCGCCGGCCGGGATCACCAGATCATAAATCTGCAGCGATGTATCGAGCCAGATCGGCAGGGCGGCGGGCAGGCCAAAGGGACAGACGCCGCCAACCTCATGGCTGGTCAGCTGCGCGACCTCTTCGGCGCCCAGCATGCGCGGGCGGCCACCAAAGGCGGCCTTGGATTTCTGGTTGTCGAGCCGGGCATCGCCGCGCGTCACCAGGAGCAGCACTTCGCCACCAACGCGGATGCACAGGGTCTTGGCGATCTGGCCGGGTTCGACGCCATGCACCAGCGCCGCGGTCTGCACGGTGGCGGTGGAATCGGCGGTGACTTCCACCACGAGCTCAGGGGCGCGGGCGGCGAGATCGGCTTGAACGGACTGCAGGCTCATCGGAATACTCTCAGAACAGGCGGGCGAGGCGGTGTTGATAGTCCTCGCGGGTTTTGTGGTGCAGCGGCGCCTTGAGGGCGCGCCGCATGAAATCGGGGTCGAGTTCGCGCACCCCGTCGAGCGCCATCAGGTCGGCCACGGTGATGCGCTCGCCCGCAAAGGGTTCGTGCCGCACCGGTTCACCGCTATGCACGGTCCCGGGCTTGAGGACCCGGCAATAGGCGCCGGGCCGACCGGCCTGGTGAAAGCGCTTGGCAAATTTCGAGTCGCCCATGCGGGCAGCCAGGGTCAGGCAGGGGGTGCGGTGCGAGGTGACTTCGAGCACCACCTCATCGATGATGAAGCGGTCGCCAATGGCGACGTTGCGGCCCTCGACGCCGCCAATGGTCAGGTTCTCGCCAAACACCCCGGGGTCGATTTCGGCCCCGAGTGTGGTGGACCACCAGGCATAGTCATCGGCGAAATAGAGATAGACCGCCTGATCCTTGCCGCCGTGATGACGCCGGTCGAGAATGGCGTCGCCAGCGAGACCTTCGCGGGTCAGCTCGACTTCGCCCGCAACGGGGCGCTTGAAGATGCCGGTCTGGGCGGTTTTCTTGCCCGGAATGGGCTCGGCCTGACCGATATTGACGCTGGCAAGGATGGCCAAGGCTCTAGTGCTCCCGACTGGCGAAATAGCGCGCGGTGGCGCGCAATCCGTCGGCCTTGGGGCCGAAGGTGCGCAGGGCTGACAACGCCGTGCTGACGGTTTCGTTCAAGTGCTGGCGGGCCCCCTCAACACCCAGCGTGGTGACCAGGGTCTGCTTGCCCATCTCGGCATCCTTGCCCGTGGCCTTGCCCATGGCGGCCGCCGAGGCGGTGACGTCCAGAATATCGTCGGCCAGCTGGAAGGCCCGCCCGGCGGCCTCGGCATAGGCGGTCAACACGGCCAGCCCCCTTGCATCGGCGCCACCCAACAGGGCCCCCATGCGCACGCTGGCGCGGATCAGCGCGCCGGTCTTCATGGCCTGCATGGTGGAAATGTCGTCGCCGGAAAAGCCGCCCTGTTCGCCCTCGATGTCGCGCATCTGGCCGCCCACCATGCCACCACCACCGGCGCCGCGGGCCAGTTCGGCGACCAGGGCAATGCGGATGGCCGGATCGGGGTGACAGTCGGGCGCGGCCAGCAGGGCAAAGGCTTCGGTAAGCAAGGCATCGCCGGCCAGGATGGCGGTGGCCTCGTCAAACGCCTTGTGCACGGTGGGCCGACCGCGGCGCAGATCGTCATCGTCCATGGCCGGCAGATCGTCATGGATCAGCGAATAGCAGTGGACCAGTTCAATGGCGAGGCCGGCGGTCAGCGCCCTGGCGGTGGGTACGGCGAAGATGGCGGCGGCCTGGCGCACCAGCAGGGGGCGCAGGCGCTTGCCACCGGCAAGGCTGCCATGGCGCATGGCAGCGACCAGCCGCTCGGCGGCAGGGCCGGGGCCAGACAGTTTGGCGGTACTGAGCAAATTGCCCAGCGCCACCTCAATCTCGGTAGCGCAATCGCGCATATCGGCAGAAAAATCATACATGATCTGTTGCTAGCCGGTTTGGTGGCGGGGCGGCAAGCCATCGTAGCGAGGCAAGGCGCCACAAGCGCATGCCGATGGGCAAAACCGCACCTTTGTGCCTTCCGTGCACCGGTCGGGATGGCTATGGAAAGGCCATGGCACGACGCAAACTCACCGGCATCTGGGCGCTGTTGCGCAATCTGGGCATGGCGCTGGCCCTCGTCATGGCCGTGCCCGCAGTGCTTACCCCGCTCTATCTGGTGGTGAATCCTGTCTCGGTACCCATGCTGTCGCGCCTGCTCACCGGATGGCCGATGGAGCGGCAATGGCGGTCTATCGACGACATTTCCGACCGGCTCAAGGCGGCGGTGGTGCTGTCGGAAGACGGGCAGTTCTGCCGCCATTGGGGGGTTGATGTGGCAGCGCTGCGCGATGAGGTGGCGCGCTTCATGGCGGGCGAGGATGCGCGCGGCGCCTCCACCATCACCATGCAGGTGGCGCGCAATCTGTTCCTGTGGAATGGGCAAAGTGTGTTGCGCAAGGCGCTCGAAGTACCGCTGGCGGTCTATATCGATCTGGTGCTGCCGAAAAAACGCATCATGGAGATCTACCTCAACATTGCCGAATGGGGGCCCGAGGGTCAGTTCGGCATTGCGGCGGGGGCTGAGCGGGCCTTTGGCATTGAACCACAAGATCTGGACTGGCGCACCGCAACGCTGCTGGTCACCGCGCTGCCCAATCCCATGCTGCGTCAGCCGGGGCGACCCTCGGCGGGCATGGTGCGGATTGCCGGGATCATCGCGCGCCGGGTACAGGACTACGGAGAGCGGGCCAATTGCGTCGGCAGGAATGGCCAGCTGGCGCTCTAGCCTGGCGGCTTTGGGCGGCGCTGGATTTGTTGGCCAGAGTCAGCATCAAGCCTCTAGCCAAGGGCTCGGAGTTCCTCTATAGAGCCCAGCAACCCCATCAGAGATAAGTCTCTGGGCCGCTCTGGCGGCGCAACGATATTGAATTCGGAGTACCGATCATGGCAGTGCCAAAACGCAAGACCTCGCCGATGAAGCGCGGCTTCCGCCGTTCGCATGACGCTCTGTCCGCCCCCACCTATGTCGAAGACAAGGATTCGGGCGAGCTGCGTCGCCCGCATCACGTCGACCTCAAGTCCGGCATGTATCGCGGTCGTCAAGTTTTTGAAGTCAAGAAGTAGTAGTTCTTGAGTCTGGCAGCGCGATGCGCTCCCTTCTGATATGCCAACGGTCGACCCTCTGACGGGGTCGGCCGTTTTTCTTTGCCTTGCCGCGGTTCGGCGCGGCCCCAATTCCCGGAGATTGCCATGACGATGCGCGTTGAATCGGACACCATGGGCACCATCAATGTGCCCGCCGACAAATATTATGGCGCCCAGACCGCGCGCAGCCTGGCCAATTTCGACATTGGCGGCGAAAAGATGCCGCGCGAGATCATCACCGCCTTCGGCGTTCTGAAAAAGGCCGCGGCGCTGGCCAATCACAAACTGGGTCTGCTTGATGAGACCACGCGCGACCTGATCGTGACGGCGGCCGATGAAGTGATTGCCGGCAAGCTGGCAGCGCATTTCCCGCTGGTGGTGTGGCAGACCGGCTCGGGCACCCAGTCCAACATGAACGTCAACGAGGTGATCTCCAATCGCGGCATCGAATTGGCCGGCGGCACCATGGGCTCGAAAACGCCCGTGCACCCCAATGACCACGTCAATATGAGCCAGTCGTCCAACGATACCTATCCCACCGCCATGCATATTGCGGCGGTCGAGGCCATTGAAGGCTATCTGTTCAAGCGCGTCATGCTGCTGCGCGACACGCTGGCGGCCAAGGCGGAAGCCTATATGGACGTGGTCAAGATCGGCCGCACCCATCTGCAGGATGCGACGCCGTTGACGCTGGGCCAGGAGATTTCCGGCTGGGTGGCGCAGATCGACTATGCACTGGCCAATATCAAGGCGACGCTGCCCCAGCTCAAGGAACTGGCGCTGGGTGGAACGGCGGTCGGCACCGGGCTCAATGCCCATCCCGATTACGCCGTTGCGGTGGCCGAGGAGATCGCCACGCTGACCGGGCGTGATTTCGTTACCGGTCCCAACAAGTTCGCGCTGCTGGCCGGCCACGATGCCTTTGTGGGCTCTTCGGGGGCGCTCAAGCAGCTTGCCGTCGCCTTCATGAAGATTGCCAATGACGTGCGCTGGCTGGCCTCCGGCCCGCGTTCGGGGCTGGGCGAGCTGACCATTCCGGAAAACGAGCCGGGCAGCTCGATCATGCCGGGCAAGGTCAATCCGACCCAGTCGGAAGCCATGACCATGGTGGTGGCGCAGGTGATGGGCAATGATGCGGCGATCGGCTTTGCCGCCAGTCAGGGCAATTTCGAGCTCAACGTGTTCAAGCCGGTGATTGCCTATAATTTCCTGCAGTCGGTGCGGCTGCTGGCCGATGCGGCCCAGTCATTCAACGACCATTGCGCGGTCGGCATCGAGCCCGATCGCGCGCGCATTCAGGAGCTGGTCGACAAGTCGCTGATGCTGGTGACCGCGCTCAACCGGCGCATCGGCTATGACAATGCCGCCAAGATCGCCAAGACGGCGCACCGGAACGGTACGACGCTGCGCGAAGAAGCCATCGCACTGGGCCTGCTCAGCGGCGAAGAATTCGACGCTGAAGTGAAGCCCGAGCTGATGGTCGGCCCGCTCAAGCTGAAGTCGTAACCGCTTGTCGTTCGTCCTCTCTCCCCTGGGGGGCGAGGGGACGAAGCGGCCCGGGCCACTCAGGGGAACAGGCAGGGCGGGCCCGCGTTGGTTTTGCTTCACGGCGTCACCTGGCTCTGCCATGCTGACGTCCGCAACCCGAGGCCGTGCCATGACCGAAACCGTGATCATGCCCACCCATCGTTCGCCACGCCGCAATGGGCGGTTCGTGCCGCCGCTGCTGGTGGTGCCCTTTGTGATCTACAATGTGGTGGCCTTCCTGTTCTATGCCGGCGCGCCGCTCGGCTGGGGCCAGGGCCTGTTCACCATCCCCATGGTGTCGGGCACGCCCTGGGCGATCACTGCCGGCGACTTCCTGCTGGTCATCGGCATCATCATGCTGTTTTTCGAAGTGTTGAAAGCCACCAATAGCGGGCGCAATTCCATCACCGAGCACATGCTCTCCATGGTGCTGTTCGTGGCATTTCTGATCGAATTCCTGCTGGTAGGGGCCGCCGCGAGTTCGGTGTTCTTCCTGCTCATGGTGATGGCGCTGATCGATGTGGTCGCCGGGTTTACGGTGTCAATCACCAGCGCCCACCGCGATGTCACGATGAACTAGGGCGCGGTGGGAAGCTCTGTAGCGACGTCACGCCTGTAGCAGCATCACGGCCAAACTGGACGCTTCAGTACGGCCGCACCGGCAAAAAAATGCCCCAGGCGATAGGCACTGGGCATCTGGATTGATCAGCTGGGGCCGCGTTACTGGTTGGCGATATAGGCTCCACCTGCGCCACCACGCCCTTGCGAACCCCCGCCGGCATGCGCTTGACGGCGAGTTTGGCGCCGTCGGCATAGGCGCCGATGGCGGTGGCGCAAACTAGGTGCGGCGGGCCCGGGCGTTGACCGTGGGCCTTCGCCCGGCGCGCTGGCCTCACTGCAGGCTGAAAGCGGGATAGACGTCGGTGGCGAGCAGGAAAGCATAGGCCCAGACCCGCGTCGCCCAGCGACCGACGCCGACCACGAAGTCGAACATGCCGCGCGGATAGCTGCCGGTCAGCAGGATGGCGAACCAGGCAATGATGGTCACCAGCACGACTGCCACACCGAGCACGAGCAGGACAATGTAGTGGGGCAGGGCGAGCAGCCATTTGACCAGCGGCAGCCAGCGGTTGAGATCATGTTCGGCGTCGGGATAGGCGACGTCGAGGTGGACCGACTGTGCTTCGGTGGTGGACGGGTAGCGGTCCGTCAGCAGCAGCAGGTAGCTGGCCACGCGCGCGCCGAAGCGGCCCAGTTCCAGGGCGAAATCGAACCACCAGCGTGGATAGCGTTGCCGGAACAGGAGCATCAGCAGCGTGGCCGCGAACAGGCCAGCGGTGATGCCGCCGGCGCTGGATTCGACCACCCGGCCCGCTTCTGTGACGTAACGGCTGTTGCCGGCACCCGATAGCAGCCCGAGAATGATCAGGATGGGAATGGCCCAGATCGGCCGAAAGAAGGTGGATAGCCGATCCATCTTGCCAGGATAGTCGATGTCCAGGCGGACCGCGCGGGGAGCGGGAGAAGCCACGTCAACCATTTCAGCCCTCATATGTCAGGTGAACTAGCTTACCCTAGCAGGGTCGCGACGCCGACACTTGACGCAGATCAAGCCCTCATGCGGGCTTGCTGTTGGCGCGCAGACCGGGAATTGACACCGTCAAGTCATCAGTTACGCCATCACGCTCTTGCGAAACCCCGCCGGCATGCGCTTGACCGCGACTTTGGCGCCGTCGGCATAGGCGCCGATGGCGCCTTCGCTGCTGCCGCGGCGGCGCAGGCGCTGGGCGGGCAGATTGGCGCGGGCGGCCAGCAGCTGGCTGACAAAGGCGGCCCCGGTCTGGCTGCGCGCCAGCGAGGGACGGGGGGTGGCCGGCTGCGTGGTCGCCGGAAGGCCGGACTGGGGTGTTTCACTACTGGCCATATTCGCCTCGTTTGTCTCGAAACGGGCCAGGCTGTCTCAAACTGAGACACATTATCTGGCCCACTACCCCTTTAAGAGCAATCGGTGTGCCAGATGGTAACGCTTTGTTAAGCAATTACGACGGTAAAACACGGCATAGTTAACATCAAAGTCGGGTGATCGGCGTCTGGCTGGGGTCGCGCACCAGAAAACCGGCGCCCGCAAGGCGCCGATTGAACCTGACCAATGCTGCTTTGGGGATGGGGCTAGAAGTTGTCCTTGCCCTTGCGGATGGCGGCGAACACCTCGGCAGGATCGGCGCCAGCAAGGCCATAGTGGCGGGCCAGAGCCGGGTCATCGGCGCGCAGGAACGGATTGGCCGCCTTGTCCTGGCCCAGCGCGAAGGGAATGGTGGGTCGGCCGGCGGCCCGCAATTGGGCCACTTCGGCGGCGCGCTGCTGCAGGGCGGCATTGTCGGGATCGATCGACAGCGCGAATTTGGCGTTGCTGGCGGTATATTCGTGGCCGCAATAGACCAGCGTGTCGTCGGGTAGGGCGCGCAACACCTTGAGCGCTTCCCACATGGGCCCTGGCGTGCCCTCGAACATGCGGCCGACGCCGAGCGAGAACAACGCATCGGCGCTGAACAGATGCTTGCCGACCGGCTCGTGGAACACGATGTGGCCCAGCGTGTGGCCGGGCGTGTCGTAAACATCGAAGCTGGTTTCGCCCAGCGTTACCGTGTCGCCGCCGGCCACCAGGACATCGAGATCGGCGATCTTGTCGGCTTCGGCGCGTGGCCCCACCACGCGGGCCCCAAACTCGGCCTTGAGCTCGGGAATGGCCTCGACATGGTCGATATGGTGGTGAGTAATGAAGATGTCGCTCAGATCCCAGCCGCGCTGCAGCAAGGCATTGCGGATGGCGGCGGCATCGGGGGCGTCAATCGTTGCCGTGCGCCCGGTGGCGCTATCATGCACCAGATAGCCGAAGTTATCGTCGCGCGCGCCAAACACATCCACAATCACCGTCACAACCATCACTCCGCATCATCACCATTGCCTGCAAGCTAGGGAGAGCGCGACGAGATAACAACCAGCGATTAGACAAGTTGGGCCGAAACCGGCAGAGTTGTGATCATGACCGCTGACGTTCAACGCCTGATTGGCTTTTATCGCTCGCCGCTGGGCCGGATCGCGCGGGCGCTGGTGCGCGAGCAGGTGGCTGCGCTGGCCCACGATGTGCAGGGCAAGCGCGTGCTGGGGCTGGGCTTTGCCACCCCCTATCTGCGCTTCACGCTCGATCAGGCTGAACGGGTACTGGCCTTCATGCCTTCGCGACAGGGGGCCTCGGCCTGGCCGCGCGAGGGGCCGTCGCACACGGTGCTGTGCGATCCGCTGGAAATGCCGCTGACCGACGCGGCGATCGATCTGACCATCGCCATTCACGCCATCGAGCATGTGGCCGATGCCGAGGAGCTGATGCGCGAATTGTGGCGGATCACCGCGCCCAATGGCGATCTGATTCTGGTGGTGCCGCGGCGGCGGGGCATCTGGGCCCAGCGCGACAATACCCCGTTCGGGCAGGGCAGCCCCTATTCGGGTGGCCAGCTCGACAAGCTGCTGCGCGAGCATGGCTTTGTGCCGGTGTCCTGGCGCGCCGGCCTGTTCGTGCCGCCGTTCCAGAGTTCGTTCGTGCTCAAATCCACCCGGCTGTTCGAGCGGCTGGGGCGGGTGTTTGGTCCGGCCATGAGCGGGGTGATCTGTGTACGCGCCCGCAAGCAGGCGTTTCCCGCCATTCCGCGTCGCCAGCGCGAGGAGCGATTCGTCCGGGTGCCGGGCATGAGTGCGGCGACCGCGCGGCAGGGGTGACCCTGTGCCATTTCGGCACGTTCGGCGGTTGCGGCGCGCATGCCTGTTCACGCCTGCACCAAAGCGGGAACGAACCAAGGTCGAATCAGGTCTGGGGTCAAAATCCGGCTTTGTTCACCACTGTATCTGGGGGTGTGGGGCAGGGCGCGGCACTAGCGGCGCGCTGCGGCCACGGGGGCAGGCAAAATCACGCAGATGACGTTCATCTTGATGAGCAAAGCATGAAGATTGGCCCGATCGGCGCAAAGCTTGCGCTGATCCTGCTGGCGCCCCGCCCTGATTGTGACAGCGCGTTAACAGTTCGGGCCCCGCAATCGGGGGCCCGCAAGCTGCATCTTAGCAATAAAGCGATTGACCGTCCCGAAGCGGGACGCGGCGCTAGAAGCGCATGCCGGTCAGGACCATGGACAGATCGCCCATATTGGTGCCCAGCAGTACCCGATAGGGGATGAAATAGCCGGTGGGGCCGAGCGGGGCATACCAGATGATGATGCGGTCGCTATCGGCGAGATAATTGGTGATCTCGGATGTGGTGAAATGGCCCGATACGGGGATGTAGTCGAGCGAGCACAGGACCACCGGGCCCTGATAGCCGGTGCGGGGGGAGGTCGCCTCGTCGGTGCCGGCAAAGGCCATCGCCAGGTTGAAGCGTTCAACGCCGGTGAAGATGCCGACCTTGCGGGCGCACAGGCTGGCGTCGAACGTGCCGCCCTTGAACACAAAGGCCGACAGAAAATCGCTGACACCGCTCAGATGGCTGCGTTCGAGCGGCACGCGGTCATAATTGTCGATGATGGGCGGCTCGACCTTGAAGGTGCCGACATCGCCACCGGCAAAGGTGACGGCGACATCGAAACTGTCACCACGGGCGCGGGTTTGCAGACTGAAGGCACGGGCGGCGAGCTTGCCGCCGCGCGAGACGCCCGAGGCGCTGGCCTTGGCGGTGCCGCTGGCGACAATGGCGCCCATGCCCGCAACATTGGCGGACAGGTCCAGACTATAGCTGGTGTCGTCATCCCTGAGATCGACATCCATGCTGGCAATATTGATGCCGCCCAGGGTCAGGATATAGCTGGCACGGGCCTCGACCGGGGCCGCGCTGGCGGGCAGGCTGGCGAACAGGGCGAGTGCGGCAAAGGCGGCGAAACGGAGCTGGGTCAAGGTCGGGCGTCTCTGCAATGGGCGGCGCGAATCGGACTAAGGTCTGAAAGTGCCGTCTGCAATGGCCTGGCGCAAGCCGCTCGCGCTGGATTGAGCTGGCGTTTGTCTTGACGGGGCCGCCCATATTCTCTAAAGAGCCCTCAGATTTCAGGACAGCTAGGCCCGTTGCGGGGCTCGATCCCCGCATGAGAGGCCTTTTGCAACAGGATACATGACCATGGCACGGCGCTGTGAACTTACTGGCAAGGGCGTTATGGTTGGCAACAACGTTTCGCACGCTCTCAATCGCACTCGTCGCCGGTTCCTTCCGAACCTGGTGAAAGTGACGCTGATGTCGGAAGCGTTGAACCGCTCCGTCAAGCTGCGCATCAGTGCGTACGCCCTGCGTTCGGTTGAACACCGCGGCGGGCTGGATGCCTTCCTGCTCAAGCAGAACGACGACACGCTGTCGACGCTGGCTCAGGGCATCAAGAAGGAAGTTCGCGCAGCTCTGGCTGCCTGAGCGACCTGTCCCGGTGACGAATTGACCGCGTGGGGTTAAGCTCCGCGCGGTTTTGTTTTGTGCCAATCTCGGCACATCCCGCCCTGGTCTACTGCCAGTGAGCGGCTCATAGAGGTGCATTCTGATGCTTGCTCGTTTTTGGGTGGCCATTGCCGCCATGGTCGTGGTTGTCGCGGCCTCCAATTTCCTGGTCCAGTTCCCCGTCGATTTCCAGCTTGGCTCCATCCATCTGGGAGACATTCTCACCTGGGGGGCCTTTACCTATCCAATCGCCTTCCTGGTCACCGACCTGACCAATCGCAGCTTTGGCCCGGCGCGGGCCCGGCAGGCCGTGCTGGCCGGTTTTGCGGTTGCGGTGCTGATCTCGATCTATCTGGCGACGCCGCGCATCGCCATTGCCTCGGGCACGGCGTTCCTGACGGCGCAATTGCTCGACATCACCATATTCAACCGCCTGCGCACCAGTGCGTGGTGGAAGGCCCCGGTGGTGTCATCGCTGTTCGGCTCGGCAATGGATACGGTGATCTTCTTTTCGCTGGCCTTTGCCGCGCCGTTCGGCGTGCTCGACACCCTGTTTGGCCGCGAGGATGGTTCACTGGCTTTTCCAGCCCCGCTACTGGGCGTGGGTCCTGAGGTCGAGTTGTGGGTGTCACTGGGCCTGGGCGACTTCACCGTGAAGCTGGTGCTCGCCGTGCTGCTGCTGGTGCCCTACAAGACGCTGCGCGACCGGCTGGCCGGCCGCGACGCTTTGGCAGTCTGAACTTGCCGGGGGGCGGCTGAGTTCGATCAGTCGCCTTCGCCGGGCTTTTCCGAGAAGTATTTTTCAAACTTGCCCGTCTCGCCATCCCGCTCCTTGGCTTCGGGCATGGGATCGCGCCGTTCGGTGAGATTGGGCCAGATCGAGGCGTATTTGGTGTTGATCTCCAGCCAGTGGTCCAGCCCGCTCTCGGTGTCAGGGCTGATGGCCTCGGCCGGGCACTCGGGTTCGCACACGCCGCAGTCGATACACTCGTCCGGATGGATCACCAGCATGTTCTCGCCTTCGTAGAAGCAGTCCACGGGACAGACTTCAACGCAGTCGGTGTATTTGCAGACGATGCAATTGTCGGTGACGATGTAGGTCATCCAGGGGCAATCCCGCATAGAAGCCGGCGCGCCAGGCGGCGCAACCAGAGTGATCTCAACAGTCCGGTGCTAAACTCTTTTCAGGTGGGCTGCAAGGTCAGCCGGAGGCAGGGTTTGGCGCGAATCCGTCCATCTAAGGAACCATTTGCCACAGGCTCAGTCGGCCCCGTCCTGCAGGCGGTCCGTGTCGCGCCGTTGCTTTTTGGTAGGACGGCCGGTGCCTGCATCGCGCGGGGCGATGGCAGCCTCATAGGGCGACTGTTCGGCCCTGGGCAGGGCGGGCGGCGACAGATCCTCATATAGCCCCTGCGCTTCGGTGGCGGGGCCGCGACGGGTGCCCGGGGCGATGATGCGCCAGACCACAATCCGATTGTGCAGCGCCATGGTCAGCACATCGCCAGCACCGATCTTGAGATCGCTGCGATCGGTGCGCTCGGAATTGACCCGAACGGCACCGGATTCGATGAATTTTTGCGCCAGGGTGCGCGACTTTATGGCACGCGCAAAAAACAGGAACCTGTCGAGCCGCTCCTTGCGGGCGGCGGGCTCGACAGGCCCCGGCAAGTGCTAGTTCACCTTGCTGTCGCGCAGGGCAGCAAGCTTGGCGAAGGGGCTATCGGGATCAAAGACCTTGTCGCGCTTTTCTTCACGCGGCTGCTGGAACTTGGCGCGTTCGCCCTTCTGGCTGTCCGGCCGGCGATTCTCATTGCGCGGCCGGCCTTCCGGCCTGGCCTTGGGATTGAGGTGCTGCGCCTTGGTCAGATCCTGCACTTCCCCTTCAGGGCGGCGCGGGGCCTGCGAACGGTTGGGGCGCTGCCGCGGCTCGCCCTCGGGCCGGCGGCGGCTTTCATGCCGCTTGGCTTCGGGGCGCTTGCCGCTGGGCGACCAGATTTCGTCGAACTCGGGTTCGGCCGGTGGGGTCGGGGCGGTTTCGCCAGCCAGTGCCTCGGTCTCTGGCGCTGCCTCGACAATGGTGGTGGCCGGAATGGCTGCGTCCTGGGCCGGCGTCGCCTCGTCCGCCAGCGCTGTGACTGGCGCTTCCTCAGCAGCGTCGGTGGTGACGGGGTTTTCGGCCAGGGTTTCCTCGAGCGCGGGCGCTTCGGCACTGGCTTCGGCCGGGGTGACGGGGGCGGCGATTTTTGGCGTGCGTTTGACGCGATAGCCAAGTGAATTGAGGATCGAGGCAAAGTCTTCGCCCGAGCAGCCCAGCAGCGAGGTCATCTCCACGGTGACGCGGAAGCCATTGCCCTCGGCCGCCCCGGCGGGCACTTCGCCCTGGTGGCGGGTTGGATCGAGAGCGATCAAGGGGCGAATGATGTCGGCCAGGCGTTCGAGAATGTCGACCCGCACGGCGCGCTTGCCAGCGACCTTGAAGCCGGCGATCTCGTAAAGCCGGGTGTCGACTTCGGGATCAACGAGAAAGCTGGTGCGACCCGACAGCACGATATGGGGAATATCGGTGACGCCGGGCTGGCGAATGCCGCCATTTTTCAGTGCGAACAGAATCAGCGCCAGCTCGCGCGGGGCGGGCTTGAGCGAAAGCGGCAGGTAGATGTGATAGGCGCCAAACTTGATGCCCAGCTTGCGCATCTTGCCGCGGACGTCCTGATCGAGGTTTTTTACCTCATCGGCGACCTGGCTGCGCGGGATCAGCCCGAGATGCTCGAACAGCTGAAAGGCAATGCCGCGCGCGGTACCGTCGAGATCAGCCGGCGCTTCGAGCGCCATGACGGATTCAAGAATAGTGTTGACGTGGTGGCGCAGCCACAGGTTCAGGCGATCCTGTACCCGTTCCAGATCGGTTCCGGTCAGCGTCTCATCGGCCAGAATCAGCAGGCGCGGCCGATACAGCGTATCGCCCTCGACCAGTTCGGCGACGATATCGCCTTTCCAGCGCATGCGACCATCGGTGGCCAGCACAAGTTCTTCATTGGGCGCGCCAGCCAGGCGATCGGCCCGGTGGTGGATTTCGGGCGCCACAACCTGATCGGCGGCGGACCGCAGATTCTTGATGTCGGCGTCGCCATCGTTGCGGGCCAGGGTGAAGCGGAAGCCTTCGAGCGTGCCGATGAGATGGCCTTCCAGCCGTACTTCGCCGCGCTCATTGATCTCGGGAGATGCCATACGTTTGTCTTTCAGGTGACGAAGCAACACGCTGGTGCGCCGGTCGACGAAGCGTTGAGTTAGTCGCTCGTGCAGCGCGTCACTCAGTCGGTCCTCAATGTCTCGGGTCTTTTCGCGCCAATGTGAAGGGTCTGCAAGCCAGTTTTTGCGGTTGGCGACGAAGGTCCATGTGCGAATCTGCTTGATCCGGTTGCTCAAGGTGTCGATGTCGCCGCTCGCATTGTCGCAAAAGCGGACCTGCTCGGCAATCCAATCCGCGTCAACCTTCGCATGCTTGACTAAGTCGGAGTAAATACGGGTGACGATTTCGCCGTGATTGGCCGGTGAAATGCCCTGATAGTCAGGGATTTGGCAACATTCCCAGAGCAAACGGGCGCCATCGAGGCCACGCGCCAGTTTGCCGGCCTCATTGCGGGCGACAAATTCGAGGGCGCGCTGGTCGGTGGCAATGGGAACGCGGGTCAGATTGCGGTCCTGGGCACTGGCTTCAAGACTGTTGAGCAGGGCCGGGATGGATGAATAATCCAGCCGATTGTTGCGCCATTGCAGCACTTTGATGGGCGCAAAGTCGTGCGATTCGAGCGCCACGACCATTTCTTCGTCGAATCCTTCGGTGCCGGCGGTAACGCCAAAGGTGCCATTGCGGGCGTGGCGACCGGCCCGGCCGGCGATCTGACCAAGTTCGGCGGGGGTCAGTGGACGGCTGGTGCGGCCATCAAACTTGCTGTCATCGGCGAAGGCGACATGGTGGATATCGAGATTGAGCCCCATGCCGATGGCATCGGTGGCGACGAGAAAATCGACATCGCCATTCTGATAGAGCTCGACCTGGGCATTGCGCGTGCGCGGGCTGAGCGCCCCCATCACCACGGCCGCACCACCGCGTTCGCGGCGGATCAGTTCGGCAATGGCGTAAACCTGACGGCTCGAAAAGGCGACAATGGCCGAACGGGCCGGCTGGCGCGAAATCTTGCGGGAGCCCGAATAGGTGAGCTGGCTGAAACGCGGCCGGTCGATGATCTCGGCATCGGGCAACAGCCTGCGGATCAGCGGCGCCATGGTGGCGGCACCCAGCAGCAGGGTTTCGTGCCTGCCGCGCGCATGCAGGATGCGGTCGGTAAACACATGGCCACGATCAAAGTCGGTCGCGGTCTGGATTTCGTCGATGGCCAGGCAATCGACGCGAATATCGGTGGGCATGGCCTCCACGGTACAGACCCAGTAGCGCGGCTTGGCGGGGACGATGCGTTCCTCGCCGGTGATCAGCGCGACAGCCTGTTCACCCACCCGCTCGACGCAGCGCTGATAGACTTCGCGGGCCAGCAAACGCAAAGGCAGGCCGATCATCCCGGTGGGATGGGCCAGCATGCGCTCAATGGCAAAATAGGTCTTGCCGGTATTGGTGGGGCCAAGGATTGCCTTGACCGACTGGGCGGGCGGGAAACTCATTTCGACCCAATGTAGGAGGTCCGTGCGACAGTTGCGAGTGGCACGATGGGCTGTGCCAACAAAGGACAGCCAGTGCGACGTTTTTGTCATTGGGCT
The DNA here is from genome assembly GCF_039938915.1 of Devosia alba. Taxonomy (NCBI): domain Bacteria; kingdom Pseudomonadati; phylum Pseudomonadota; class Alphaproteobacteria; order Hyphomicrobiales; family Devosiaceae; genus Devosia; species Devosia alba. The sequence goes on along the minus strand of NZ_JBDUUI010000011.1, from coordinate 85,666 downwards.
TAAGGGATGGAACAAGGCGCGAACGAAACGGCACCGAATCGGTGCGAATCACAAAATCCTGTTTTGTTCACCGCTAGGGGTGGTGGGTAGCTGGCGGCGACAGACACAAGAGCTGTCGGGTGCGGTGTCCCCGTTGGCCAGAACGGCTCGGGCCGCTTCAACTTGCCTAACAGGGGATGAATTGTGCGGCTTTGGCGTCGTTTTGTTAGCAAAGCGTTAATTGCTGCGGCAGCGATTTTTCTGGCCCGTTCTTGCCTGGCGGCCCGGCCCGGCTGGCTTGGCGCCGGACAAATTCACAATAAAGCCGATTGACCGTCCTGTTCCGGGACAGAACGCAAGGCGATGGCAAATGGAGACGCGCGCGGCCCAAACGTGAGAAGCGCTTTGCCAAGACCGAGCAGTTTGACTATGGTCCGCGCGGTTTTTCCACCCAGAATTGGCATCATGGCAGACGATATTCGCCCCCTTCCGCAGCCTGGTATTCTCGATATTGCGGCCTATGTGCCCGGCAAGGCCGGCGCGGCGGGCAGCCATGCCGTCAAGCTTTCGGCCAATGAAAGCCCGCTGGGGGCCAGCCCCAAGGCAGTGGCCGCCTTTCGCGCGGCGTCTGAGCATCTGGAAATCTATCCCGAGGGCTCATCGAACCTGCTGCGGACGGCGCTTTCCGACGTACATGGCGTGGCCGCCGAGCGGATCGTGTGCGGCAATGGTTCTGGTGACCTGCTGCACCTGCTCGCGCAGTGCTATCTGGGCGAAGGCGATGAGGCGGTGATGAACCGCTATGGTTTTTCGGTGTATCCGATCATCACCAAGGCGGCCGGTGCGTCGATCGTCATGGTCGAGGAGACCGACTACACGGCCGATGTCGATCTGCTGCTGGCGGCGGTGACGCCCAAAACCAAAATTGTCTGGCTGGCCAATCCGAACAATCCCACCGGCACCTATCTCAGCGATGCCGAAGTGCGGCGGCTGCATGCCGGCCTGCGTCCGGACATTCTGCTGGTGATCGATAGCGCCTATGCGGAATATGTTACGGCTGCCGACTATTCGGTGGGCCTCGATCTTGCGACCCAGGCCAGCAATGTCGTGATGGTGCGGACGTTGTCGAAAATGGGTCTGGCGGCGGCCCGGGTTGGCTGGATGGTGGGACCCGCCGCAGTGATCGATGCCATCAACCGCATTCGCGGACCGTTCAATGTCAATCTGCCCGGGCAGTTGGCAGGGGCGGCAGCGGTGCGCGACACGGAATTCACCGCCCGCCTCAAGGCGCACAATGCGCAGTGGCGGGACTGGATCACCCAGGAGCTGGATTCCAACCACATGCATGTCGTGCCCAGCCAGGGCAATTTCGTCATGGTGCTGTTCCCCGATGCCGAACATGCCCAACTGGCCTTCGACACGCTGATGGAGCGGGGGCTGGTGGTCCGTGAAATCGGCAATTCCTATGGCATCCCGCACGGCCTGCGCATTTCCATCGGCTCCGAACAGGCGATGCGCGGCGTCGTTGGCATTCTCAAGGCATTGGTTCAAATCGCATGAGTGGACAGTTTCGCAAGCTCGCTCTGATCGGCATTGGCCTGATCGGCTCCTCAATTGCCCTGGCCGCGCGGCGACAGGGCCTGGTCGAGGTGATTGCCATTGCCACGCGCCAGCAGGGCACGCTGGACGAGGCGCGCGAACTGGGGTTGGGCGATATCTATACCCTTGATGCCGCCGAAGCGGTGCGGGGCGCCGATCTGGTGATCTTGTGTACGCCGGTGGGGGCATATGAGAGCGTCATCAAGGCAATTGCGCCAGCGCTGCGGCCGGGCGCCATCGTCTCCGATGTCGGCTCGGTCAAGGGCCATGTGGTCAAGGCGCTGGCGCCGCATATTCCGGCCGGGGTAAGTCTGATCCCAGGCCACCCGATTGCCGGCACCGAGCATTCGGGGCCGTCGGCGGGCTTTGCCGAATTGTTTGCCGGCCGCTGGTGCGTGTTGACGCCGGGTCCCGAGGTCGATCCCGCCCTGACCGCGAAGTTGAGCGCCTTCTGGCGGGCGATGGGCAGCCAGGTCGAAATCATGGAGGCCGACCGCCATGACATGGTGCTGGCCATCACCAGTCACATTCCCCATCTGGTGGCCTACAATATCGTGGGCACTGTGGCGGATCTGGAAGCGGCAACCCAGTCGGAGGTGATCAAGTTCTCCGCCTCGGGTTTCCGCGATTTTACCCGTATCGCGGCGTCAGATCCGGTGATGTGGCGCGACGTGTTCCTGACCAATCGCGAGGCGGTGCTGGAAATGCTGGGCCGGTTCTCCGAGGATCTGTCGGTGTTGCAGCGCGCCGTGCGTACCGGTGACGGCCCGGCGCTGGAGGCGATGTTTACCCGGACCCGGGAAATTCGCCGCTCGATCATTTCGGCCGGGCAGGAAACCGCCGCGCCCGATTTCGGCCGGCCGCACGAATCGCCGCCGATCCCGGACGTGCCATTTATCCGCGAACATGGTGGCGGCGACGACGCCTAATAGAGCGGACCGATGGCGGCGATTGGCACCAGTCCTGAAAACACCCCACCGGCGCGGAAGTTGAGCTGGTTGGCATAACTGCCGTCGGCGGCGGGCGTGCCGAGCACCAGCGTGCGCCAGGGCTCTTCCAGCAGCGGCCCGATGCGTTCGGCCACGCCGGTCGAGCTGATGCTAATCTGGCCATCGAGCTGCCCCTGCGGGTCGAGCATCAGGGCGCCGCTGGCGTCCAGTGTCGCGCTGGCATCGGTGCCGCGGATCGCCACCAGCCTGAGCTGGCCATCGGCGGCCTGCAGCTTGGGCAAGAGATCGGGCTCACCCCAATTGCGCACATCGTCGGGCAGCCCGGAGAGTTCCACCTGGAGTTCGGCATTGGTGTCGCTCAGGGTCAGGCCGGGATAGGCCAGATCGCTGGCCAGCAGATAGCCGGCCAGTGCTGCGGTGCGTCGTGCGGCGTCGTGCTGTTCGGGGATATCGAACAAATGCAGTTCGGCCAGGGGCGCCTGGGCGATCAGGCTTTCACCCACCAGCGTGTCGGACCAGATGATATCCCTAGCCGATACCGAGGCGCGGGCGATCCGCCAATCGGCAAGACGCAGGCTGGCTTCCAGCCCTGACCAGCTCAGCTGATTGCGCGAGCCGGTGAACGTGTCGGTGAGCTGGAGTGGGCCCAGCGCCGAGGCCAGCACATGGGTGGGCGCATAGATGCGCACACTGGCGCGCAGGCCGCGCAGGGCGATGATCGAATCACCGCTGACCAGACGCGCCTGGTCGCAATCGACGTCAAAGCGGAACGGGAAGCCGCCGACGGTCAGCGTGCCGCAGCTGATCTGGGGCGCAGTAATGCCGTCGGCTTGCGCCTGCGCGGTGATCTGCTGCTTGACCAGCCCGGCCAGCACGAACCAGGCCAGGCTCCACAGGGCGAGGACGGCCAGCACAAAACTGCCCAGAATAATGATTCGTTTCTTCATGGCTGGCATTCTTAGCGTTGGCCGCGACAAAGCGCTATTGGCGCGGGCCGTCGCGGTGTTGGTTCAAACCGGGTCGCGCCGGTAGTGCAGGGCCGCTATGGCAGGATGGCAATTGTTTCGGCGGGCAGGATTGCCTAGATTTCTGGTCAGGGTATGGCAATGGCAGAACAGAGTAACGACAGCACATATTGGGTGTTCGGCTACGGGTCGCTGATCTGGAATCCCGGGTTTGCGCATATCGGCGCCCAGCAAGGCCTGCTGCGCGGTGCCCATCGCAGCCTGTCGATTGTCTCGCACCATCATCGCGGCACACTGGAGCGGCCGGGTCTGGTGTTCGGGCTGGCGCGCGGCGGCTCGTGCCGCGGCATGGCCTTCGAGGTGGCAAGCAGTGACTGGGGCGCGGTGCGGGCTTATCTCGAACAGCGCGAACAGGTGACCAAAGTCTATCGGGATGTGACCCGACCGGTGCGTCTGGCCGATGGCCGGGCGATCCGGGCGCTGACCTTCGTGGTTGATGAGCGACACGAACAATTTGCCGGCAAGCTGACACTGGAGCAGCAATTGGCCATGGTCCGCGCCGGGGTCGGCCTGTCGGGGCGCAATATTGACTATGTGCTCAATACCGCCAGCCACCTGCAGTTGCTGGGTATCACCGATCGGCAGCTGCAGACACTGGCCGACCTGCTGCGCGAAGAGGCGTCAACGGCCGCTTAGGCCGCCTGTGCGCCCGCCAGGGGGTGCGCGCCTTCCAGATCCCAGATGGTCGATAGCCGCTCGCCAGCAGCGCCCGGTGTCAGCAGGCGATAGACGCGGTCGGCGCAATCGAGCGCCAGACGGAAGCGTGAGCGGCTGAGGTGATCACCGACCAGTTCGCTGGTTGATCCGACCCAGAGCACGTGGCTGCCCTTGGCGATCAGGTAGAGCGCGGTATCGTCCATGGAGAAATGTTCGAAATTTTCGATGGCAAGGTCATAGTCGCGACCGGAGCGGCCCTGCCAGTGGCTGTGCCGGATGAAATTATGGGTCACGACTGTGCGGCAATTTCCGATCATATGACGCCATCCCGATAGCGATGCTTTGCATTAGAACAAATATAGAACAAAATGCAGTGGATGTCAAGCCGTCCGTGGCTTGGTAACTATATGTATGGTGCCGTTCGGAAGTTTCGTCAATATGTAGTGGATCAGGGCGTTCCAGACGACTGCTGCTTGAGCGCATCGAACCGGGCTCGCAATTCGGGGCCAATCGGGCGCGACAAGCCTTGGGCCTCGGCTTTGAGGGCCAGGGCATTGGATTCGGTTTCGATGGCTTTTTTGAGTCGCTCGACGAAAACGTCAGCGGACAGTCCGGCCTCAATGGGCGGCAGAAATTTGGCTTCGGCGGTGCCGGGCCAGATAATCGGGCTGTTGCGCCCCCAGAACAGGCCGGAATTGAGCGCCACCGGCACCACCGGTACGTTCAGTTCCATATATAGACGCACAATTCCCTGCCGGTAATCGGGCGGTGCCAAGGGCGCGCGGCGCGTGCCTTCGGGGAAGATGACGATGCGGCAGCCGCGCGCGATGGCGGCATGGGCCTGGGCCATCATGGCGGGGATTGCCTTGGCGCCCTTCTTGCGGTCCACCTCGATGCAGTCGAGCGAACGCGCCGCCCAGCCGAAGAAGGGAATGCGCATCAACTCGGCCTTGATGATGTAGGCCGGCCGGCCGGTATGGGGGAAAATCGAAAACACGTCCCAGTCGCTCTGGTGTTTGGCGGCAATGATGCAGCCGCCCTCGGGGATGTTTTCCTGGCCGCTGACCTTGGTCCTGACGCCGGTCAGCCAGCGCAGAATGCGCAGCGTGGAGGTGCCCCAGTACACGGCAATGGCCCAACTGGCCCGGGTCCGGCCGGAAATCAGGGCGATGGTGCCGAGCACGATGGCGATCACGATGGTCTGGCCGATAAACAGCGCATAAAATACCGCGGTGCGAATTGCCTGAATGACCATGCTCAATTTCTCCCTGGGGCTGCTGCCAGCGTCATAGCGGGCGGCAACGGTTTTGGCGAGGCCGGACGGTCCGGCGGCGGGCGCTAAACGCGCCGTTCAGGAGGTCTGCACCAGATAGCGCCGCACGGTGTGGCGCGAGGTGATGGCGGTCAGGGCCGCGATCACCGGGATCACCGCGGCAATGCTGAGCAAGCCGTCAAAGCCCAAGGCAAAACGTCCGAACAGCACGCCAACCTGAGCCCCGGCCTCACTGGACAGCATATTGCCAGCCGCCATGCCGATCATGACGAAAAACAGCAAGGCGGCGACAGCGCCCAGCAGTCCACCTTGCAGGCCGATTGACAGAAACCGGCCCTGAAACTCGCCGGCAATGAATCTGTTGGAGGCCCCGATATAGTGCAGCACATCGACGATTTCTCGGTTGGTGGCCATAGCGCCCCGGGTGGCGAAGATAATGGCCAGCACGGTTGCGGCGCCGATCAGCAGCAGCACCAGCAGGCCCGAGAGCACGATGGTGCCGGCCATGGTGTTGAGTTGCTGGCGCCAGGCGGCATGGGTGTCGAGACTGGCGCCCTTGACGGCTGCCAGATTGCGCTCCAGCCCGGCAAGGTCGGCATCCTGAGGGTCTGAGAGTTGCACCACCACCAGGCGGGGAATTTCAATGGCCGTCAGGTCAAGCCCGGCCCCGAGCCATGGTTCCAGCAGTTTCTCGCTTTCCTGCAGGGTCAAGGCGCGGGCCGAGGCAACCCCGGCGGTGGTTTCGGCCAGGGAAACCGCCGTACGCAGATTGGATTCCATCACCTCGCCAGCCACGGGGCGGATCTGAATGGTCACCTCGCGCCCGACATCGGATGACCAGGCAATGGCCGATTTCTGCACCAGCACCACGCCGCCCAGCGTCACCGCCGACAGAAAGCCCATAATGGTAATCAGCAGCAACAGGGTCCGCCCCGCGACGCTCTTTTCGGGAACGATGGGGGCAGCGCCGCCATGGCGCGGCAACAGGGCGAGAACGCGCTCAATCATGGATCGTCAGTTCCCCTTTGCTCAGCAGCATGCGCGGATAGTTGAACTTGTCGAGCAGCGGCAGTTCGTGGGTCGCCAGAATGATGGTCATGCCCAGCGTGCGGTTGAGTTCGGCAAACAGGTGCACCAGCCGGCTGGACAGATCGGGGTCAACATTGCCGGTCGGTTCGTCGGCCAGCAGCACTTTGGGGCGGGCGATGACGGCGCGGGCAATGGCAGCGCGCTGTTTCTCGCCGCCAGATAGCAGGGATGGCGGCGCATTCATGCGTTCGCCCAGCCCCACCCATTCGAGCAATTCGGTGACATTGGGGCGGTACTCGCTCTCGGGTTGACCCAGTACACGCAGCGGCAGCGCCACATTCTCGAAGGTGGTCAGATGGTCGAGCAGGCGAAATTCCTGGAACACAATGCCGATATGGCGGCGCATTTGCAGCAGCCGGTCCTGGTTGAGATTGCTGACGTCCTCATCAAACATGGTGACTTGGCCGCGCGATGGCTTGAGAGCCAGCAGCAGCAGGCGCAGCAGGCTGGTCTTGCCGGCGCCCGACGGGCCGGTCAGGAAATGGAAGGAGCCCGGTTCGACGGAAAACGTCAAATCGCGCAGCACCTCGGGGCCATTGCCGTAGCGCAATCCCACATCGGAAAATTCGATCAAGATTGGGGGCTCCCCATTGCTCGGCGTGGTTGGGACGAATCAGGCATGGGCCGCATCATAACAGCGGCGCAGTATCGAAACCGCACACACCGTGCTTGGCCGTAATAAAGCGGCACAAATGTGGTGGATGGCGCCCGGCTGGTCGCAAGTTTGAGGAGTCTTAACACCCTGTGGGTAATTTGAACGACGTCATTTCGCATCTGCACCAATAGTCTGGCTCCATGATCATCTCCTGTCCACATTGCCAGACCAAGTATCAGGTGACCTACGAGGCCATCGGCTCGGCTGGTCGCAAGGTGCAGTGCGCGCATTGTCAGCAGGCCTGGGATCAGGGGCCGACCGAGCCGGACGAGCCGCCGCCCGCGATCCGCCAGGCCGAGCAGGCGCTTGCCGAAGATGCTCTGGACGATGCCCTGAGCGCCGAGGAGAAAGTGGCAATGGCTGCGGCCGGCAAACCCGGCAAAGAAAAGGCCACCAAGCCCAAAAAGACCAAGAAGGATGACCTCGAGGACGACCAGTCGCGCGGCCAGTCGGCGGCCGGCAGGCTTGATCCGGCCGTGGTGCGCAAGCGGCGCAAGGCCTTTTCGCGCGAAGAAAGCGTGAGCGAGGAGCAACCGGTGGAGCGCTTGCGCCTGGCGCTGCGGATCATCTGGGGTGTGGCGCTGGTGGCGGTGCTGGCCTACGCCTATTGGGGCCGGGTGCAGGTGGTGCAGCGCTTTCCGGCGATGGCCGGCATTTATGAGGCGGTCGGGCTGCAGATCAATGTCGTTGGTCTGGATTTTTCCAATGTGAGCTCGATGCAGACGTTGCGCAATGGCAAGGAAGTGCTGATCGTCTCCGCCCAGATCGTCGGCCTGTCACCCATCCCGGTGCCAGTGCCCTCCGTGGTCGTTACCCTGATCGGTCCGAACGGGCAGGGCATCTATCAATGGAGTGTGCGGCCAGCGGTCCGCGATCTGATGATTGGCGAGCGTTCGACCTTTGAAACCCAGTTGACCCTGCCGCCCGGCGAGGCGTCGCGGGTACGGCTGAGTTTTGCCGGTGGTGCGCGGCTCACGGGCAACACCGCCCGGTCGGCCGGCGCATCCACCCGTCCCGGTGCTGCCGGGCAATCTGATCCCGGCGCTGCCGCCGCCCTCCCAACTGCCAATTCGGAGCATCGTTGATGGCCCGCATTCTTGTTGCCGAAGACGATCCTTCGGTTCGTGCCTTTGTGGTCAGCGCCCTGACCATGAAGGGCCATGACGTCGTCGCCGAAGAAGATGGCGGCCTCGCCGCGGAAACGGTGGATGCCGAAGGGGGCCGGTTCGACCTGCTGCTCAGCGATATCAAGATGCCCATCATGGATGGCATTGCGCTGGCGCTCGATGTGGCGGCCAAATATCCCGATATCATCATTGTGCTGATGACCGGCTTTGCCGATCAGCGCGAACGGGCCCATGGGCTCGATGCGCTGATCTATGATGTGATTGTCAAGCCGTTCACCCTGGCCGAGCTGCTTGCCAAGATCGACGATGCGCTGGCCGGCAAGCCAGTCGAGGTGGTTTCGCTGGCCCGGCAGGCGCGCGAGCCCTAGACCCAGTCGGGCACGCTGTCGAGCGCGATCAGTTCCGCCAGCGACTTGCGCGGGCGGATGACATGAAATTTGTCACCGTCAACCAGCACTTCAGGGATCAACGGCCGGGAATTATAGGTCGAGGCCATTACCGCGCCATAGGCGCCCGCGCTCATGATGGAGAGCAGATCACCCTCCTGCACACCGGCCATGGTGCGGCCCTTGGCGAGATAATCGCCGGTTTCGCAGACGGGACCGACGATATCGGCGGTGATCGGGGGCAGGTTGGAATAGTTCACCGGCACCACGTCGTGATGGGCTTCGTACAGCGTGGGGCGCAGCAGATCATTCATCGCCGCGTCAACGATGATGAAGCTGGTGCTACCCTGTTTGACGTATTCCACCTTGGTTACCATGATGCCGGCATTGCCCACCAGCAGCCGGCCCGGCTCGATCACCAGGGTGCAGCCGAGCTGGCCGATCTTGTCGCGCACCACGGCGGCATAGGCCTCCGGATGCGGCGGGGCTTCCTGGTTGTGGTGATAGGGAATGCCGAGACCGCCACCGATATCGACATGGCGAATATCATGGCCATCGGCCCGTAACGCCTTTACCAGCTCAGCCAGCAAGCCAAAGGCATTGCCGAAGGGTTCGAGATCGGTCAGCTGGCTGCCGATATGCATGTCAACGCCTACGGCCTCCACGCCCGGCAGTGCGGCAATGCGGCGATAGACCTCGCGGGCGCGCGACAGGGGAATGCCGAACTTGCTGTCGGCCATGCCGGTAGAAATCTTGGCATGGGTGCGGGCATCGACATCGGGGTTGATGCGCACCGAGACAGAAGCGGTCATGCCCATTTCCGAAGCCACCATGGAGAGGCGCTCCAGTTCGGGTTCGCTCTCGACGTTGAAACACTTGATGCCGACGCTCAGGCCGCGGCGCATCTCGGTAATCGTCTTGGCGACGCCGGAGAAGACAATCATCTGGGGCGGAATGCCGGCGGCCAGGGCGCGTTCGAGTTCGCCCAGCGACACCACGTCGGCACCAGCACCTTCAGATGCCATCAGCTTGAGCACAGCCTGATTGGAATTGGCCTTCATGGCATAGGCCAGCAGGGTCGGGATGCCCTCGAAGGCGGCCTTCACCACCCGCACGTGTCGGCGCAAGGTGGCGCTGGAATAGACGTAGAACGGGGTGCCGACCTTGTCTGCCAGATCGTTCAGATTGACGTCCTCGGCATAAAGCGTGCCGTCACGGTGTTCGAAATGGTGGACCATATGCGTCGATTCCTGCCTTCCATCTTCCCTTGCGGGAGAGGGTGCCCGAAGGGCGGGTAAAGGGTTCTGTCCACCCTCTCGGACCCCTCATCCGGCGCTGCGCGCCACCTTGTCCCGCAAGGGGACAAGGGAGGATGGTCATGCTCTAGTCCAGCGCGGCGCAAAACGAAAGCACGACTTATCGGTTCGGCTCATAAGCAGCTTCAATCTGGGCGGCCACCAGTGCCTGCAAATGCCAGAGATGGGGGTCGTGAATGCCGGCTTCTTCGAGGTGGCGAACGGTGGCATAGAGATATTCGGCCATCGAGCCGCGATTGCCCACCGCAGTGGCCAGAACTGCGGCGATCCGCTCGGGGGGCAGTCCGGTCACATAGCGGCCGGAGTGACGATCAATGCAGAAGGTCAGGGCGCGGATGGTGCGCTCGCCGGTTCGGGCATTCACCCAGCGGGGGGGAAAGGCCGATGGCAGCCAGCCCATTTCGCGCTCGAGCAGGCGGGTCATGCTGTCGTCAATGCGGTCGGGCGGCAATCGATAGAGCACGCCGTTGCAGGCGCCGCCGCGATCAAGTGCCAGCATCAGGCCCGGATTTTCGTCCGAGCCGCGAAAGCGGGTATTCCAGCCCAGGCAGAAGGCGCGGTGCCAGCCATGCACCAGTGCAGTGCGCATTTCGACAAAGTCGCAGGCCGGCTTCCAGATCAGCGAGCCATAGGCGAACACCCAGAGTTCGTCGCCATGGCGCTGGGGACCGAGCAGGTCGGCAATCGTGGCCTGATGGTCCTCCGGCGTTGCCGCGCGCATGCCTGCGGGCGGTGGCGGCATCTGGTCGGAGACACACTCTGGCTGCAGATAGTCGACATGACGCTGGGTGAGGCGCATCTGTCGCTGTCTGCCGATCATCACTTCACTTCCAGATTCGTGCAGAGATCAATCTAGGTGGCGGCGCGGCCTAAGCAACCCCGCCATCACCATGGCCGCCATGCTTCTTGCGCGCCAGTGGCCTGGGCTCGTGCGGCTGGCCGGTGAGTTCGCTCTTCCAGCGCGCCGCCTGGGTCAGCACATTGGCGGGCGCGGTGCCGCCATAGCTCTGGCGGGCGGCGACCGAGGCCTCGACGGTCAGTACCTTGTGGATGCGGCTGTCGATGCGCTGATCGATGGATTTGAAATCTTCGATTGTCAGCCCTTCCAGCCCGCAATTCTTCTGCTCGGCCAGAGCGACGATCTGCCCGGTAATGTGGTGGGCATCGCGGAACGGAATATCGAGTTCGCGCACCAGCCAGTCGGCAATGTCGGTGGCGGTGGAAAAGCCGGCGGTGGCCGAGGCGCGCATGGCCTCGCGATTGGCCGTCAGGTCGCCGACCATGCCGGTCATCGCCGCCAGCGACAGCGACAGGGCATCAAGGGCATCAAAGGCGACTTCCTTGTCTTCCTGCATGTCCTTGGAATAGGCAAGCGGCAGCCCCTTCATCACCATCAGCAGGCTGGTCAGCGCGCCGACAATGCGGCCGATCTTGGCGCGTACCAGTTCGGCGGCGTCCGGATTGCGCTTTTGCGGCATGATCGAGGAGCCGGTGGTGAATTTGTCGCTCAGCTTGATGAAGCCGAACTGGGCCGAACTCCAGATCACCATTTCCTCGGCGAAGCGCGACAGATGCATGGCGCAAATGGATGCTGCCGCGAGGGTTTCGAGTATGAAGTCGCGGTCCGAGACGGCATCGAGCGAATTGGCGGTGGGGCGGTCAAAGCCGAGCTTTTCGGCGGTCAAGTTGCGATCGATGGGGTAGGGCGTGCCGGCCAGCGCGGCCGAACCGAGCGGGCTTTCATTGAGCCGCTTGCGGGCGTCGAGCAGGCGGCCGGCATCGCGGCCGAGCATTTCCACATAGGCCAGCAAATGGTGGCCGAAGGTCACCGGCTGGGCATTCTGCAAATGGGTGAAGCCGGGCATGATGGTCTCGGCTTCATCTTCGGCCCTGGTCACCAGTGCCAGTTGCAGGGCGGCGATCTGGGCCACCAGCGTATCAATGGTGTCGCGAACATAGAGCTTGAAATCGGTCGCCACCTGATCGTTGCGCGAGCGGGCGGTGTGCAGCCTGCCGGCCGCATCGCCGATCTTTTCGCGCAGCCGGCTTTCCACATTCATGTGAATGTCTTCAAGCGCCCGCGAGAACGTGAAACTGCCGCTCTCGATTTCGGCGAGCACCTCGGTTAGACCGGCAATAATGGTCTGGCGATCGTCCTGCGTCAGAATGCCCGTCTCGGCGAGCATTGTGGCATGGGCGATCGATCCGGCAATATCCTGGCGGAACAGGCGCTGATCGAAACCGATCGAGGCGTTGATTTCCTCCATGATGGCGTCGGGACCGGTAGCGAACCGGCCGCCCCACATTTTGTTGCTCATCGAATACCTCGGAGACCTGTTATGACCGATACGCACGCGCCTCGCCCCGGAGCTTCCAGCCGGGTTCGGCTGCTGGTCACGCTGGGGGTGGCGGGATTGGCCGTAGCTATAGCGGCGTGGGTGTGGCTCGGCAATGCCGGGGTGGCCCGGGAATGTCCGGTGCAGGCAGACGCTGCCGCGGCCATTGATGCGGCGGCGGTGGGTGAACTGGCCGCGCTCAATGGCACTGGCGAAGGGCGCGGTTACGCCACCCTGGCGTTCAAGGATGCCGCGGGTACCGCGCTGACCATTGCGGATTTCAGGGGCAAGGCGCTGCTGGTCAATTTCTGGGCCAGCTGGTGCGTGCCGTGCCGCGAGGAGATGCCCGCGCTCGACGCACTGGCCACCAAGTATAATTCTGACAGCTTCATGGTGCTGCCGATCAATCTCGATATCGGGGAAAATGGCCTGGTGAAGGCCGAGAAATTCCTCGCCGACAACACATTCGCCAACCTGCCGCTCTATGCCGACAACACCTTTGCCGCTTTCGATCGCCTCAAGCAGCAGGCGGTCGCGGTCGGCCTGCCGGCGACGCTGGTGCTGGACGAAAATGGCTGTGAGCTGGGCGTGCTGCAGGGGCCAGCCGAGTGGAACACAGCCGATGGCGAAGCGGTGGTTGAAGCCCTGATCGGGCTGCAGGCGGCGCGCTAGACCAGTCGGTCGACGTCGGCGCCGGTGAGCGCGGGCGGTAGAGCAGGGCTGGGATCGAGCAAGGCGGCGCGGGCCTGCTGCGCGCTCTCGGCTGTGGCAAGGCGCATGCGCAGTTCGGCGACCTTGGCCAGATGCACGTCGCCGGACGCAGCTTCGCGCGCGGCGATGCGGTTGATCATGACGATGGGGCTGACGGACAGATCACTGCTCATGGTCTGGTGCTCCCGATCCGGTGCGCCGAGGTCAGGCCTGCTTGTCGATCTTGAGGCCCTGGCCGGGCGGCGGCGCGGACAGGGCGGTCTGCATCAGGGTATTGAGCAGATCTGTCTGCATGTCGTGCTGCTTCTTGAACACGGCGATCTGGACGCTGTTCTGCAGCGAGGCCGCGTTCATGGACAGCATCTGGGTCGAGAGGTCAGTATTCATGGCGGACCTCCTTTTCGATCATGGTCCAGGTGCTGATTCTACCGGGCAGGTGTAAACAAATCCTGCAATGAATGGTGGTATTGCTCCTGATCGCGAGTCTGCGGCGTTAACCGGCGATTAACGCCATGGGACCGCCGGCCACCTGACAGTCTCAGCCCTTTTTCAGATCGCTATTGCTGCCGGGCACCCACAGCACATCGGCCGTGCCATTGGCATTGGCAACCCGCGACAGCACAAACAGCAGATCCGAGAGCCGGTTGAGGTAACGCAGGGTTTCAGGATTGGTATCGGGTTCGTTCGCCGCCAGCTCCACGGTGATGCGCTCGGCACGCCGGGTCACGGTGCGGGCCACATGCAGGGCGGCGGCCAGCGGCGTCCCACCCGGCAGCACGAAGCTGTTCAGTGGCGCGATCGACTCATTGTACTGGTCGATCATTTTTTCCAGCGCCTCGGTCTGGATCGGGCGGACGCGCAGCGTGGGGTGGTCCGTGTCGGTATCGTCGGCGCCGGGGGTCGCCAGATCGGATCCGACATCGAACAGATCGTTCTGGATACGGCTCAGGAGTTTGTCGATCTTGGGCTGCGCACCCGAATGAATGCGGGCCACGCCGACGCAGGCATTGGCCTCTTCAACCGTGCCATAGGCTTCCACCCGCAAATCATATTTCGGGCGCCGGGGACCCCGCACCAGCCCGGTGCTGCCACTGTCGCCCTGCCTGGTATAGATGCGATTGATCTTGATCATGCTGGTTAACCCCTACCGCCGCCGGAAAGAAACAGGACGCCCAGCAGCAGTGCCAGGGCAACGGCCTGACCCAGCACGCGCAGGCGCATCAGGCGCTGGCTGGTATTGCCCGAACCGCCTTTGACCATGTTCCACAGGCCCAGGCCCAGGACAACCACGACGAACATCAGGGCAAGCGCGACGGCGATATTGAGGGCGATTTGCATGTTTTCCTACAGAAGCTGGCTAGCCAACTATATACGCAACGAGCCCGTCGGCCAGCGCATCATAGATGGCACGAATTCGGTGCGAGGTGAACAATTCCCTGTGGGTGGTCAGCCAGACCGGCAGCGGGGGAATGGACAGATCGATGGGCAAGGCGACCATGCCGGGCGTATCATGCACCAGCCGGGCCTGTGCAAACCCTATACCCAGCCCCGCCTTGATCAACTCCCACAGGTGCGGCTGATCGTCCGAGCGCAGGGCAAATTGGTCGCGCCGCAGCACCAGGCCGAGGGTCCGGGCGTGGGCAATGATGGCGTCGGAGCGATCAAACCCGATCAGATCATGGTCGTAGAGGTCGGCGGCCTGGCGCGGCGTGCCGCGCCGGTCGAGGTAGCTTTGCCGGGCGGTTGCGACCAGGGGCAGGTCGCCGAGATGGCGGGAGATCAGTTCCAGCTGCGTCGGGCGAAACATGCGGATGGCGATATCGGCCTCGCGCAGCAGCAGGTTTTCGGCGGAATCAGAGGGCACCGTTTCGATAGCGATGCCGGGGTAGCGCTCGCGAATCGGTCCGAGCAATTGCGGCAGTACATAGTTGGAAATCACCGCACTTGCGGTGAGGCGAACCGTGCCCCCCCATTCGGCCTGGGCGCCTTCGGCCATGATGGCCGCCCCGGCCAGCGCCGACTGGGCCTCTGACACCGGCTCGTACAGGCGCAGCGCGATGCTGTTGGGTTTGAGGCCGCTCAGCGTGCGCTCGAACAGGGCAAGACCAAGATCGGCCTCGAGGGTTTCAATGTGGCGGCCCACGGTGGGCTGGCTGATGCCCAATTCGCGGCCCGCAGCTGACAGCGAGCCATTGGCCACCACTGCCGCAAAGCTGCGCCACAATGCCCAGTCTGGCTCCCTATTCATTCTTGAATGCCTATTCTGCGACTTTGGCTGATTTCACGACGGAAATGAATAGGCCAAGTTGCTGGCACCAGCAATGGAGAGCGGTCATGAGCAAAGGCAATATTACGGTTCTGGGTATCAATGGCCATATCGGCCATCACGCGGCGGTGGCGTTCAACGCTGCCGGATTTACCGTGCGCGGCTTTGGCCGCACCAATCGACAACCGATCCCCGGGGTGGAATTCGTCAAGGGCGATGCCAGCCGGCTGGACGATGTCACCGCCGCCATCGCCCAGGCCGATATCGTCGTCAACGCGCTGAACCTGCCCTATGACAAATGGGACAAGGGCCGCGCCGAGGCGCAGCTGGCGACGGTGATTGCCGCCATGGGCAATAGCGGCAAAACACTGATGTTTCCGGGCAATGTGTATAATTACGCCGCCAGCGACCGGCGCATGACACCGCATACACCGCAGGTGCCGCAGACGCCGCGCGGCGCCATCAGGGTGCGGCAGGAGGAGATGCTGGCTGCCGCGTCACGGGCGGGCAAGTTCCAGACCATCATCGTGCGGGCCGGCGACTTCTATGGTCCCCACAGTACCGGCGACTGGTTCGATCAGGCCATGTTGATGGATATCGGCAAGGGCAGGGTTCTGCATCTGGCGGATCTCGACCTGGCGCATGCCTGGGCCTATCTGCCCGATCTGGGCCGTGCCTTCGCGGTGCTCGGCGCGCAACGCGACACGCTGGATGCCTTCGAGAATTTTCACTTCGCCGGGCATTTTGTTACCAACAGGCAAATGATGGACGCCGTCATCAAGGGGTGGGGGGCGCCGCTTCAAGTGGCGCCCATGCCGTGGCTGGCCCTGCGCGCCATGGGCTTGGTCAATGGTGTCATGCGCGAGATCGTCAAGATGCGCTATTTGTGGAACAATCCAATGGAGCTGGTCGACAGTCGGCTCGACGCCCTGCTGGGCGCCGATTTTGCGACCCCGTTCGACGCGGCCGTGGCGGCCACGCTGGGCGAACGGCTCCAGACTCGCAGAGCAGCGTAAGGAGATGGCGATGAGAGCGGAAGAAACGACGGGCGTGGTGCTCTGGCAGCGGGCGGAGGGGGCGCTGGTGTTCGGGGCGGCCCTTGCGCTGTTTGTCCGGAGCGATACGGGGTTGGTCTGGTGGAGCGCCCTGGTACTGTTCTTTGCCCCTGACCTCAGCTTTGCCGCCTATGGGCTGGGCCGCAAGGTGGGCGCGGTGGTCTATAACAGCGTCCATCTTTACGGCCTGGGCCTGGTGCTGATGGCGGTCGGCTTGGCCCTCGGCCTGCCGCTGCTTTCGGCGATGGGCGCGCTGTGGCTGGCCCATGCGGGGTTCGACCGGATGCTGGGCTATGGCCTCAAATCAACCGAGGGGTTCGGCTTCACCCATCTGGGGCCGATCGGCCGGCAGAAGCGCTAGAGCCCCAGGGCCCGGCGCACATCTTGGGGCGTCCAGCCGGCCTCGCGCAGGCTCGCCAGGGATGGCGAGCCCTTGGATTTGGACAGCTTCTTGCCGTCATCGGCCAGGATCAGCCGGTGGAAATGATAGATCGGGGTGGGCAGGCCCAGCAGCATTTGCAGCAGCACATGCAGGTCCGTGGCGGCCTCCAGGTCGCGGCCCCGGGTGACGTG
This sequence comes from Devosia alba, assembly GCF_039938915.1. Taxonomy (NCBI): domain Bacteria; kingdom Pseudomonadati; phylum Pseudomonadota; class Alphaproteobacteria; order Hyphomicrobiales; family Devosiaceae; genus Devosia; species Devosia alba. Next base: position 68,669 of record NZ_JBDUUI010000011.1, on the reverse strand, counting down.
GGTGATGGCCTGCGCGGCGTCGTCGACAACGACGCTGAGGTGGTAGCTGGTCGGGATGCCCTTGCGCTGCAACACCACGTCGCCCCAGCGTTCGGGCCGGGCATAGCGGATCTGCGGCCGGTCGGTAATCAGCGGCCCCACGACCGAATAGGTCAGCATGCCGACGCGGTCCAGTGCCGTCTGCGTATCGAGCCGGAACTGCACCGGATCGCCGCGTTGCAGCCGTTCAATCTGCTGGCCACGATCGAGCTGCCGGCAGGTGCCGGCATAGAGCGGGGCGCCATCGGGATCGGTTGCGCTGGACAGCGCGGCAATGTCGCTGCGGCTGCAGAAGCAGGGGTAGAGCAGATCGGCATGGCGCAAGTGATTGCCGGCATCGGCATAGACATCGAGCCGTTCGGACTGCAGCATGACCGGGGTCGGCCAGTCGAGGCCCAGCCAGGCCAGGTCAGAAAAGATTGCGTCGACGAATTCGGGTTTACAGCGTTCGGTGTCGATGTCTTCGATCCGCAGCAAGCTGGTGCCACCTAGGGCCCGGGCAGCCTGCCAGGTTACCAGCGCGGAAAAGGCATGGCCGAGATGGAGCAGGCCATTGGGGCTGGGGGCAAAGCGCAGGACAGGATGGTGGGATGGTTTTTTCGACACGGGCGCCTTCTAGCATGACAACAATTGTCCCGTCACCGCGTCTGGACAGCGTCGAGGTCATTGCGTCCCATCTTGATGGGCTGGTCATGACTGATCCGCGTCTGGTGCCAGTACGGGCGCGCGCCGGGGTGGTGCTGCCACGCATCACCACGCCGGGCTTTGCCGGCATCGCCAAGGTCATTACCGGCCAGCAGGTTTCGGTGGCCAGTGCGCGCGCCATCTGGAGCCGCTTCGAACAGCTGCCGGGGGCGCTTGATCCGGCCAGCTATCTGCAGCTCAGCGAGGAGACCGTGCGGGGAGTGGGCTTTTCGGGCAGCAAATTTCGCACGGTGCGGGTGATAGCCGAGGCGATGGTGGCGGGCGAGCTGGATTTCGACCATCTCGAAACCCTGCCGGCCCGTGAGGCGGTGGCCTATCTGACGGCGCATAAGGGGATCGGGCCGTGGACTGCGGAAGTCTATCTGATGTTCTGCGCCGGGCATCCCGATGTGTTCCCGGCCGGCGATCTGGCGCTGCTCAAATCGGTGCAGCATGGGCTGGCCCTTGACGCTCGGCCGACGATCAAGGACATGATCGGCCTTGCCGCAGCGTGGACGCCGCATCGTTCAGCAGCGGCGCTGTTATTCTGGCGCTATTTTGCGGCGCTGCGCGACCAGGAAGGAATTGCCCTGTGACCAAGCTCTCCGGCCCCATGCTGCCCCCCAGATCGGGCGGTGCGCCGCAACAGGCGGTGGTGCTGCTGCATGGCTATGGCTCCAATGGCGCCGATCTGATCGGGCTGGCGCCCCACTGGCAGGATGTGCTGCCCGATGCGGTGTTCATTTCGCCCAATGCGCCGCAGCGCTGTGAGGGTCTGGCCGATGGCTTTCAGTGGTTCGCGGTGGATTTTGTCGGCAACAAGCTGGCCAGCCGGCAGACTGGCTGCACCAGGGCACGGCCGGTGCTGCTCGAGTTTCTGACCGATCTGTGGGCGCAGACCGGAATCGCGCCGGAACAGACCCTGCTGGTCGGCTTCAGCCAGGGCGCCATGATGGCGCTGCATGTCGGCCTGTCGCTGCCGGAGCGGCTGATGGGGATTGTTGCGTTCTCCGGGGCTTTTCTGCCGCCCGAGGGCTTTGGTCAGCCGGGGTTGGCGCAACCGCCCGTGTGCCTGGTGCATGGCGATGCCGATACGGTGGTTGACCCCGAGCGCAGTGCTGATGCCGACATTGCGCTGCGGCTGGCCGGTGTGCCGGTGCACTATCATGTCAGCCCCGGCACCGGACATGGCATCGCCCCGGACGGGCTGGAATTTGCCAGCCAGTTCATCGCCCGGGTCGCCGCAAAATAAGCACGATCCCCGCTTCACAGCCCTGACACAAAGGGCATAGTATAAAGGAGATATGGACTTACGCGATTCTCTTTCCGGGAGACTCAAGTGACCATCCACGTGTCGCCTGAGGCCTGTCCCGCGCTGGTGCTGAATGCCGATTTCCGGCCTCTCAGCTACTACCCGCTATCGCTCTGGTCCTGGCAGGACGCGATCAAGGCGGTGTGTCTGGATCGGGTCAATATCGTCAGCCAGTACGATACCATCATCCACTCACCCAGCTTTGAGATGCGGTTGCCCAGCGTGGTGTCGCTGCGCGATTACGTCAAGCCGGCGCGCAATCCGGCGTTCACCCGCTTCAACGTCTTCCTGCGCGATCGCTTCACCTGCCAGTATTGCGGCTCGCGCGAAGACCTGACCTTTGACCATGTCATTCCCCGCTCCAAGGGTGGACAGACGACCTGGGAGAACGTGGTGGCCGCCTGCGCACCGTGCAATCTGCGCAAGGCCAACCGGATGCCGAGCGAAATCCGCATGTTTCCCCATCAGGCGCCCTACCATCCCAGCGTGCATGATCTGCACAATAATGGCCGGGCCTTCCCGCCCAACCATCTGCACCAGAGCTGGCTGGATTATCTGTACTGGGACATCGAGCTCGAGCCCTAGGGTCCCTTGCCGGCAAGTCTGCCAATAACTATTATTGGTTGGCGCATTCCGGAGGTCACGTCATGGCGATCAGTGCAGAACTGGGCGAAGCCCTTGAACAGGCGGTCAGCGAGCTCGTCGCGACCGGCCGCTACAATTCCAAAAGCGAAGTGCTGCGCGAAGGCGTGCGCCTGGTGCAGGAGCGCGAGGCGCGATTTCGCGAGCTCACCGCTAAAATTCAGGTGGGGCAGGACGACATCGACGCCGGTCGGGTCCATCCCGCCGATGAGGTGTTTGAGCGGGTTCGAAAACGCATAGAGGAAGCGGCGGCCAAGAAGGCGTCGTGATGCGAGTGGAACTGTCCGAGCAAGCCGAAAGCGACTTGCTCGATATCGCGCTCTATATCGCCGCCGACAATCCCGATCGAGCCTTCAGCTTTGTCGACGAGTTGCAAGAGGCGTGCGAGGGTCTGGCCGATCGGGCTCGGCGCTATCCGGTCCTGCCTGGCTTTGAAAGGCAGGCCATCCGTCGCCGGCCGCATGGCCGATATGCCATCCTTTATGCCGTGGCAGAGGACCGGGTTCAGGTCCTGCGCATTTTGTCGACGGCGATGGATATTGAGCGGGCCCTCGGCGACTAGTCCCGCTTTGGCTGCCGCGCCTGGGCCCAGATCGACAGGCCGAGCAGCCCCACGATGGCCAGCGAGATCAGCGCATTATAGCCGGCCAGCGACAGGCCCAGGAAGCGGAACTGCACCACATCGCAGCCAATCACCGGGGTCATGCTGCTCAGGGCCCCAAAATCCATGGCCTCACCAACGCCGGTGCAGGCGGTCGGGCCGGGCCAGAAGCCCCATTCGACGCCGGCGTGATAGCTGCCCATGTAAACGCTCCAGGCAAAAATCGCGGTGACGATGGCCATGGCAATGTACCAGACGGTCAGCGGCAGGCGGTTCCAGGTCATCAGCACGACCAGCAGCAGGGGCAGGCCATAATAATAGGCCATGCGCTGTTCCAGGCAGAGTTCGCAGGGAAACAGGCCGAATACGAGCTGGCTGATCCAGGCGCCCCAAATCGTTGCCAGTCCCAGAATGAAGGCGAGGCCGGCAGATTTCTTGTCGAGCGGGTGCAGGAGTGATGCCGGCATGGGAGGTCTTTCGGTGACGCTTGAGACGGGAAAATGATTAGCCTGCCCGGGGCGCAAGGACCAGCCGGGAAACGTGGTTTTGATCAATCGCCGGGCAGGGTGATGCCGAGGGCCTGACGCAGGGCGATGGCGTTGGCGGGGGCGTGCAGTTTGTCCTCATGCACGAAATAGGCAAACACGTCCTTGCCCGCTGCCGTCCAGCCGTCCATCGTCTCCGCCCAGCTGGCAATATCGGCGGGCTGGTAGCCCTGGGTGGCGTCATGGGCCGGGCCTTGCAGGCGGCAATAGGCAAAGTCGGCGGTCAGCGTGCGGTGCGGGTTGTCGGCGGTATCGGCGATCACCCGCGCCACATTGTGCGTGGCCAGCAGGGCGTTGACGGCGGGGTCATCGAAACTGGGGTGGCGCAATTCGATGGCGTGGCGGATCGGGCCGACGCCTTCGGCCTGCAGATAGGGATCGCTCTTGAGCCGCCCATCCGACTTGCCGGCCAGCGCCACATAGTCGGGAATGGTCTTGGGCAGCAGGTCAAGAAAATCGCCCAGCACTGCTGCGTCAAAACTCAGGCTGGGCGGCAATTGCCAGATAAAGGGGCCGAGTTTGCTGCCCAGGGCCAGGGGGCCCGAAGCGAAGAAATTGGCGAGCTCGATCTCGCAGTGCTGCAGCCGCCTGATATGGGTGACCAGTTGCGGTCCCTTGATGGAAAACACAAAGCCCGCGCGGGTCTGCTCACCCCATTTGGCGAAGCTGGCCGGCTTCTGGTTGGCGCGGAACGTGGCGTTGATCTCGATACTGCCCAGGCGCGAGCTGGCATAGGCCAGCTCGTCTTTCTGCACCAGACCGTCAGGATAAAACGTGCCGCGCCAGGGGGTAAAAACCCAGCCGGCCGTTCCAGTGCGCACCATGCCTGTCGTGCCCATGTTCAGCCCTCCACCGTGCCGAGCATGGCCCGGCGCGGTGGGTGCGGGCAAGACTAGAACTTGTAGTTGAGGCCGGCCCGGACCACGCCGAAGCGCTGGGTGATGTCCTGATTGCCGCCGGGCAGGCCATTATAGGCCTGGGTGCCCAGATCGACATAGAGATACTCGGCCTTGACAGTGATCTTGTCGGTGGCCTGTGCTTCCAGGCCGACGCCAAGGGTCCAGCCGACATGAGCTGCAGACTGCGAGGTCACGACATTGCTTGTGCTTGTGACGCTGGCGCTGCCGCGGCCGGCGGCGAAACCGCCGGTGACATAGGGCATCACGGTGCCAAACGTCATGCCGGCGCGACCACGAATGGTACCGTAGAGATCCATGCCGGATTTGAATTTGCCGGCGATACCCTGATCTTCTTCATAGCTGATCGAGGCGAATTGCAGATCGCCCTCGGCGCCCAGCACGAAGCCACCCATATCCATATTGTAGCCGGCCTGGCCGCCAAGCTGCCAGCCGCCGGAATTGTGTTCGGTCCTGGCGCCGCCAGCCGGCTGCCGGGCCACATTGCCCCAGCCATAGCCGGCGTTGATGCCGGCATAAAAACCTTCCCAGCCGGCGGCCGGGGTCGGCGAATACATGGTGCTGGTGCCACTGTTCCAACCCAGATCGGCGGCGTGGACGGCGGGAACGAAGAGCAGCAGGGCTGCAACGGAAAGGGCCTGGCGCTTCATGGAAGACCTCCTGGGCAAGGGCGTGGTGAACTTTCCGGTAAAATGCGACGGAAACCGTTAAGTCTCCGGTAAGGAATAAGGTTAACGCCATGCGCGATGAGCATGGTGGTCCGCCCCGTCATGCGCGGGCCGCAGAGCTCGCCGGGAGCGGCCCACAAGCCGGACTTTGACCCATATCAATGACATCGCCGCCGGCCGGTCCGACACTGCTTTCCAGTCGCGTCGTGAGCGCGCATGGATGGAGGATGACATGAACGATAAATCGTCCGGTTTTCTGCCGAGCCTCTGGTCAGAGGGGCCTTTCGTAGAGTTTCGCAAGGAAATGGATTCTGCGCTGGAATCGTTTTTTGGCCGCCACATCAGCAAGACCGATGGCAAGGGGTTCGACAAATTCCTGTCGCCGTCCATTGACGTGGTCGAAAACGACACCGCCATCGTACTGACAGCCGAGTTGCCCGGCATGACCGAGCAGGATTTCGACCTCTCCACCCAGAGCGGCATGCTCTTGCTCAGAGGCGAAAAGAAGATGGAAAAGAAGGACGACAAAGACGATTTCCATCTCGTGGAACGCCGCTATGGCCGCTTCGAACGGACCATGCCGGTGCCGCCAAATGTGGATGAGGCGGCCATCAGTGCCAAATTCGACAAGGGTGTGTTGACCGTCACCATGCCGAAAAAGCCCGGCACGAAACCGGCGGAACGCAAGATCGCCATCGCCCAGAAATAGCAAGGCTGCGCCGCCGCGCCCACCGGGGCGGGCGGCTACGACGCTGGCCGGGCCCATCTTTGCCTGACGACGACGCTCTTGAGGTGAAAGTGGTGCCCTCCGCCGGACTCGAACCGGCACGCCTCGCAGCGGAGGATTTTGAATCCTCTGCGTCTACCATTCCGCCAGGAGGGCACGAGGCAAGTCTCTAGCGCAGGTCGGGTTGCGCTGCAACTGGCTGTTTGCGGGTTTAGGCGCCGAGCGCCAGCCGGGCGAGATAGACGCAGAACACGCCGCAGGCCATGGCGGCAAAGAGGTTCCGGCTGGCCAGATAGACCAGGACGGTGGCGGCAGCGGCGAAGATTTCGGCCAGGCTGCCGGTGACCAGGGCCGGCGCCACCAGCGCGGCCAGCACGGCGCCGGGAATGTGGCTGAGCCAGGCGGCGGCAAAGCCATGCCGGGGCAGGCGATTGGCCAGCAGCAGGCCAGCCGCCTTGACGGCAAAGCTGACCAGCGCCATGCCGGCAATGGCATAAAGGGCTTCGGGGCTAGTCCACATGGCGTACCTTGTCGGCAAGGGCCCCGGCCAGACTGCCCACCAGGCCGCCGATCAGGATATGCCAGCTGCCATCGACCAGCCTCGAGGCGATGATGGCGCTGAGAGCGGCGACCGCCCAGGGCAGCAGATCGGCCCTGGATTTCCACATCCCCAGCAGCAGCACCAGGAAGGTGGCGGTAAAGGCGAAGTCGAGGCCATAGCGGGCCGGGTCATCAATCACCGAGCCCAGAACATGGCCGGTCATGGTGGTGGCCATCCAGCAGACATAGGCCAGAGCGCCCCCGCCCATGAGAAAGCCGACGCTGCCGCGGCCCCGTTTCATTTCGAGCACGGTCATGGCCCAGTTTTCGTCCGTCACCAGCGCCATCTTCAGCGCATCCTTCACGCCCGAATCGGGTTTGAACAGCGGGCGCAGCGTGGCGGTGAGCAGCAGATAGCGCAGATTGATGATCAGTGCGGCGATGATCAGCGGGCCGATGGGCAGGGTGGCCGGGGTCACGGTCCACAGGTCGAGTGCCACGAACTGGGCGGCGCCGGCAAATACCAGCCCGCTCATCAGCATCACCTCAAGCGGGCTCAGGCCGGCGCCCCGCGCCAGCACGCCCCAGACCAGACCATAGGCGGCCACCGAAATGACCACGGGCAGGCAGGCGCGGGCGCCAGCATAGAACTGGTCGGCAAAACGGGGGCTGGGCGGGGCGATACGGCTCATGGCCCTTCCATAGCGTTCGGGGGCGGCGAGCGCACCGGCAAATCGGTGTGCGGCGATGACATCTGGTGATCACTGCCATTGCCGGCGCTGATGGGGCGCCGCAACGGGACCGGCAATGGGCATTGACGGGTAGGCGGCCCGGGCCTAAGGACAGCGCCCGTATCGTTTCAAGCCTCCCGCGCCCGTCCCCCAGCCTGCCGCTGTGGCCCCTGGATCGCTCTCTGCAGCGGTACCGAACCCTGTTTGGCGGCGGCTTGCAACCGGGCCCGTGATGTGGTGCGCATCATGACGCGATTTCTGGTCAAGCGATTTCCTGGAGTGTTCAGATGATCCCCCAATCCCGGCCGCTGTGGCAACGCTTTGCCAGCTTCCTGGTGCCGCTGATGGCGGCCAATATCCTGCAGGCGCTCTCCGGCACGGTCAGCTCGATCTATATCGGGCAACTGATCGGTGTCGAAGCGCTGGCGGCGGTTGCCACCTTCTTTCCGATCCTGTTTTTCCTGCTCAGTTTCCTCATCGGCCTGTCGGCGGGGTCGACCATTCTGATCGGCCAGGCCTGGGGGGCGCGCAAACTCGACAAGGTCAAGCAGGTGGCCGGCACGACGCTGGTCACCGCCATTGCGCTCGGGCTGGTGGTGGCGGTGATCGGCGGGGTGTGGACCGAGCAGATCATGGGCCTGCTGGGGGTGCCGGCCAATATCCTGCCCCTGACGGTGGGCTACGCCCGCATCATGCTGATCGGCATGCCGGGCTTTTTCGTTTTCATCGTGGTGACCTCGGTGCTGCGCGGCGTTGGCGATACCATGACGCCGCTGTTTGCGCTGATCCTGTCGCTGGCCGTTACCCTGGTGGTGACGCCGGCACTGATCCTGGGCTGGTTCGGCCTGCCGCAGTTGGGGGTCAATGCGGCGGCAGTGGCCTTCATTGCCGGCTTTGCCAGCGTGCTGATCTTCCTGTTCTTCTTCATGCGGGCGCGGAAGATGCCCCTGGCGCCCGATGCCCAACTGCTGGGCGCCATGCTGCGACCCGACTTCAAGCTGCTTGGACTGATCCTGCGGCTGGGCGTGCCGGCAGGGCTGCAGATGGTGGTGTCATCGGTGGCGGGTATCGTCATTGTTGGGCTGGTCAACCGCTTCGGTTCGGACGCGACTGCCGCCTATGGCGCCCTGGGTCAGGTAATGAGCTATGTGCAGTTCCCGGCCATGTCGATCGGCATTGCCGCCTCGATATTCGGGGCGCAGGCGATCGGCGCCGGGCAGATCCACCAGCTCGGGGCCATCACCCGCACGGCGCTGCTGCTCAATGGTATCATCACCGGCACGCTGGTGCTGCTGGCCTATTTGTTCAGCGGGCATCTGGTGGCGCTGTTCATCACCGATCCGGCGGTGATCGAGATGACCGCGACGCTGCTGCATGTGGTGCTGTGGAGCGTCATCGCCTTTGGCTGGAGCGTTGTATTCTCAGGGGTGATGCGTTCCAGCGGCACGGTGCTGGCGCCCATGGTGCTGTCGCTGGCTTGCATTTTGGGCATTGAGCTGCCGGGCGCCATCTGGCTGAGCCAGACCAGCCTGGGACTGACCGGGATCTGGGTGGCCTATGCCGCCAGCTTCACCATGATGATGGTGCTGCAGGGCGCCTGGTACATGCTGGTGTGGAAGAAGAAAACCATCACCGCGCTGGTCTAGGCGCTTGCCGAGCGAGACATAAAAAAGGCCCGGGATCGCTCCCGGGCCTTTGACTATCGCAGCCTGCGGCTAGAACTGGCCGTGGCAGTGCTTGAACTTCTTGCCCGAGCCACAGGGGCAGGGGGCGTTGCGGGCCACGCCAACCAGCAGCTTGGGATCAACCGGCCGCAGCGCGGCATCGCCGTCGGCGCCAGCCACGGCGTCATAGACGGTGTCGTCGCCACTTGCGTCGTTCTCGCCGGTCAGCGGGTCGATATGGGTCTCGCGCAGGCCAGTCAGGTCAGGCGCGGGCGGCGCTACCGGGCGCGGCTGCAGCTCGACATGACTGAGCTGGGTGGTCACCAGCTCGCGCAGGTTCTCCAGCAGGCTCTGGAACAGCTCATAGGCTTCCTGCTTGTATTCGGTGAGCGGATCGCGCTGGGCAATGCCGCGCCAACCCACCACCTTGGAGAGATGGTCGAGCGTCACCAGATGTTCGCGCCACAGCCCGTCGATCGATTGCAGCACGATGGATTTTTCCACCTGGCGCATGACGGCCGGATTGGCCGAGCCGGCTGCCTGCATGGCGGCAATGGTGCGCGCCTCCTTGGCGGCGGTCTGGGCATCGGCAGCTTCGATCAGGCGCCGGGTGACCGTCTCGGCATCAATGCCTTCCTCGGCGACCCATTCGCTCACCGGCACGTCGATATTGAGATAGGTCTTGGCGGCGGCCTGCAATTGCTCGGCCTTCCACTGCTCGGGATAGGAGCGGGGCGGAATGGCCTTGGCAACGATGTTGTCGATCACGTCGTGCCGCATATCGATGACGATCTCGCTGATGTCCTCGGCGTCCATCATTTCGAGACGCTGCTCGAAGATCACCTTGCGCTGATCGTTCATCACGTCGTCGTATTTCAGGATGTTCTTGCGGATGTCGAAATTGCGGGCTTCCACCTTGCCCTGCGCGCGTTCGATGGCCTTGGACACCCAGGGATGGGTGATCGATTCGCCCTGTTCGAGCCCCAGCTTGCCGAGCATGGAATCCATGCTTTCGACCGGGAAGATGCGCATCAGATCGTCCTGCAGACTCAGGAAGAAGGCCGAATGGCCGGGGTCGCCCTGACGACCGGAACGGCCGCGCAACTGGTTGTCGATGCGGCGGCTTTCATGGCGCTCGGTACCGATCACCATCAGCCCGCCAGCGGCCAGCGCCTTGGCCTTGTCGGCGGCGATGGTGGTTTTGATGTCGGCGATCTTGGCCTCGCGGGCTTCCCCTTCGAGGCCCGCGGTTTCGCGCTCGATGCGCATTTCGAGATTGCCGCCAAGCTGGATGTCGGTGCCGCGACCGGCCATATTGGTGGCGATGGTGATGGCGCCGGGCAGGCCGGCATCGGCGACGATGAAGGCTTCCTGCTCATGGTGACGGGCATTGAGCACGTTCATGCTGCCGACATTCTTCTTGCGCAGCAGATCGGCCAGCATTTCCGACTTCTCGATCGAGGTGGTGCCGACCAGCACGGGCTGGTTGCGATCCTGGCATTCCTTGATCAGCGTGGCGATGGCGTCGAATTTCTCCTCGGCGGTGCGGAAGATGGCGTCTTCATCATCGACGCGCATCACCGGCAGGTTGGTGGGGATGGTCACCACGTCGAGCTTGTAGATGTCGGCGAATTCCTCGGCCTCGGTGGCCGCCGTACCGGTCATGCCGGCAAGCTTTTCATAGAGGCGGAAATAGTTCTGGAAGGTGATCGAGGCCAGGGTCTGGTTTTCCGGCTGGATCTTGACGTGTTCCTTGGCTTCGAGCGCCTGGTGCAGGCCTTCCGAATAGCGGCGGCCCGGCATCATGCGGCCCGAGAACTCATCAATGATAACCACTTCACCGCCCTCGGGCGTGTCGCGGACGATGTAGTCCTTGTCCTTGCGGAACAGCTTGTGGGCGCGCAGGGCCGAATTGGCGTGGTGCACCAGGGCAACGTTCTCCACGTCATACATGGAATCGCCCTTGAGCAGGCCGTCGGCGGCCAGCCGGGCCTCGAGCTTTTCGATGCCGGCATCGGTAAAGGTGGCGGCGCGCTGTTTTTCGTCGAGCTCGAAATCACCCTCCTCGATGATCGGCATCAGGGCATCGAGCGTGGTGTAGAGCGTGGAGCGGTCTTCCGAGGGGCCCGAGATGATCAGAGGCGTGCGCGCCTCGTCGATCAGGATGGAGTCCACCTCATCGACGATGGCGAAGACATGGCCACGCTGCACCATCTGCTCGCGGGTATATTTCATATTGTCGCGCAGATAGTCGAAGCCCAGCTCGTTATTGGTGCCGTAGGTGATGTCGGCGGCGTAGGCGGCCTTGCGCTCCATATCGGTCATGCCATGCACGATGGTGCCGGTGGTCAGGCCGAGGAAATTGTAGACCTGGCCCATCCAGGCGGCGTCGCGCTTGACCAGATAGTCGTTGACGGTGACCAGATGGGCGCCCTTGCCGGTCAGGGCGTTGAGATACATTGGCAGCGTTGCCACCAGGGTCTTGCCTTCACCGGTACGCATCTCGGCGATACCGCGCTCATTCATCACCATGCCGCCGATCAGCTGCACGTCGAAATGGCGCATGCCGAGCACGCGCTTGGACGCTTCGCGCACGGTGGCGAAAGCGGGGACAATCAGATCGTCAAGATCGGCGCCCTGTTCAAGTTGCTGCTTGAACTGGGCAGTGCGGGCCTGCAGCGCTTCGTCGCTGAGTTGCTCGAGTTCTGTCTCCAGCGCGTTGATGGCGGCAACCTTGCCGTGGTACCGCTTGACGTGCCGATCGGAGGTAGACCCGAAAATCCGCCGGGCGAGCGCAGCAAGTGCCATATGTCAGGTCCTTCGATGACTCATCGGGGCGCGGTTGGGGAAGCGGACAGGCTCCGCCAGGCCATCGTCAGCGCGATGAGAAAGCCTTTCCGGCTTTGAATTCATGTATCCCCGCCGAGCGACGGAAAAGCGCGTGAGATGTAAGAGCGGGCCCCTGTCTTGTCAACGTCGCCGAAATCAGCCACACCTGTTTTGGCCTGCCGAAAACCGGACCGAAATGGTGCTTTGCCCGCTTTGGTTGCTGACAAAATGGCCTGTGGCGCAATTTGGCCCCCTTGTCGTGTCAGCCAGTCACCCGACTATATAGTGGCACCTGTTTGCCAGCCATCAATACGCCGGGACGCTGCCCGTTGGCACCGGCCAAGGAGATCGACCTGATGAAGTTTTCCCCCCTGCGCCTTGCCCGCACCGCGAGCGTTATTGCCACCATGGTGGCGGCGACGGCGCTGACCCCGGTTCTGGCGCAGGATGCCGCACCAGCTGCACCGGCTCAGGATGCCGCACCGGCCGCAGTGTCGCCCGAAGCCGTGGTAGCCACCGTTGATGGTGCCCCGATCACCGAGGCTGATCTGGGCTTTGCGGCTGAAGATCTGAGCCAGGAACTGCAGCAGATGCCGCCCGCGCAGCGCAAGCCGTTCCTGCTGCGGGTGCTGATCGACATGAAGGTGATGGCCAAGGCCGGTGCCGACGCCGGCATGGCCGATACGCCGCTGTTCCAGCAGCGCCTCGACTATCTCAAGGATCGTTCGCTGCGCCGCGCCTATTTTGCCGATACCATTGCCAAGGGCATCACTGAAGAGGCGGTGCGGGCGGCCTATGACAAGAGCGTCGCCGATTTCCAGCCGACCGAGGAAATCCGGGCCAGCCACATTCTGGTGCCAAGCGAAGACGAAGCCAAGGCAATCAAGGAGCAGCTTGACGGCGGCGCCGATTTCGCCGAGCTGGCCAAGGAAAAGTCGATCGATCCGGGCGCTGCCAATGGCGGCGATCTGGGCTTTTTCAGCAAGGGCATGATGGTGGCGCCGTTCGAGACGGCGGCCTATGGGCTGAGCGATATCGGCCAGGTGTCCGAGCCGGTGGAGAGCCAGTTCGGCTGGCATGTCATTCGTCTGGAAGAAAAGCGCCAGTCAGCGCCGCCGACATTTGAGCAGTTGGCCCCGCAGCTGCAGCAGCAATTGCTGATGACCAGCTTTGACGACACCGTCGCCAGGCTGATGGAAGGGGTGGCGATCGACATTCCAGATGCCGATCTGGCCGCCGCTGTTGCGGCACAGACCGAAACCGAGGCGACCGCCGGCGATGCGCCGGCGCAGTAAGCGCTGACGCCGCCGCACGTCGTCGCTACCCCGGATGGTCACCCTCGCGTCAAGCCCGAGGGTGACGTCCGGTGGCCATTGGCGCCGCGCAAGGGCGCCAGCAGCCCCTGCACCATCTGCCGCGCCACCAGCCGCAACTGTTCGGGATCGCGCTCGATCCGCCCGGTCAGCAGCCGCTGCCAGATGAACCCGGCCAGCATGTCCGCACACAGCCCCACATCGACATCGGGCCGCAACTCGCCCCGCTCGACGCCGCGCTGGAAAACTTTCCCGCTCTGGATGCGCCGCTCCGCTGAATATTCAACCAGCGCCGCCGCCGCCACCGCGTCGCGCTGCGCTTCGGCAATCACGAAGCGAAACACCTGTCCCGCGCCGGTGTCGCCCCAATGGGCAAACACCCCGGTCAGGAAGGCGAACACGTCACCCTCCACGGTGCCCGTATCCATATGAACCGAGGCGGGCTTGTGCCGGTGATAGACGTCAAGCAGCAAGGCCGTCTTGCCCGGCCACCACTTGTAGATGGTCGGCTTTCCCGCCCGCGCCCGCCTGGCCACGGCGTCGATGGAGAAGCCGGCGATCCCCTCCTCGGCCATGATCGCCTCGGCGGCTTCGAGAATGGCCTGTTCCGTCTCGGGGTTGCGGCGTGCGCCGATAGACCGGCGGCGCTCGTTGGTGTCTTCGTTCATGGCCCCAATATGGGTCAAAAGAAACGCGAAAGAAAGCACTTGAACGAAACGTGCCGTTCCGATACTTAACGGAACGTACCGTTTCTATTAGGAGCATCATAAATGCAACCCTCCCTTGCCTCCAGGCTGCGCATGGCACTGGTCATGAGCCTGGCCGTCTATCCCATCGTCACCGTCTATCTCTACATCCTGATGCCGCTGACTCCCGGCTGGGAAATGTGGCAGCGCAGCCTGGTGCTGGTCCCCTTCATGGCCACCACCATCGTCATGCTGATCGTGCCCTTCATCAGCCGGTATTTCGGCGCCTTCATCGCCGGCAAGAGGAAATCCACTGCCGCGACGGCCTGACGACCTCCAGCCATCGCTACGCCGGGAGCGCATCCGCCATTCCGGCGCCTGGGGCCCTTGGTCCCTCCCGCACTCGATCGTTACCCTCGGGCTTGACCCGAGGGTGACGCCCGGCGACCGGGCAGATTTCGTCCCTCGATAAAACTTGTCCCCGCCAGCTTCACCTGCTGCATACTGTTCCACGTTGCCCACGTCAGAGCCCAGTCATGACGAGTGATGGTCGTGGGAATTGTCGGGGAGGAGGGGTCGCCTTCCTCGTGCGGGTTGGAAACTCGGCAGCCGGGCCTGCAATAGTGGTACCGCCTGAACCGGACCTGCAAAAAATCCCGATATGGTGGCGAGGCAATTGCCTAACACTCAAACAATTGATCGAGGCAAGCGCCTCGCCACCATCGCTCTAGCCAGAGCGAACCCTGACAAAACGACAACCGCACGACAGGCGGCGCTTTGGCATGTCTTGCGATTGCCGTACGTTTCGGGCAAACCCTTGCCACGTCGCATGAGGACTTCACCATGGCTGCCCATCCGGTTTCCCCGCTCGCCCCCAAATCTTATCCGGACCTGCCGGCCATTGCCGGCGTGCGCTTTGTCACGGCCGCGGCGGGCATCAAGTACCAGAACCGCACCGATGTGCTGCTGATGGCGTTCGACGCCGGCACCACTGTCGCTGGCGTTCTCACCAGGTCGAAATGCTCCTCGGCGGCGGTGGATTGGTGCAAGGCCAAGCTGGCGGGCGGCCTGGCCCGGGGCCTCGTGGTCAATTCGGGCAATGCCAATGCCTTTACCGGCGCCAGGGGCGCCGCCAGCGTGCAACTGACGGCCGATTTTGCCGCCAAGGCACTGGGCTGCTCGACGGACGAGATCTTTCTGGCCTCCACCGGGGTGATCGGCGAGCCGCTCGACGCCAACAAATTTGCCGGCGTGCTCGACAGCATGGCGACGCAGCTCGGCACGACGCCCTGGATGGACCCAGCCAAGGCGATCATGACCACCGACACCTTTCCCAAGCTCAATGGCGCGATCCTCGAGATCGACGGGGTCGAGGTCAAGATCAACGGCATTGCCAAGGGATCGGGGATGATCGCGCCGGACATGGCCACCATGCTCAGCTTTGTGGTCACCGACATGCCGATTGCCGCCCCGGTGCTGCAGGCGCTGCTGGCCCGCCATGTCGCCACCAGCTTCAATGCCATCACGGTCGATAGCGACACCTCCACCTCGGACACGCTTCTGGCCTTTGCCACCGGCAAGGCGGCGGTCGAGCCGATCGAGAGTCTCAATGATCCGCGTGCGGAAGTCTTTGGCGAAGCGCTGCGCGATGTGCTGTTCGACCTGGCCATTCAGGTGGTGCGCGATGGCGAAGGCGCCACCAAGCAGGTCTGCATTCATGTCGAGGGCGCGGTGACTGACGCCAGCGCCTTCCGCATCGCCAAGTCGATCGCCGACTCGCCGCTGGTCAAGACGGCCATTGCCGGGGAAGACGCCAATTGGGGGCGCGTGGTGATGGCGGTGGGCAAGGCGGGCGAGCCGGCCGACCGCGACAGGCTGGCGATCCGCTTTGGCGACCTGCTGGTGGCCAGGGATGGTGAACGCGCCCCGATCTATGATGAGGCCGCCACCAGCGCCTATATGCGGGGCGAGGAGATCGAGATCACGGCCAGCCTGGGGCTCGGCACCGGCAAGGCGAGCGTCTACACCTGCGACCTGACCCATGGTTACATCACCATCAATGGCGATTACCGGAGCTAGCCATGGGCCTGCCTGACGCGAGCGTTCTTGAACGCGCCGGGCTCGCCGCCTGGCCCGGTATCGAAGTCGAGTGGGATGGCGGCTGGGTGCGCCGCGCCGCCAATGGCTATACCAAGCGGGCCAATTCGGTGCAGTGCCTCGACCCGAGCGATGAAGGCGACCTTGACGCCCGCATCGCCAATGCCGTGGATTGGTTCACCGCCCGCGGCCTGCCGCCGGTTTTCCGCATGACGCCGCTGGCGGGCCCCGGCCTCGCCACCGCGCTGGATGGCTTGGGCTGGCGGACCATCGACGCGAGCTATCTCTATGCCATGCAGCTTGCGGCCGGCGAACCCGATCCGCGCGGCCAGATCTACAAGGTGCGCGATCCGGCCTTTCTCGCCGTGCAGCAGCGGCTGGCGGGCTATGACGACGAACGGCTCGGCAAGCTTGATGCGCTGCTGGCCGCGATGACGGTGGAAGCCTGCGGCGTGGTACTGCATGATGACGATGGCGCGCCGGTCGCCACCGCCCTGATGGCCATCGCCGATGGCATTGTCGTTACCGGCAATGTGGTAACCGATGCCAGCCGGCGGCGCCGGGGCCATGCCGGTGCCATGATGCGCACCGGCCATGCCTGGGCCCATGCGGCCGGGGCGCGGGTCGCCGCGCTCAATGTGCAGGCGGACAATCTGGGGGCGCAGGCGCTCTATCAGAGCCTGGGCTATGCCCACCAATATGACTATCATTACCGACTGCCGGGGACCGCATGAGCCAATCGATACTTCTGGTCGTTGCCTGTGCGCTGGTTGATGCGGATCGCCGGGTGCTGATTGCGCGGCGTCCCGAGGGCAAGGCCATGGCCGGGCTCTGGGAGTTTCCCGGCGGCAAGGTCGAAGCGGGAGAAACGCCCGAAGCGGCGCTGATCCGTGAACTGGAAGAAGAGCTGGGTGTAGCGACCCAGACCGCCTGCCTGGCACCGGTTTCATTTGCCAGTCACTCTTACGAGAAATTTCACCTGTTGATGCCACTCTATGTGTGCCGGAAATGGCAGGGCACGCCGCAGGCCCGGGAGCATAGCGCGCTCAAATGGGTGCGCCCGCAGGCGCTGCGCGATTATCCCATGCCGCCGGCCGACGCGCCATTGATCGCCGCCTTGTGCGATCTGCTCTAGCGCAGCGCGGGATTGGAGCTTGGGGGAATGGACATGTTGGCAGGCAAGATCAGGACATTCCTCACCGAGGAATCGGGCGCGACCGCCATCGAATACGGGCTGCTCGCCATGCTGATCGCGGTGGCTATTATCGGCAGCTTCGCGGTGCTGGGCAATAGCCTGGAAGAGCTGTTCAACAATGGCGCGAGCGAAGCGCTGGCAGCCGCCAACGCCAAATAGCTATTGCAGGCTGACGACCTTGTACTGCTCGCCGACCGTAATCGGGTCGCCGGGATAGAGGTTGTTGATGATGTAGAACAGATCCGCACCGCGACTGAGCGCGTTCATCTGCTTGGCGAGGCTCTCGGCAGTGTCGCCGGCTTTGGCCCTGACAATGCGGATCGCCAGCTTGCGGATATTGGCCAGATCGCTGGCCGTGGTGCGGCGGAAGCTCTCCAGCGTGGCGGCGGCGCCCTGGGCAAATCGCGTGCTGTCGGCCTTGGCGGCGAAGATGAAGCGATAGACCTGACCGTCCAGCCGCATCACCGAGACGCGGAAGAACCACTGGTCAGTCTGGGCGACGCCCGAGGCCATGTCGATGCCATTGCGGGTCTGGCTGGTGACGCTGTCGGTCTTGAGCCCGGCGATCCAGCCCGATTTCAGATAATCTGTCAGCGCCACATTGGCTTGTACATCGGCGCTGTCAAAGCGCACGGCTTCGCCATCACCGGCTACCCCAACCACGGCGCTCTGCGCGTTCTGCAACGCATAGCCCTGTGGCACGGTGAAGGTGAATTTTGACGCCGGATGCACGAAGCGGCGACCGATGATGGAACCCTGGGCCGGGCTGTCGCCAAAGGTCAGACCGGCAATCGAGGCCAGATAGCCATCGCGATCGACCTCGCCCAAGCCAGCCTTGCCGAACATTGAGCTGGCGATGTCGATGGCCTTCTGAATGCGGGCCGGGGTGGAGGGATGGGAGGACAGGAACCCTTCAGTGCCCTGGCCGGCGCCCGCCGAGAAACTGGCAAAGCGACTCATAACCCCCAGGAAGCGGGCCGCGGCCTGCGGGTCATAGCCGGCCTTGCCGGAAAACTTGATGCCTTCCCGATCGGACTCGAGTTCCTGGCTCTGGCCAAAGGCGGCCAGGGATTCACGGGTGCGGTTGGCAGTGGCGTCGGTGGAGGTGTCGCCGCCAAAAACGCTGGTAATGACGCGATCAACGATTTCGGTGGTGCGGGTGCGGTCGGTGCGGGCCCGGGCATGGCGCAGGGTGACGTGGGCAATTTCATGGGCCAGCACGGCGGCCAGTTCACTGGTGTCGCTGGCCAGCGCCAGAATGCCGCGTGTCACGTAGATATAGCCGCCGGGCAGGGCGAAGGCGTTGACTTCGGACGTGTCGAGGATGGTCACCTGGAACTGCGCATTGGGCTGGTCAGCGGCCGCCAGCAGGCGTCCGACAATACGTGCCACCATGATTTCGGCGGGGCGATCGGAGTAGATGCCGCCATAGGCGGCGACGATGCGCGGATGTTCGCGGCGGCCGATCACCGCGTCATCGGGATCGGTACCCTCGGGCACCACGGTGGGCGCCGGGCGGTCGCCGGTCTGGCTCACGGCAATATTGGAACTGGTCAGAGTCGTGCAGGCCGACAGTGCCAGCAGCGACGCGGCCAGCAGACCGACGCGCAAACCCTTTGCGATATGCCCGGTACCCATCATTGTATCGCCAAGACCTCAAGCTGCTCGGGATGGGTAATTTCGATGCGTGGACCATCCCGGTCATCCACCCATCCGCGCACCCGCACCAGTGCGCCGTCCAGTATCAACGGATCAACGCCATCGGCAGTGAACAGTTTCACTGCGGGCGCTTCGATCACGGCGGTGAAGTCCTGTTTCCAGAACCGGCCGAAATTGAGGTAGATCCGTCCGCCGCGCTGCTCGGCCAACAGAACCCTGCCTTCGACAAGTTCGTAATGGCCTGCCCGGGTGAGCACGTCACCGGGCGCGGCCGCCGCACGTACGCTGTAATAGGGATCACGCCAGATGCCAAGGCCGGACAGGCGCGCACGGCCCTCGGCAGCGAACAACAAGTCGAGACATTGGCGATTGTCAGGAAACGAATAGACGCGCGCCAGCCCCAGCGCGACCATGGCCTGCTGCGCCCAGGCCGGGCCCTCTGGTGTGTCGACAAACACATGGGCCAGCTGGCGGTCGTAACGGTCGATGGTTTCGCCGCCAAAGCCCAGCTGCACGGTCTTGTTGAGAACCAGAAGCTCAAGTGCCTGCTTGGCCTCGGGGGCCAGTGGCCAGGTGTCAAAGTCATCGCGACCCAGCGCCAGCTTGGGCGCCTGGGTGCCGATCATGCGCACCACGCGTCCGTCATCAAGCACCACGGTATCGCCGTCGGTGACCTGAACGACCACGCCGCCGGGCACCATGGCCAGATCGGGACAGGCCAAGGCAGCAGTCGACACTGACGAGAGCGCCGCCAGCGTGGCAAGTTGAACAAGACTGGTTGTGCGCAAATCAGGCCCCGCAAACAATGGCTTCAGCATGCACGCAAATGCGGCAAAAATCATCACGGTCGACGCGGGCCTTCAAAACACTGTCAGCAGCGCGTCCGCTTGGTTGAGCCGGGCGGTCGGCACTGCTAAGGGGGGTGGGCTATGCCTGCCTTGTGTCGGAGTTGTTTGTCCTTGTCGTTTGTTCGGTCGTTTATTCGCCAGATTGCCCTTGTGGTCCTGTTTGCCGTGCTCAGCCTGGGGCGGGCCCAGGCCAATCCGATGTTGCTGGTCGATATGGAGACGCTTGAGGTGCTCTATGCTCAGGAGGCCGGCCAACCCTGGCACCCGGCCTCGCTGACCAAGCTGATGACGGCCTATGTGACCTTCGAGGAGATCGCCAAGGGCACGATCACGCTCGATACCCCGGTGCTGCTGTCCAAGCACGCCGTCAGCCAGGCACCCTCCCGCTCCGGGCTGGCGGTGGGCAGTGCGCTGACACTGAAGGACGCGCTGTATGTTCTCGTCGTCAAATCGGCCAATGACGTGGCCATGGCCATTGCCGAAACGGTTGGCGGCAGTGAGGCCGGGTTTGTCGCCAAGATGAACGATGTGGCCGCCCGCATGGGGTTGACCGCCACGCACTACACCAATCCGCACGGGTTGCATGACCCGGCCCAATTCAGCTCGGCGCGCGATATGGCGCTGCTCTCGCTCTATATCAGGCAGAGTTTTCCGCAATACATGCCAATGTTTGGTACCGAGGCGGTGAAGCTGGGTACGGCCGAGCTGGATTCCAATAATGACCTGCTGACCAAATTTGCCGGCACCACGGGGATGAAGACCGGCTTTGTCTGCGCCTCGGGGCTCAATATGGTGGCGACTGTCGAGCGCAATGGCCGCAATCTGCTGGCGGTCGTGCTGGGCGGCGCATCCGCCCGGGATCGCAATGAACGGGCCGCGGAGCTGTTGCTGAAGGGGTTTTCGGGCGCCGCCCAGCCGACCGGGCAGCAGGTGCTGACACTGGCCAACCAGCCTGGCGTGCCGCCGGTGAACATGCGCCCGAAGATTTGCGGCAAGGAAGCCAAGGCCTATGTGGCGGCGCAGGAGGCAGCGTTTCCGCTCGGGCTGAAGGGTCAGCCGAGCTATCTCAATGATCACGTGGCGCCGCGCGCCTATGTGGCGACCGATCTGGGGCGCATCGCCGTCGGGGTCAGCCTGCCGCGTCCACGCCCAGCCCATCTGCCGCGCTTTGCCGCGCCGGGCGATGACATGGCGCTGAGCGGGGATCTGCGGCCCAGCCTGGCAAGCACCAGTTCGCCGGCACCTTTTCCGCAGCCACGTCCCAATCGGCTCTAGGCTCTTGATGGGCCGGGTTTTCGACGCGCAGGAATGGCGCCAGCGTCGCTGAAATCCCGCTGGGGCCTAGCCCTTCACAATGGTGAAGCGGATGGTGTCCGCCGCCGCTTCGAGGCTGCAGGCGTGGCCGTGCTGACGGCAGAAGAGCGGGATATCGATCCGGGCCATCGGGTCGGTGGCCAGCACGGTCAGCGTGGCGCCCGAGACCATGCTCGCAAGACGCTTTTCCATTTTCAGTACCGGCAGCGGGCATTTGAGCCCGCATGCGTCGATGATGTCACTGGGCAAGAACCAGCACCCAATGCGTACCATAGGTCGAGCTGCCATTATAGTTGACGGCAATACCGGCCCTGGTGGCGCTGCTGGTCAGCCCTGCTGCGTCCGCTGGGTTGTTGCGCCAGCCCGAAAAGGTTTCCGCAAAGGTGGCGTAGCCGGCGCTCAGCTTCATGCCGGCCAGATCCTGCGGGGTCTGCGGCGGGGTGCCGGTGCGGGCATATTGGTCGGCCAGGGCCTGGGCGGTACCGTCGAGCCCGGCATCGGGCGTCAGCGCCGGCCGGCCCTGGGTGGCGCGATAGGCATTGATCATGGCAATGGCCTGGGCGCGGTCCAGGCTGGCGCCGGGCTGGTCCATGCGGGCTGACAGGCCCGGGGCCAAAGCCGCCGCCGAGCTGCCGCCCGCCATGCCGCCCATGGAGCAGGCCGAAATCGTCAGCGCGGCAAGAAGCGCCGCAAGCGGCAGAATGGCGGGTTTGATGTGTCGCAGAGCGGGCATGAAGCAATCCTGATGGCAAAAGTGGCTGGCAGGCCGATAAAGCGGCACCAAGGCCAAATCATGGTGCGGCAGCTCCATACACCACGACGCCCTGCTGACTGACAAATTGCGACATGCGGTGGTGATCTCGGCGGGATTCGAACCCACGACCCCAGGATTAGGAATCCTGTGCTCTATCCAACTGAGCTACGAGACCACGCCCGTTCGATAGCAAATGCCGTGCGTTGGGGAAACCCTGTTTGCGCGGGGGCGGTGTGCGGAACAGCGCCTGGGTCGGCCAGATTATTTTTTGCCTGCTGTCGGTCTGTGGGCGCCTGCTTCGTCATTGCATGACAATGGGCACCAGGAGAATTGGCAAATGAGCAGGCACTATGGGTGGGTAATCGTGGCGGGGGGAGCAGTGATCTCCTGTGTGGCGATGGGGTCGATGTTTGCGCTGCCGGTCTATCTGCAGCCAATTGCCGAGGAGACCGGCTGGTCGCGCGCCGGCATTTCCGGGGCGATGACGCTGGGTTTTCTGGTCATGGGGGTGGCCGGCTTCTTCTGGGGCTCTCTGAGCGACCGGATCGGGGCGCGGCCGGTGGTGCTGATCGGGACGGTGATGCTTGGCCTGGGTCTGCTGCTGGCCAGCCGCGCCAGCAGCCTGGTGATGTTCCAGCTCAGCTATGGTGTGCTGATCGGGGCCGCAGCGGGGGCGTTCTTTGCGCCGCTGATGGCCAATGTGATCGGCTGGTTCGAGACCAATCGGAGCCTGGCCGTGTCGCTGGTGTCGATTGGCGGTGGCGTGGCGCCGATGGTGGTGACGCCGCTGGCCAGCGTGCTGATCGGGATTTATGGCTGGCGCAGCGCCATGCTGATGATCGCGGTGGGCGCGGTGGTCATCATCGTGCCGGTGGCGCTGCTGCTGAAGCGGGCGCCACAAATCGGCGATGCGAACCTGGCGCTGCCCGAGACCGGGGCTGCGCTATCGGGCCAGTCCGGCAGGCTGCGGGCCATTTTCCGGACGCCGCAATTCATCGTGCTGGCCGGCACCTTCTTTTTGTGCTGCGCGGCGCATTCGGGGCCGATCTTTCACACTGTCAGCTACGCCATGATCTGTGGCGCGTCGGCACTGGCGGCGGCCAGCATCTATAGCGTGGAAGGGGTGGCGGGCCTGTTCGGGCGGCTGCTGTTTGGCCTGTCGGCGGACCGGCTGGGCGTCAAGCGGGTGATCATCGCCGGCCTGCTGCTGCAGTCGGCCGGCATTTTCGCCTATATCTATGTCACCCAGTTGCGCGAGTTCTACATGTTGGCGGCGGTGCTGGGCCTGGCCTATGGCGGGGTGATGCCCCTCTATGCGGTGCTGGCGCGCGAGTATTTTCCCGATCATGTGATGGGCACGGTGCTGGGCGGCATTACCATGACCTCGGCCATTGGCATGGCGTTTGGTCCGGTTGGTGGTGGCTGGATCTTCGACAATTTTGGCGATTACCAGTGGCTCTATATCAGCTCGGCGGCCATCGGCCTGGCGGCTGCCGCGCTTGCCCTGGCCTTCCCGCCGGTGCTCGCCGACCGGCCGGGCGCCCCACAACCGGCCTGATGGTCATTTTCCGCTACAGCAACGGTCCAGGCGGGCAGTGCTGCGGCAGAAACTGTGGTGTGACATGTCCGCCCCTAGGCACGGAAGGTAACCACGTCTATATTAGTGCCTGAGTTCCCAAATTGGAGGCACCGCAATGTCACTGCAAGACACGTCGCAACATTCCAACTGCACGGCCATGTCCGATGTCCTCAATCGCATCGGCGACAAATGGAGCGTGATGGTGGTGGGCATGCTGGGCCGTCAGGGTACGCTGCGGTTCAACGAGCTCAAGCGCCTGATCAATGGGGTCAGCCAGCGCATGCTGACGCTGACGCTGCGCAATCTGGAGCGCGATGGCCTGGTGACCCGAACCATCTATCCCGAGGTGCCGCCACGGGTGGAATATGCCCTGACCGAACTGGGCAAGACGCTGCAGCAGCCGATCAGCGCGCTGTGGGACTGGTCCTCGGAAAACCATGGCTCGATCATGGATGCGCGCGCCATTTACGATGCGCGCAGCGCCGCGGTGGCCGAGGACGCGCCGCGCAAGGTCGCCTATGTCGGCAGCGAGGGCCGGCTGGCCGGTGCCCGCTCGATTTAGCCGCTATGGGGCGTCGCGGCGCTTTGCCTTAGCGTGTGCGTGGGGCGGTACAGCCGATCTCGGCAACGTCACCATATCAGGGCCGCATTCTGGGGCGATGTCCGGATCGGTTCATGCTGGCGGATCGCTTCATGCTAAAAGTCCTGGACTATGGAGACGGCTGCTGTGGCTGACAATTGGACCCTCAAGGGTGTTTCACGCGACGATGAGCCGGACCAGCCCGATGCGATCGCGCCACATCCGGCCAGGCGAAGACTGCAACTGGGCAGTCTGGCGCCTCTGGCGGTGGGACTGATTGGCCTCGTCGCCCTGGGCACCACCGCCTGGGTCTATGCCGAGACACAGCGCGAAATCCGCCGCATCTCCAATGACATTGCCCAGATCCGGGTGAGCCTTGAACTTTATGGCCGGCAGCAATCGGGGAGTGGGGAACCAGCCGCTGCCGACAGTGCCGATAGCGCCGCACGCCTGCTCGATCTGTCCAATCGCCTGGCGCTGCTCGAGGCCAATCAGCGTAATGGCAGCACGGCTCCCCTGGCATCGGCACTCCCGGTCGTTCCGGCCCCTGCGGACGGTGCCGTTGCCAGCAGCGGCGATTGTCTGCCCGTCGGCATGCGGTTCATGGTGGCGGCAGGCGACAATTACGCGGTGTGCGGCACCACTGCCAAAATCGCCATTGCCGCGATCGACAATGGCTATATCACCCTGGCGGATGGCACCGTCATTGCCGAGGGTGGCACCATCAATCTGGCTGATAGCGAGTGCATGCTCGGGGTGATGCCCGGCGAGGGTGATGGCCTGAGCGGCTACGCCGAAATCCGGGTGGCCTGCTGAGGTCAGCCGGCAAGCGGCCTGGACCTAGCGGTTGAGCCTTGCCTGCGGCACCGGCGCTGGCTTGCCGCTCATGACCGCGGTGACCTGCTCGCCACCGCCAAACAGATTGCCCAACCCACCAAACAGATTGGTCACCGCGCCGTTGACGGCGCCATTCACGGCGGCACTGCGCTCCTTGAGGGCGGCTTCCTCGACGGTTTTCCGCTCGGCTGCGGCCAGGGAGGCGGCCAGGGCCCTTTCGTCGGCCAATTCCTTGGCGACCAGTGCGGCGCTGCGCGTCACGGGGGGGCATGCCCCCATCGGGTTCAGCACACCATTGCCGCTGGCGTTGAAGACATATTGGCGCTCGCAGACGTCCCAGACGGGCGGGTTCTTGTCGAGCTCGAACAGGTCATAGCCTTCCTTGATGTCCTTCCAGAACGCCAGATGCGGGCTGGTCGATTGCTTGGCCAGATTGGTGGGGGTCATCTTGAAGGGGAATATCTGCAGCTGGAAGCTGGAATTGCCGCCCTTGAAGCTCTCGCGGGCCAGCGCATAGATTTCGGCAATGCCGTGATCGGTCATGGCGTAGCAGCCGCGCGAAGAGCAGTCGCCATGCACCATCAACTGCGAGCCGGTGCGGCCGTGCACGCGGTCGAACTTGTTGGGAAAGCCGGTGTTGAAGGCCAGATAGTAGTTGGACTTCGGATTCATCAGGCCGGGCGTGATGGTGTAGAAGCCTTCCGGGCTCTGCCGGTCGCCTTCCTTGATCTTGGGCCCAAGATCGCCGGAAAAGGCACAGATTTCATACGTCTTGAACAGCTTGAACTGGCCGGCGCTGGTGCGCTTCCAGACTTCGAGCACCTGCTCCTGCTTGAAGATGCGGACCATCATGGCGGCGCCGGGCGAGGACCCCATCGCCTTGAGGGCGGAGACGACAGTGCCTTGCAAAGGCTGGTTGTGCCGGTTGCTCGATGATTTGGGCAGGAAGCCGCCGCAAGCGGCGAGGCCAAACACCACCCAGAGCAGGATCAGCACGGAACAGAATTTGCGTAGCATGATGGCGGTCACGATAGGGCAGCCCAATTGCGGGATCAGTGGCTGATCCATAGGGAACAGTGGTTACCCAAGCATGAGAAATGCTGGTGAATGAAGTGTTACCACGGCCGGAAATCCCCAGCTAGCGGGGGATGATCACACAGATGTGTGGCCGGGAAACCGCTGTGGGTGCACAGCGGCGGCGGTTTGGCCTGATTACAGCGCGGTGCCGATGGCCATGAACTTCTCGCGGCGGTGCTCGCGCAGTTCGAGGCGAGACTTGCCGGCGAAGTCGGCAAGGAATTTGGCCAGCGCCTCGCGGGTGGCGGCCATCACGGTTTCGGGGTGGCGGTGGGCGCCGCCCGTCGGCTCGGGAATAATGCCGTCAATCACGCCAAAGCCAAGCAGATCGGTGGCGGTGATCTTCATATTGGTGGCCGCGTCCTGGGCCCGGGCCGCGTCACGCCACAGAATGGTGGCGCCCCCTTCGGGCGAGATCACCGAATAGATGGCGTGTTCCAGCATCAGCACGCGATTGGCCGTGGCGATGGCAATAGCGCCGCCCGAACCGCCTTCGCCGATGACGACGGCGATATTGGGCACGCCCAGTTCGAGTGATTTTTCGGTGGAGCGGGCGATGGCTTCGGCCTGGCCGCGCTCTTCAGCGCCAATGCCGGGATAGGCGCCTGCGGTATCGACCAGCGAGATCACCGGAATGTTGAAGCGGTCGGCCAGTTCCATGATGCGAACGGCCTTGCGGTAGCCTTCGGGGCGGGCCATGCCGAAATTATGCTTGAGGCGGGTCTCGGTGGAATTGCCCTTCTCCTGGCCGATCACGGCCACGGGCTGGCCGTTGAACCGACCGAAGCCGGCCTGGATCGCGGAATCTTCAGCAAATTTGCGATCGCCGGCCATGGGCCGCCATTCGGTAATCAGGGTGTCGATATAGTCGGCGAAGTGCGGGCGCTGCGGATGGCGCGCCACCTGGGTCTTCTGCCAGGGCGTCAGCTTCTTGTAGATTTCAACCAGGGCCTCTTCGGCGCGGCTGGACAGGCGGGAGACCTCCTCGTCAATGCTCACGGCTTGATCGGCTGCGGCCATGGACTTGAGCTCGGCGATCTTGCCTTCAAGATCGGCTACCGGCTTTTCGAAATCGAGATAAGACTGCATTCCACCTGCCCGTTAAGGGTGCCATTGCTGGACCCGTGCATCAGGTCGCTGCTGTTGCGCCCTAAAGTGGCGGGAAAGTGACGATGGTGCAACGGCAAGTCAAGCGGAGACATGGCAAAACCCCGCATGCGGCGCTCGATGCTAACAGTCTGCTCCCCTATTGGGCCGATGGGCTAGGGCTGGTTGAGAGGGTGGTGGGTCTCCACCAGGGTACGCAATTTCTCGTCCAGCACGTGGGTATAGATCTGCGTGGTGGAAATATCGGCGTGGCCAAGCAGCATCTGCACCACACGCAAATCGGCGCCGCCGGCCAGCAAATGGCTGGCAAAGGCATGGCGCAACACATGGGGGGCGACCCGCGCGGCGCCGATTCCGGCGCGGCCGGCCAGGCCCTTGAGATCACGCGCAAATACCTGGCGCGACAGATAGCCCTCGGCGCCGCTGGCCGGGAACAGGAAGGGCCCCGGTTCGAGCGTGGCGAGATAGGCCTTGATGGCGTCGCGGGTCCGGTCGTTGAGCGGCACGATGCGCTCCTTGTTGCCCTTGCCGGTAACGGTGATGAAGCTGGTGTCGCGCATGACGGCGGCGCGGCGCAGGCTGACCAGTTCGGACACCCGCATGCCGGTGGCATAGAGCAGTTCGAGCAGCACATAAAGGCGCAGCGCCCCGGCCTGTTCGGCAGGCGTGCCCTCGGCATTGGCAGCGGCCTCGGCGCTGGTCAAAAGCTTCTCCACCTCGGCTACCGAGAGCACCTTGGGCAGGGCGCGCCGGGTCTTGGGGCTGGCGACAATGCGGGTGGGGTCGTCGCTACGCAGATTGTCGGCGCAGAGGAACTGGTGAAACTGGCGGATGGCCGACAGGCGCCGGGCGCTTGATGATGCCGACAGGCCCTGGGCATAGAGGCTGTCGAGATAGCGCGTCACGGCGTCGCGGTCGCCATTGAGCGGGGTCAGGCCCCGGCCGGCGAGAAAGCCGACATAATCGGTCAGGTCGCGGCGATAGGCGTCGATGGTGTTTTTGGCCGCCCCGCGCTCGGCGCTCATCATTTCGAGAAACGACGCTACCAGATGGCTCATGGGCTCCCCGGTTCCGTTGGGCTCTCCGGTTCCGTTGGGCTTTCCGGTTCGGTTTGGCTGGTCGGCCCGCTGGTGCCGGGGGTGCTGCCGGGCAGGACCGGCGCGCCGCCGCCGAGCAGGTCGCGGGCGGGAATGCGAATGGTGACCTGTTTGGGGGCCGGTTCGACAAACGACACCAGCGCCACCATGCCCGCATAAACAAGGCCAGCCAGAAACAGCAGCGTGATGATAAGGCGGATCAGGGTCGGCATGACGGTCCAATAAACTGCTTTTGCCTAAAATATGGCAGCAAATGGTTTCATTTCCGTAGGGATAAGGCAAGGATGCGCAAGTTCTTGACAGGAGCGGCTGCGGCAGGTTGATAGCGGCCAAATCAGGAGTGCCACTGCTTGACCCGACCCGATCCGGCATTGCGACAGGCCCGCGCCGAGGACCTTGCCGAACGCCTGGCCGGCCGGCCATTGGTGCTGGTGGGCATGATGGGCGCTGGCAAGACCACGGTCGGCCGCCGCCTCGCCACCCGCCTCAAGCGCCAGTTCCTCGACAGTGATGAGGAGATCGAGCGGGCGGCACAGATGAGTATCCCCGAGATTTTCGAGCAGCGCGGCGAGCCCGAATTCCGGGCCGGCGAAACCCGGGTCATTGCCCGGGTGCTCAAGACCGACAATGTGGTGCTGGCGACTGGCGGCGGGGCTTTTGTCAATGCCGAGACCCGTGCGCTGATCAAGGATCGGGCGATTTCGATCTGGCTCAAGGCCGAGATCGATATTCTGTTCGAGCGCGTGTCGCGCCGCGCCAACCGGCCGCTGCTGCAGACCGCCAATCCGCGGGCGACGCTGCAGAAACTGATCGATGACCGCTACCCGATCTATGCCGACGCCGACATCACGGTGGCCAGCCGCGATGTGCCGCAGGATGCGGTGGCCGGTGACGTGGTGGACGCGGTGCTGGCCTATCTCCAACAACAGGACGCCTGATGGCCGATATCGCGCATAGTGTTCATGTCGCCCTGGGCAGCCGCGCCTATGACATTCTGATTGGCGAGCACCTGCTCGATCAGGCCGGCACGATTCTCGCGGAGCGCTTTCCCGGGCGGCGCTATGGCATCATCACCGACGACAATGTCGCGGCGGCGCAGCTGCCCCGGTTGCTGGCTGCGCTCGACGCGGCCGGGCTGAGCCATGGTGAAATCGTGCTGCCGGCCGGCGAGGCCACCAAGTCCTGGGCGCTGCTCGGGCAGGCGGTGGACGGCATTCTGGCGGCGCGGCTGGAGCGCGGGGATCTGATCATCGCGCTGGGCGGCGGGGTGATCGGCGACCTGGCCGGGTTTGCCGCTTCCATTGCGCGACGCGGCATGGGTTTTGTGCAAATGCCGACATCGCTGCTGGCGCAGGTCGACAGCTCGGTGGGCGGCAAGACCGGGATCAATTCGCCGCATGGCAAGAATCTGATCGGGGCCTTCCACCAGCCCAGACTGGTGCTGGCGGACCTCTCCACGCTCGATACGCTCTCGCCCCGCCAGTTCGCTGCGGGCTATGCCGAAGTGGTCAAATACGGGCTGATTGACGACGAAGCGTTCTTTTTCTGGCTCGAAGCCAATCTGGCCGAAATCTTTGCCGGCGGTCCAGCCCGCGGCGAAGCCATTGCCCGCTGCTGCGCGCACAAGGCGCGGGTGGTGATCGAGGACGAAACCGAGCAGGGCGTGCGCGCGCTGCTCAATCTGGGCCATACGTTCGGGCATGCGCTGGAACAGGATACGGGCTATTCTGATCGCCTGTTGCATGGTGAGGGTGTGGCCATCGGTATGGCATTGGCGCATGGCTTTTCCGCCCAGCAGGGTCTGGCACCCAGCCAGGACACCGGTCGCATTGTCGCGCATTTGCAAAAAGCCGGGCTGCCCACCACATTGGCAGATATCCCGGGCACGCTGGGCAGCACCGACGCCCTGATGGCAGCCATTGCCCAGGACAAGAAAGTCAGTCGCGGCGCGTTGACCTTCATCCTCACAAGGGGCATTGGTCAGGCCTTCATCGCCAAGGATGTCGACCCAAAGGCAGTTGCTGGTTTTTTGAATGATAGGCGCGGCTAGGCTTTGTCTGCTACAGGATATGGTCCGGCCGATGGCAGCACCTCGATGGTGAGGGCGTGAACCCGGTCCTTGAGTTCGGCATCAAGCGTTTCCATCACCGCGCGGTGTTGCGCGACGCGGCTTAGCCCGTCAAAATGGGCGGTCGCGATTCTGACACGAAAATGGGTTTCACCCCCTTCGCGCCAGCCGGCATGACCATGATGGAGCATCGATTCGTCGATCACATCGAGGAAGGCAGGGTCAAACCTGCTGGTGAGCTTGGCGGCTATCTTGTCTGTAGCGGACATCGGGCTGACACTTTCTGAATGAACTGAGGCAAGTAATTAGGCGCAATGAAATCGCAATCCAAGCTCTTCGATACTATTCGCATCCGGCCGCGCCGCGAGGAAAAGCCCGCGCCCATTGAACACGTCTGTGAATGGGAAGGCTGCGACAAGGCCGGCGAGTACAAGGCACCCAAAGGGGCACGTGGCCAGGGCCAGTACCACCAGTTCTGCCTTGAGCATGTCCGCCACTACAACACGTCGTTCAACTTCTTTGCCGGCATGGAAAAGGACGAGCTGGACACGGCGCTCCATGCCCCCCCCAAGGCAGAAAGCCGCTCCAGCTTTGCCACCGGCAATCCCGGCGTGCGACCGCGCGCTGCCGCCACTGCCGGCATGCGGCCGGGGGATCGCTATGGTGATCCGTTCGGGGTGTTCGCCAAATATCGCCATCGTCAGGCCCAGCGGCCGGCCGAGGAGCGGGTCAAGCCGCTCAACGAGAATGATCGGCGGGCGCTGGAAACGCTGGGGATCGTCGGCGTGGCCAAGACCGAACAGATCAAGAGCGCCTACAAGACACTGGTCAAGATCCACCACCCCGATGCCAATGGCGGCGACAAATCGTCCGAAGAGCGGCTGCGCACCATCATCGCGGCCTATAGCCACCTGAAAAAAATGGGCTTTATCGGCAACTAGGCTTGCCGGTGCGGTGGCTACCGCATCTGCCACAATGCTGCTATAGAGCGCCCGAGTTTTCTGCCCTCCTGCTTTGATTTTTCGCCAAGAGCTTTGCCATGACTGACTACACCAATCTGCCCGACACCGAATATTCGGCTCGGGAGCTGTTCGGCATTGATACCGACATGAAGGTGATGGGTTACAAGGTTGCCGACAGCCATGTGCCGCCGATCGATCCGGACTATCTGTTCGATCGCAACACGACACTGGCAATTCTGGCCGGCTTTGCCTTCAACCGCCGTGTCATGGTGCAGGGCTATCACGGCACGGGTAAATCCACCCATATCGAGCAGGTCGCGGCGCGGCTGAAATGGCCGCTGGTGCGCGTCAATCTGGACAGTCACGTGTCGCGCATCGATCTGGTGGGCAAGGATGCCATCGTGCTCAAGGATGGCAAGCAGATCACCGAATTCCGTGACGGCATCCTGCCCTGGGCGGTGCAGAACAATGTGGCGCTGGTGTTTGACGAATATGACGCGGGTCGTCCCGATGTGATGTTCGTGATCCAGCGCGTGCTCGAAGTGGCCGGTCGGCTGACCCTGCTCGACCAGAATCGCGTGATCGTGCCGCATCCGGCGTTCCGGCTGTTCTCGACCACCAATACCATTGGTCTGGGCGATACGTCGGGCCTCTATCACGGCACCCAGCAGATCAACCAGGGTCAGATGGACCGCTGGAGCCTGGTCACCACGCTGAACTATCTGCCGCACGACAAGGAAGTCGGCATCGTGCTGGCCAAGAACAAATCCTATGCCGAGACCGAAAAAGGCAAAAAGCTGGTCTCCAACATGGTGCGGCTGGCCGATCTGACGCGCTCGGCGTTCATCAATGGGGATCTGTCCACCGTGATGAGCCCGCGCACCGTGATCACCTGGGCCGAGAATGCCCAGATCTTCGGCGGCGATGTCGGCTTTGCCTTCCGCCTGACCTTCCTCAACAAGTGCGATGAACTTGAACGCCCCGTAGTGGCCGAGTTCTATCAGCGCGTGTTCGGCGAAGACCTGCCCGAATCTTCGGCCAATCTGGCGGTAACCGCCTGATCTAGCCACGACCGCGCCCTTCGACAGGCTCAGGGCGCGGTCTACTATGAATTCTGCGACTTTTTAGTAGACCTCATGGTGAGCCTGTCGAACCACGGGGTCGTGGCACGATGGGCGAGCGGCCCTTCCGGGATATCATGGCACAACCACCGCGCAACAAAGCCAACAAGCCTGACCAGACCCAGCTGTTCAAATCGGCCATGGGGGCAACGGTGCGCGCCATTGGCGCCAAGCCCGATCTGGAGGTGACCTTCACATCCGACCGCCCCTTGCTGACCAGCGACAAGGCGCGGCTGGCCAATTTGCCCCGGCTGCCGACCCGGCGCGATATCGCCATTGCCCGCGGGCAGGGCGACGCCATGGCGATGCGGCTGGCCAGCCATGATCCGGAGGCGCACCGCAAGCGCGCGCCGATGGACCCTACTGCCCGCGCCGCGTTCGATGCGCTGGAGCAGGCCCGCGTCGAGGCGCTGGGCTGCGTGCGGATGCCCGGCATGGTCGGCAATATCAGCGAGATGCTGGAAGACCGGCTGTTCCGCGCCAATTTCGCCGAGGTCGACGACAAGGGCGACGCGCCGATTGCCGAGGCCCTGGGACTGCTGCTGCGGGAAAAACTGGCCGGTGTGCCGGTGCCGCCCTCGGGCCATGCGCTGGTCGATCTGTGGCGCAAGGAGATCGAGGAAAAGGGTGGCAAGTCACTGGAAGATCTGCTGACCCGCTACGAAAACCAGGATGAGTTCTCCAAGGTGGCCAAGATGCTGCTGCGCGATCTCAATCTGGTGCCCGAGAGCGAGTTGAACGACCCTGAGGACGGCGACGAGAACGAGGGCGATGATCAGCAGCCCGATCAGGGCGAAAATTCGGACCAGGCCCCTGAACAGGGCGAAGGCGAGAACGACAGCCAGGACAGCGAGCAGGACGAGCAGGCCGGCGACAGCGAGGAAGCTGGCGATGTCGACGGCATGGATTCGGACATGGCCGATAGTGATGAAGACGCCAGTGCCGATGCCGGTGAAGATGCGCCGATGCCGCCCCCGGGCAAGGATGGCGGCACCGAGCTTTCCAATCAGTTCAATTACAAGGTGTTCACCACCAAATTCGACGAGATCGTCAAGGCGTCTGAGCTGTGCCCGCCCGATGAGCTCGATCAGTTGCGGGCCCTGCTCGACAAGCAGCTGGAAAGCCTGGCGGGCGCGGTGGCGCGGCTGGCCAACAAGCTGCAGCGGCGGCTGATGGCCAAGCAGAATCGCAGCTGGCAGTTCGACCTTGAAGAGGGCCTGCTCGATACGGCACGGCTGACGCGCGTGGTCACCGATCCGATGCAGGCGCTCAGCTTCAAGGTCGAGAACGACACCGATTTCCGCGATACCGTGGTGACGCTGCTGATCGATAATTCGGGTTCGATGCGAGGCCGGCCGATCACCATCGCTGCGATCTGCGGCGACATTCTCGCGCGCACGCTGGAGCGCTGCGGCGTCAAGGTTGAAATTCTCGGCTTCACCACGCGCGCCTGGAAGGGCGGCAAGAGCCGCGAAGCCTGGCTCGAAGCGGGCCGGCCAGCCAATCCGGGGCGCGTCAATGATGTGCGCCACATCATCTACAAGGCCGCTGACGAGCCATGGCGCCATGCACGGCGCAATCTCGGGCTGATGATGCGCGAGGGGCTGCTGAAGGAAAACATCGATGGCGAGGCGCTCGAATGGGCGCGCAAACGCCTGATGGCCCGTCCCGAATCCCGTCGCATCATGATGGTGATCTCCGATGGCGCGCCGGTCGATGACAGCACGCAGTCGGTCAATGCGGGCAATTATCTGGAAGCCCATCTGCGTCAGGTCATTGAGGATATCGAGACCCGCTCGCCCATCCAATTGGTGGCAGTGGGCATTGGCCATGACGTGACGCGCTATTATCGCCGCGCCGTGACGCTGCTGGATGCCGAGGAACTGGCCGGGGCGCTGACCGATGAGCTGGCGGCGCTGTTCGATGAGCAATTGCCCGCCCAAACGCGTCGGCGCGGCCGGCGATGAGGGCCCTCCACGTCAGCCTGGCACTGGCCCTGCTGGCGGGAACCCCACCGCTGACCGCCGCCGAAGTGGCGGTTCGCGCCACGCAGATCAGCAGTTTTGGCGAGACGGTGCTGGATGGGACATTTGGCCAGCTGATCTTCCGCGGTGGCCTGGCGCTGGTGGCGCAGGACGACACGTTTGGCGGCTTGTCGGGGCTGACGTCGACCGGGTCGAATCAGCAGGTCAGTTTCGTGACCGACCGAGGCAGTTTCGTTGCCGGACAACTGGCCTATGATGAATCCGGGCGACTGTTCGGGCTGATCGGGGTGACAGTGGAGCCGATGCAGAACTCCCAGGGCGATCCGCTACCGCGCCAATATGCCAAGGACGCCGAGGGCATTGATACGATCTATCGCAATGGCGAACCGGTCGCCGTACGGGTGGTGTTTGAGCATCTGACGCGGGTGGCCGATTTCGACCTGATCGAGGGGGTCCCGGGGGGGCCGGCGCGCGAGGTCAGCATTCCCCAATGGCTGACCGATCTACGTACCAATGCGTCGCTGGAATCGGTTTGCGTGGCGCCGCCAGCCTCGCCAATTGCCGGATCGACCCTGCTGCTGACTGAAGATCACGACGATGGTGCCGGCCATCACAGCGGCTGGCTGCTGGGACAGGCTGACAAGGGGCCGATCAGCTACCAGAAGGACCCCGTGGTCTATCCCACTGCCTGCGCCTTCCTGCCCAATGGCGATTTGCTGGTGCTTGAACGGGGCGTCTCGATGCTGAGCTTTGCGATGACCTTGCGGCGGGTGGCGGCGGCCGATGTCCGTCCGGGGGCGGTGATGGCCGGGGAGTTGCTGCTGGCGGCCAATGGCAGCGAAATCGACAATATGGAAGCGCTGGCCGTGCACACCGCGCCGGATGGCGAGGTGCGGATACTGATCGGCTCGGACAATAATTTCAACGACTGGCAGCGCAGCCTGCTGCTCGAATTTGCCCTGCCGAACTGAGCGGGGCGGCATTTGGCCGCAGCACGGTCGCACGCAGCCGCCGTCGCGACGGTGGCGGATGGGTCACTGATTCGTAGTTTTTGATTTTGCTGAATTTTTGTGCTATGGTCCGACCAGATGCAGTTCAGCCCGTCACCCAGCCCGTGCCGTCAGGCGCGATTTTTTTGACAACATCGTAGGATGCATGCGCTCCGGGGAAAAGCGGACCTGGCGCGCTTGGGGTTTGCCTGCGCGCGGCGTTCCGTTAGAGCGCCAACAAGTAGCAATGGACGGTCCTGTCCGCAAGGAACTGTCCATTTGGGGTGTCAACAAGGAGTTCCATGAATATGGTAGTCAAGAAGTCACAGCAGCGGCTTGGGTTCAAGACGGGCGAATATGTCGTCTATCCGGCGCATGGCGTCGGCGTCATTGTCTCCATTGAGGAGCAGGAAGTCGCCGGTCTGGTGCTTGAGTTGTTCGTCATCAGCTTTGAGCAGGACAAGCTGACTTTGCGCGTTCCCGTTGCCAAGATCAAGTCCGTCGGCATGCGCAAACTGGCCGATGAAGATCTGGTCACCCATGCCCTGACCACGGTTACCGGTCGGGCCCGCGTCAAGCGCACCATGTGGTCGCGTCGCGCCCAGGAATACGAAGCCAAGATCAATTCGGGCGATCTGATCGCCATCTCTGAAGTCGTGCGCGATCTGTTCCGCTCCGAAGAACAGCCTGAGCAGTCCTATTCGGAACGCCAGCTGTTCGAGCAGGCCATGGACCGCATGAGCCGCGAAATCGGTGTCGTCAACAAGTTGACGCTGACCGAAGCCGTGCAGTTGATCGAAAAGAACCTTGCCAAGTCGCCCAAGCGGACCAAGGACGCTGCGGCCGAAACTGACGAGGAAGCTGCCGCCTGAACGGGCAGCGCTTCGCAACAGACTTGAGAAGGCCGGTGGAGACACCGGCCTTTTTGCTGTCCGGAAATGGCGCGGAGCTGACCGTACGAATGCGGGCATGTTGGCCGGAAGTGCGGTGTCGGATCCTATGCCGTGCGGTTGCTAAACCTGGCCCAGAACATCGCCCAGCCGCGTCGTGGCGCTGCCGGGTTTGAGTGGCTTCTGCTGGCTATCATGGGGGGCCCAGCCGGAGAGCCAGACGATTTCCAGCGTCGCCCGGATCCGCCCATCGGGATCGGAATCGCGCTCTGCATAGGCCTGTGCTGCTGCGGCCAACAGCGCCGGTGAGGCCATGCGGCGGGGGCGGTCGAGCAGCGGGTTGGCAGCGCCGAGCGCCTTGATTTCGGCCATCAGCGCCAGGGGGGTGGGGTAGCGTACGATATGGGTCTCGACGTCAGCCACCGGCAGCGCCAGCCCGGCACGCTGCAGCAAGGCGCCGCCGTCGCGCACCTGCAGCATGGGGGCAATGCGGGCCGATGCGCCGCCATACACCATTGCATCTGCGGCCAAAAAAGCTTCGCGCAGTTCGGTCAGTGTGTCGCCACCCAGGGTGGCAACCAGCAGCAGACCATCGGGCGCCAGCCGGGCGCGCAGGCGAGCGAGATAGCCCGGGACATCATTGACGGCCTGCAGGTGCAGGATGGAGACGATCAGATTGTAGTCATCGCCCGTCAGCGCCGGCACATCATCCTCACCAGCAAAGGCGGCGTAACGCTCGAAGGCAAACCGGGCACTGGCGGCCTGGCCAAAGGAAGGCAGTTTATCGATATCGGGGCCGATGATGGCGGCGCGGGGAAAGTCACGGATCAGGGCGGCGAGGCGATCCTCGAGGTCGGCCAGCACCAGATCGGTGACAAAATTGCCGAGCTCAGTGCGGCGCGCCAGATGCTGGCTGATGAGCGGGGTATCGAAAATACGCGGTGGCTGGCTCATGATGACTTGCGGCCGTTTGCTGACGTGGCACTATGGTGGCGTTATGCAGAGCGCTGACGGGCTTGTCAAAAGCGAGGGATGGCGCCGCCGCCTTGCTGTCGGGGCGCGGTTGCTGGGTCATGGCTTGCTCGATCTGGTGTATCCCCCGGTTTGCCTCAATTGCGATGCGCCGACGGCGACACCCGACACGTTGTGCCCACTCTGCTTTGCCCAATTGCGGCCGATCACCGCGCCGCTGTGTCCGCGCCTGGGGCTGCCGTTTGCGGTGTCGCTGGGTGGCGAGTCGCTGTCCGCCGAGGCATTGGCCGATCCGCCCCCATTCGGTCGGGCGCGGGCGGCGGTGATCTACAATGATGTGGCCGGCACGATCGTGTCGCGGCTCAAATATGGCGATAGACCCGAGTTGGCGCGGTTCTGCGCACGGCTGATGGCCGGCGCCGGCCATGAATTATGGGCAGACCAGCCGGTTTTGGTGCCGGTGCCGCTGCATCGGGCACGGCAACGGGCGCGGCGATACAACCAATCCGGCGAACTGGCCGTGCTGCTGGGGCAGTTCACGGGGCTGGCGGTTGATGCGAGCCTGGTGCAGCGGATCCGCAAGACCAGGCAACAGGTTGGGCTCAGTGGTGACGGCCGGCAGCGCAATGTTGCCGGAGCATTCGCCGTCCCGCCCGAGGCGATGATCCGGCTAGCGGGCCGGCGGGTGGTACTGGTCGACGATGTCTACACCACCGGCGCCACGACCAAGGCCGCAACGCGCGCTTTGCTCAAGTCCGGCGCGGCAGTTGTCGACGTCGTGACATTCGCCCGCGTTGTTATTGGTGCCGACTTGCCCATATAAGAGAGCAAACACCCGTATTTCTGGGAGAAATTTCAATTGGCTACCATCGAAGTCTATACCACGCCCACCTGCCCCTATTGCCACGCCGCCAAGGCACTGCTGGCGGACAAGGGCGTCGATTTCACCGAGATCACGGTGCTCGATCCGGCGCAGCGTGAAAGCATGACGCAGCGCGCCAATGGTCGTCGTACCGTGCCGCAGATCTTTATCGATAGCGCCCATATTGGCGGCTATGACGACATGGCCGCACTCGACCGTCGGGGTGGTCTTGATCCGCTGCTGAAGCGCTAGTTTGCCGATGAAAATTGCCGCCATCCAGATGCGTTCTGGGCCCGACCCCAAGGTCAATCTCGCCGCGCTGGAGCCATTGCTGGCCGAGGCGGCGGCGGCGGGCGCGCGCTATGTGCTGACGCCTGAGGTGACGATGGCCTTTGCGGAAAACCGCGCCGGGCTGGCCGAGGTGGCGGCGCCGTTTGACGCCGATCCGCAATTGCAACGCGTCGGTGAACTGGCCGCGCAGCATGGCATGTATGTCCATGTCGGCTCGCTGGCGGTGCCGGTGGAAGACGGGCGTTTCGCCAACCGCTCGGTGCTGTTCGGACCTGATGGGGCGACCATTGCCACCTATGACAAGATCCATCTGTTTGACGCCACGATCGCCGGGCTCAATGCCTATCGGGAAAGCGACACCTATCGCGGCGGCGAGATAGCGGTGACGGCGCCGGTGGATGAATTTATCCTGGGCATGGCGATCTGCTACGACATGCGCTTTCCTCAGCTGTTTCATGCCTTGGCCCAGGCTGGGGCCGGTCTGATGGCCGTGCCGGCCGCGTTCACGGTACCGACCGGTCAGGCCCATTGGCACGTGCTGCTCCGCGCTCGGGCGATCGAGACTGGATCCTATGTGATAGCGGCGGCGCAGGGCGGTCAGCATGCCAATGGCCGGGAGACCTATGGGCATTCCCTCATTATCGACCCCTGGGGGCGCATAGTGGCCGAACTCGACCACGATGCCCCCGGCATTCTCGTGGCGGACATCGCCGCCGATCAGGTCGCTGATGCCCGTGCCCGCATTCCAGCTCTGGCCAATACGCGTCCGTTTGCCGGACCCCAAGCATTGCCGCTCTAGGCGTGCGCCTTCTATAGTCGAGACAGTGGGCCATCGGGCCCGAGAGAAATCTGATCGTGATCCAGTATGCCCTGCAATGTTCAAACGGCCACCAGTTCGACGCCTGGTTCGGCAACGCTGCGGCGTTTGATGACCAGCAGCGCCGAGGCCTCGTCACCTGTGTGGTGTGTGGTGACGGAGCGGTTGAGAAGGCGCTGATGGCCCCAGCCCTGACCCGCCCTGCTGGGGACAAGGTGGCCGTCAGTGCAGGGCATCCGGACGCGGCCAAGATCCGCGAATTGTTGCGGGCCTATCGGCACAAGGTTACCAGCGAGGCCGACTATGTTGGCAACAAGTTTGCCGAAGAGGCGCGCAAGATCCATTTTGAAGAGGTTGAGGCGCGCGGTATCTATGGCGAGGCGACGCGTGATGAGGTCGTCGGGTTGGCCGAGGATGGTATCGAGTTCCTGCCGCTGCCCGACCTGCCCGAAGAGCACAACTAGACCCGATCGACGCCGGGTCCGCCGCTGAGCCCCACGCTCGATCTGTGCACCGTTCCAGGCGTCCGACGCCACTGGATGGCGCGCGACCCCACTAATCATCAGGAACAGAACAGATCCGGGAACTTCTTGGCCAGCTTGGGCACTGCGTTCAATACTTCATGCAAATGTACCCGCATCGCCTCATCAGCCAAACTCGCATCGCCCGCCTCAATTGCATCGACGATGCGTCGGTGCTGGTCCACGATGACGTCAAGGGGCGTTGCGTCGGGTAGAGACAGGAAGCGGACGCGATCCATCTGAGCTCTCAGATTCTCCAGAACCCGCCAGGCGTGTTCCCGGTTCGCCAGACCAGCAATGGTCTGGTGGAAGGCCTCGTCAAGTCGCAGAAAGTTCAGATTGTCGGCTTCATCAAGCGCGGCCTGTTCGGCAATGATTGATCGCAGCTTCTGAACATCGGCCGGCGTTGCCTGCCTGGCGGCCTGATGCACGATGGCAATTTCTATGGCCTCACGCAGAAAGCGCGCGTTCTCGACCTCCGCCAGCGAGATCAGTTTAACAAACGTGCCGCGCTGCGGTCGAATTTCGACCAGCCCGACCTCGGCCAGTTTGATGAACGCTTCGCGCACCGGCTGTCGCGAGACGCCCAACTGGCGGGCCACTTCGACCTCGGACAGCGGACTTCCCGGCCGCAATTGCAGTTGGACGATTGCCTGGCGCAAGGCGTTAAAGGCCCGGTTTCCGGCCGTTGCTGCCCGGATCTGGAGGTCATCATCGGCCAGGGTACTAAGAAAATCTGTGCTCATATTGACACCTGCAATACTACCATACTAGCCTACTAGCAAGCGGTTGAGGAACGGCCGCAGGAGGAACCCATGAAACATACCCTGACAAGCGCACTATTTGTTGCCGGATTCGTAATTGCATCCGGCATACCGGTTTTTGCAGCAGACCACACGTTGAGCGTCAACACGGCGCTGGCGACGTCTGATCCTCTCTACAAGGGTCTGGAGAGCTTCCGCGATGGCGTGGCAGCGGCGAGCGACGGCAAGATTGAAATCAAGCTGTTTCCCAATTCCCAGCTCGGCCCTGATGAGGACGTGCTTGAGCAAGCGCGTGCTGGCGCGCCGGTTGCCGTGATCGTCGATGGCGGGCGCCTGGCCACCTATGTCAACGAGTTCGGCGTGCTCGGTGCGCCCTATCTGGCCAATGGCTATGATGGCATTCGCAAGGTCGTCACCTCGGATCTGTTTGAAGGTTGGGTCGGCAAGCTGCAGGACGAAGCCCAGCTTCAGGTTCTCAGCTTCAACTGGTGGCAAGGCGAGCGCCAGCTCTGGACAAGAAAGAGCATTGCTACGCCCGACGACCTTGCCGGCCTGCGCATGCGCACGCCCGGGGCGCCGGTCTGGATGGAGACGGTAGCCGCAATGGGGGCTGTTGCCACGCCGATGCCTTTCGCCGATGTCTATTCGGCGCTGCAGCAGCACGTGATCGACGCGGTAGAAGCTCAGCTTCCCGCCGGTCAGGGCTCCAAGCTGTTCGAGGTCACCGATCACCTGACCAAGACCGCCCATATCAACCTGATCACCGGCATGGTGACCAGCGGAGAATGGTTTGACGGGCTCCCGGCCGAGCTGCAGGTCGTGTTGCGTGAGGAAGCGCTCAAGGCTGGCGACGTCGGCTCCTATGGCACGCGGGACTCGCTGGCGCAGATTGAAGAGGAGCTCAAGGCAGCCGGCATGACGGTTGAAGAGGTCGATGTCGACGTGTTCCGCAAGGCAACGGCGGGCGTTTACGACAAGCTTGGCTATGGCGAATTGCGCGATACCGTTCAGGCTATCGCCGCTCAATAGTCCTGAAACCTCTCAAGGCCCCGGGACATCGGTCCCGGGGCCAGGATATTTGATATGTTAAAGCGCCTCACGCAGTTTGAATTTCTGGTCGCTGCCCTGCTGCTGCTCATCATTTGCTGTCTCGTGTTTGGCGCCGCTGTCATGCGGTTTTTCGGCCACCCCCTGATCTGGTCAGTGGATATGGCCCAGTTGCTGTTCATCTGGCTCTGCATGATTGGCGCCACCCGTGCCATGCGGGACAAAGCCCATATCGGGATCGATCTGGTGGTTCGCTACTTGCCGCGCCGGGCCCGGTTCTGGCTGGAAATGGCGATGTCAGTGGTGATCCTGGTATTTTTTGGCTTTCTGACCAGCGAGGGGACGCGGCTGACATTGATGAATCAGGAGCGGCGGTTCGGCGACAGCGGGCTGAGCTATGGCTGGGTGACGGCTGCGGTGCCGGTCGGCTGCGTGATGCTGGGGATCGCCCTGATCTACAATATGTGGCGGGCCTGGACGCAGCGCCGCGACGGGCAATCGCTGGTGTACTCGCGCTCTGCCGCTGAAGCCAGCATTACGGAAATATAACATGGCCCTGATTTCGATACTGTTTTTTGTGCTGATGTTTCTCGGCGCGCCAGTGGCGTTCGCCATCGGCATATCCGGCTTCACGTTCTTCATGACCGAGCAGTCGATGCCGATCTCTATCGCGGTGCAGAAAATTGCCACGATGAGCCAGAGTTTTCCATTGCTGGCAGTGCCGTTCTTCGTCTTTTCCGGTCACCTGATGAATGAGAGCGGCATTACCGACCGTCTGTTCAAATTCGCCCATATCTCGGTGGGCTGGATGGCCGGCGGGCTGGGTCAGATTGCTATCGTTCTGTCGACCCTGATGGGCGGCGTTTCAGGATCAGCGGTGGCCGATGCCGCGATGGAGGCCCGCATTCTGGGGCCATCCATGATTGCCAGGGGTTACAGCAAGGGCTTTTCAGCGGCCGTGATTGCCGTCGGCTCGCTGATCACCGCCACCATCCCACCCTCGATCGGGCTCATCCTTTATGGCTATGTCGGCAATGTCTCGATTGGGCGGCTGTTTCTGGCGGGTGTCATTCCAGGGTTGCTGATGATGGTCGGCCTGATGCTGACGACCTATTTGATCGCCAAGCGCCGCGGCTATGTGGTGGCCGAAGCCAAAAGGCCGACTCTGAAGGCGCTGGGCAGTGCGGCGTGGGGGGCGAAATGGGCCTTGCTGTTTCCCGTAGCCCTGCTGGTGACCATTCGCGGCGGCGTGTTCACGCCGTCGGAAGTGGGCGCCTTCGCCGTGGTTTACGCGGTGGTCGTGGGCACGGTTCTGCATCAGGAACTGAGCTTTGAGAAGTTCAAGCGCGCCATTTCCCATGCCGTGGCCGATATCGGCCTGATCATGATCATTATTCTGATGTCGGGCATGGTTGGCTTCGCCATAATCTACCTGCAGGTGCCGCAGGGCATTTCAAGCTGGATGCTCACCGGCATCAGTGAGCCCAATCTCATCATCCTGATGGTGCTGTTCTTCCTCCTGATTGCCGGTTTCTTTGTCGAAAGCACCGTGCTGGTGCTGCTGCTGACACCCATCTTTGTGCCCGTTGTCACCGCTGCTGGTATCGACCCCGTGCATTTTGGCATCCTGATGATGTCAATTGTCACGCTTGGGGGCATGACCCCGCCGGTCGGGGTCGCCATGTTCGCGGTGTGCTCGCTGATGAACGTCAAGATCGAGGAGTACACGATCGAGGCTCTGCCCTTCATCGCAACCGTGTTGGCGCTGATTATCGCCCTGCTGTTTCTGCCCGGCGTGGTGTTGTGGCTGCCCAACCTTGCCTTTGGCGGCTAGATTGAAGGATACCCCATGAGACAGACATGGCGCTGGTTTGGCCCGCCGGACCTGACCACCATCGATGACGTCGTGCAGACCGGCGCGGAGGGCGTCGTTACGGCCCTGCACCATGTCCCCTATGGTGCAGTGTGGACACCCCAGGAAATCGCCCTGCGGCAGCAGCAAGTCGCAACGCGCCGCGACGGCACACCCTCCGGTCTGGCGTGGGAGGTGGTGGAAAGCCTGCCGGTCTCCGAGGCCATCAAGCAGCAGGAAGGTGCCTGGCGCGAGCACATCGCCAACTACAAGACGTCGTTGCAGAACATTGCCGCCGCCGGCATTGAGGTGGTTTGCTACAATTTCATGCCGGTGCTGGATTGGAGCCGCACCGATCTGCGCCACCGCCTGCCGTCAGGGGCGACCTGCATGCGGTTCGATATCAATGATTTTGCGGCTTTCGACATTCATATCCTGGCGCGGCCGGGCGCGGTCGAGGATTTCCCCGAGTCCGTGGTGGCGATGGCGGCGCAGCGCTTTGGGGCCATGAGCGAGGCACAGCGTCTGGCGATCGGGCGAAATGTAACGATGGGCCTGCCGGGCGCCACGGCTGGACTGACGCTTGATGAGATGCGGGCGCACCTCATCGCTTATGACGGCATCACGCCGGACCGGTTGCGGCAGCACTTTGTGGATTTCCTCAGCGAGATCGTGCCGGTTGCCGAACAGCTTGGCGTGCGGCTCTGCTGTCATCCGGACGACCCACCATTTGCCTTGCTGGGATTGCCGCGCATCATGTCGACCGAGGCCGACTATCAGACCATTCTTGCAGCGGTAGACAGTCCGGCCAATGGGATGACGCTATGCTCGGGTTCGCTCGGCGCACGCTCCGACAACGACTTGCCCGGCATGATGCGACGGTTGGGGAGCAAGGTGCATTTTATCCACTTGCGCAATGTGAAACGCGAGACGGCGGCCCAGTTCGGCTCCTTCTTTGAAGCTGAGCATCTCAATGGCGATGTCGATATGGTCGCCCTGATTGCCGAGATTGTCGCGGAGGAGCGCTCCCGCAAGGCTCAAGGCCGCAGCGACGCTTCCATCCCAATGCGACCCGATCACGGCCAGGACATTCTCGATGATCTCAACCGTTCAGCGCAGCCGGGCTACCCCACGATCGGGCGTTTGAAGGGGCTGGCGGAGCTGCGAGGAGTATTTGCTGCGCTGGAGCGA
Source organism: Devosia alba (assembly GCF_039938915.1). Classification (NCBI taxonomy): domain Bacteria; kingdom Pseudomonadati; phylum Pseudomonadota; class Alphaproteobacteria; order Hyphomicrobiales; family Devosiaceae; genus Devosia; species Devosia alba. Next base: position 24,295 of record NZ_JBDUUI010000011.1, on the reverse strand, counting down.
CAGCAATAGCAATAGCCCTGGCCTTCAAGTTTCCGGTATTTCGAGTCGCTCAACCACGGACACGACGAAATCGTAGGTTTTCCGATCTTCCATAATGGCGAAATCGATGTTGCCATTTTTGAGGTTCTCAAGAAGGGCATTGCGCGCCGCTATGGCGACGTCCTTGTCACTAGTTTCTTCTATATATTTCAGCAGGAACCCCAAGCTGAGGTAGAGCGAATTGACGGCTATCTTGATTACTTCAAGATCAGCGCCAGAGGGGACTTCACTGTCATCGGTCATTTTCTATCCTGATCAAGATCGCCGGGCCAACCCGGCGAAATTGCGTGGGATTGGAGAGCGGCAGCAAGAGTGGCCTGCTAGCAAAATGGCCGGGAGCGCCATTTGTTCCCCTCAGGCAATCCCGGTCATGTGTGAGGCAAGCAGATCTCGGCCTGGGACAGATCGCCGGGTTGGCAAAAGCGGCTCTTGCAGCCGCCCTGGTGGGTGTCTGTAGCCACATCGGTGCCAAAAACCGCCATTGGGGAAGAAAATACGCAAATACGCCGTTGTCCGGCTCGCACATTTTCACCCATCCCTGCTAAGGGACCCACATCCGATGATTTTGCATCTCCATCTGACCAATTCCACGCCGATCGGCTTCTGGCCCGGCGCGAGTATGAACCGCGAGGCTACCTTGTCCATGATCGATGAAAAGCTTGTAACCATTTTTGACCAGCTGGTCCGCAGGAACGCGGGCGAGGTTGAGTTCCATCAGGCCGTTCGGGAGGTTATGGAGTGTCTGGGAAGCGTGATCGCCAAACACCCGGACTATCTCGATCAGGCGCTGATCGAACGCATCTGTGAGCCCGAGCGCCAGATTATCTTCCGGGTGCCGTGGGTGGATGACAAGGGACAGGTTACGATCAACCGTGGATTTCGCGTGCAGTTCAATTCCGCGCTCGGCCCCTACAAGGGCGGCATCCGCTTTCATCCATCGGTCAATCTCAGCATTATCAAATTTCTGGGGTTTGAACAGACGCTCAAGAACGCGCTGACCGGTTTGCCGATCGGCGGCGGTAAAGGCGGGTCGGACTTCGATCCCAAAGGCCGATCGGACGGCGAAGTCATGCGGTTCTGCCAGTCGTTCATGACCGAGCTGCACCGCCACATCGGCGAATATACCGACGTTCCTGCAGGCGACATCGGCGTCGGCGGGCGCGAAATCGGCTATATGTTCGGGCAGTATAAGCGCCTGACCAACCGCTATGAGGCCGGCGTGCTGACCGGCAAGGGCCTGCACTATGGTGGGTCACGGGCGCGCACGGAAGCGACTGGTTACGGCAATACCTACTTCGTCCAGGCAATGCTGGGGACTAGGAACCAGAGCTTTGACGGCAAGAAGGTCGTTGTCTCAGGCTCGGGCAATGTCGCCGTGTACACCGTCGAGAAGGTGCAGTCGTTCGGCGGCAAGGTGATCGCGGTTTCTGACAGCTCCGGCTATGTCGTTGACGAGGCCGGGATCGATCTGGAATTGATGAAGGAGGTCAAGGAAGTGCGCCGGGGCCGCATCGCCGACTATGTCCGGTTGAAGGGCGAAGGGCGGAGTGCCCATTTCGTTGCGGTGGGCGAGGATTCGATCTGGAATGTTCCCTGTGACGTGGCCATGCCATCGGCAACGCAGAACGAACTGACCGGCAAGGATGCGCGCGCGCTGTTGAGCAATGGCGTCGTTGCCGTGGGTGAAGGCGCCAACATGCCATGCACCCCCGAGGCGATGCGGATTTTCCAGGAAGCGGGCGTGATGTTTGCTCCCGGCAAGGCCGCCAATGCCGGCGGTGTCGCCACTTCCGCGCTGGAAATGCAGCAGAATGCATCGCGCGACAGCTGGACGTTTGAGCAGACGGAAACACGGCTGGCCAGCATCATGCGCAACATCCATGACATCTGCGCCGATACCGCTGAAGAATATGGCGCGCCCGGCAATTATGTCCTGGGTGCCAATATTGGCGGCTTCATCAGGGTGGCCGACACCATGCGGTCGCTTGGCGTCATCTAGCTTTGAACGCGTTCGGCGCATGATTGCGCCGAACATTGCGGGCAGCAGGCCAGATCAGATGCCTGCTGGCAGCAGGTGATGGCTCGGCCCGCGGATTTCTCCGCTGGATCGCATCGGCATCAAGGGGTGTAGGGTTAAGGTCGGTTCGATAGGGAGGGTGGAATCCCCGCTATCGAACCTAACCAGCGGGCAATCTTGGCAGACCGCCTTCGGCTGAGCGAGCGTCTAGCACGCGATCAGAGATGTGTCACGACAATGTCGTCAGGCCCGCAGGCAATCTGCGGGCCGATTGCTTCATGTGTCTAGGTCGCCGAGATCGCGCACCGCACCGCGCGCAGCGGAGGTGGCGAAGGCAGCGTAGGCGCGCAGCGCCTGGGTGACATTGCGCTTGCGCGGCAGCGCTGGCTTCCAGCCGAGCTTGTCCTGTTCCTGGCGACGCCTGGCCAGTTCGGCCTCGTTGACCAGCAGGGTAATGGAACGGTTGGGGATATCGATCTCGATGGTGTCGCCTTCACGCACCAGGCCAATGGTGCCGCCTTCGGCCGCCTCAGGCGAAACATGGCCGATCGAGAGGCCCGAGGTGCCGCCCGAGAAGCGACCATCGGTGAGCAGGGCGCAAGCCTTGCCCATGCCCTTGGATTTCAGATAGCTCGTGGGATAGAGCATTTCCTGCATGCCGGGGCCGCCGCGCGGGCCCTCATAGCGGATGACCAGCACGTCGCCTTGCTTGATCTGATTGGACAGGATGGCCTTGACGGTGTCGTCCTGGCTCTCAAACACCCGGGCGGGGCCGGTGAATTTGAGAATGGATTCGTCGACGCCCGCAGTCTTCACGATGCAACCATCAAGGGCGATATTGCCCTTGAGGACAGCGAGACCGCCATCCTTGGAATAGGCGGCATCGGCCGAGCGGATGACGCCGTTCTGGCGATCCAGATCGAGCTCGGTCCAGCGGTTGGACTGGCTGAAGGCCTGGGTGGTGCGAACACCGCCTGGCGCGGCCATGAAGAAGTTGCGCACGCTCTCGGAATTGGTGCGGGAGATGTCCCATTTGTCGATCGCATCGCCGATGGTCGGCATGTGGATGGTCGGCTCATTGCGGTTGATCAGGTTGGCACGGTCGAGCTGACCGAGAATGGCCATGATGCCGCCGGCGCGGTGCACGTCTTCCATATGCACATCGGCCTTGGCTGGCGCGACCTTGGAGAGCACTGGGACACGACGGCTGAGCTGATCGATATCGTCCATGGTGAAATCGACGCCGCCTTCGTGGGCGGCTGCCAGAATATGCAGCACGGTATTGGTAGAGCCGCCCATGGCGATATCGAGCGTCATGGCATTTTCGAAGGCGGCCTTGGTGGCGATGGAGCGGGGAAGCACCGAGGCATCGTCCTGCTCGTACCAACGCTTGGCGATGTCGACGATGACGCGACCGGCTTCTTCAAACAAGTGCTTGCGATCGGAATGGGTGGCCAGGGTCGAGCCATTGCCGGGCAGGCTGAGGCCGAGCGCTTCGGTGAGGCAGTTCATCGAATTGGCGGTGAACATGCCCGAGCAGGAACCGCAGGTGGGGCAGGCGGCCTCTTCGACGGCCTGAACTTCCTCATCAGAATAGTTGTCGTCGGCGGCCATCACCATGGCGTCAACCAGATCGAGCGCCTGCAGCTTGCCCTTGAGCATGGCCTTGCCGGCTTCCATCGGGCCACCGGAGACAAATACCACCGGAATATTGATCCGCATGGCGGCATTGAGCATGCCGGGGGTGATCTTGTCGCAATTGGAGATGCAGACCATGGCGTCGGCGCAATGGGCGTTGACCATGTATTCCACCGAGTCGGCGATTAGGTCGCGGCTGGGCAGCGAATACAACATGCCGTCATGGCCCATGGCGATGCCGTCATCGACCGCAATGGTGTTGAACTCCTTGGCGACGCCGCCGGCCGCCTCGATCTCGCGGGCAACCAGCTGGCCGAGGTCCTTGAGGTGGACATGGCCGGGCACGAACTGGGTGAAGGAATTGACCACGGCGATGATGGGCTTGCCGAAATCGCCATCCTTCATGCCCGTGGCGCGCCAGAGGCCACGCGCGCCGGCCATGTTGCGGCCATGGGTGGTGGTGCGGGAACGATAAACAGGCATGGCGGCATCCTCGAAAGTCAGTGCGCTCTGTGGGTTAGCGCGGTTGCAACTGTTTAAACCCATTCCAAAGCTGGATCAATGAAAAACCGTACCGTACCGTACGGTACAGGAAATGGCGGTAGTGACGACTATCGGCCAGTGATCGGGAACGCCAGACTGCTCTCACCAGTCCGCTCGGATTGGCTCGGGCTGCATCGAAGTCGCGCGCCATGCGTTGCAGATGCAAACAGACACGGAGTGCAACGATGAAGGACGCCAATAGGAGTTTTCGCCAGGTGCCCGTTGGTGCTGCGACACCGCAATCGGTCACGGTGGGTATTGATAGCGATGGCGCAGCAGGCCACAAGGCTGCCGTCTGGTGGGAGGCCGTCGCAGACGTCGACGCCGACAAGACCGACTTTATCGACGTGGCTGCGGCGCTTGACGCTGCCGAGGGCGCACGGGCCTTGCACGGATTTTCCGAAGTGGTCGTCATGCTGCAGGACGGCGTGAAGTGGCAATCGGGCTGGGGCGAACTGCGCGCACTTAAAACCGACAATGAACCGCTCGGTGACGTCAGCGGCGTCGGGCTCTCTGATGCGGAGAGCTTTGAGCTGGCCGCTGACATTGAAGCGGAACGGGATGCCTGATTTTCTCGTGCCGTCTCAGGCTGCCGGCCGCTCCGCCATCACCATGTAGTTGATCGCCATGTCGGATGACTGGCGCCATTCATCGGCCAGCGGATGAAACACCACGCCGGTTTCGGCAGTGACCGTCAGCCCATTGCGGGTAAGGAGCGCCTTGATTTCGTCGGGGGTGAGAAACTTGTTCCAGTCATGGGTGCCCACCGGCAGCCAGCGCAGGATGCGTTCGGCGCCAACAATGGCAAAGGCATAGGCGCGGGCGGTGCGATTGAGGGTGGCCGTCAGCATTAGGCCGCCTGGTTTAACCAGGTCGGCGCAGCTCTTCATGTAGAGCGGTACATTATCGACATGCTCGACCACTTCCATGTTGAGCACCATGTCGAATGTCTTGCCCTGCGCGGCGAGCGCTTCGCTGGTGGTGGCCTGGTAGTCGATATCCAGCCCCGATGTTTTGGCGTGCAGTGTCGCAATGGCAATATTGCGCTCGGCAGCATCAATGCCGGTGACGGTCGCTCCCAGCCGGGCCAGCGGTTCGCAGAGCAGGCCGCCGCCACAGCCGACGTCGAGAATGCTCAATCCCTCGAAGGGTCGCATGGCGGTGCCATCGAGGCCGAAATGGGCCAGCAGGTGCTCGCGGATATAGCTCATGCGCACGGGGTTGAATTTGTGCAGTGGCTTGAACTTTCCCTTGGGGTCCCACCACTCCTCGGCCATCGCGGTGAACTTGGCGATTTCGGCTTCGTTGATGGTCGTGGTCATAGCGGGACTCCGGTGTTGGGGCATATGAGCCCGCCAGCGCCCAGGAGGCAAGGCGGTGCGCGGTCGCAGGGGGATGGGCTGATCACGCCGCACGACCGCAGCGCAAGGGCACAGACAGGCCAAAGCGCCGCCTGACTGCGGTTTTCGCGGCGACGGTAATGGGCGGCCTTTGGCTCGATCCAGTTTACTACTCAGGGAGCCAAAGGCCGCCCATCACGGATCTGGAGTTTCCTCACCGGGTCCGGATCAAGCGGGACTAGTGTTGCAAGCCCGGTTGCCGACTGTCTGCCCGGCCAAACGGCCCCCCGTCTCCAGCCTTCCCGCCCGGCCCTGCGTCGGGGCCGCGTGTTGGCGGGAACGGCACAACTATGCGGGACGGAATGGGCACCGGGGATAAGATTTTTGCGGGAGGCGTTCAGAAGTTTCTGGGGCGCTCGGAATAGACCCCAGCAACCGGCAGAAACCGACCCCAACTCAGTCATAAGAGGAGTGCGAGGGCATCCCAAAAGCAGTCATAATGTGCGTTATGGCAGTGGCAAAGTGTGTAACATCGACTACGGAACGAACGCTTTCTGCAGCATCGACTTTTCAAAAATGCACGCCTGTTCCCGGCCGACATTCGACTCGATCTCCGTCCATCCAAGGCCGTTGTAGAAGGGGCGAAGCTCCGGCACACAACATAGATACAGCACATCTTCGCCTCTTTCGGCGGCAAGCCGCTCGGCCGCATTGACGAGTGCCGACCCCATTCGATGTTCACGATATTCCGGATCTACCCAAACATCAGCAATCCAAGGCGTTAGGTCTGGTCGTTCGACCATGTCTGAGGCGATCACCGAAACAGTGCCGACAAATTCCCGCCCAGCATGCGCCACCAGCGTGAACTCATCTTCGGATGCGATAATGCTCTCAAGGTTCCGGATGACTTGCTCACGAGACAGCCCCCTGTCTTTCGACCAGGCAGTCCATATGCGATCCGCTACGGTGCTCAGCAGATCGGTTTTTTTCTCGAAGGTTCGCAAAAGCTATATCGGGCATTCGGTCGCTCATATTGTTTCCAGATCGACGGGTCATAATTCAAGATGTGCCAGTGTTCAGCGCTCAGCTGCCCCCGAGCACCATCCTCCGAGGTATTTTCATCTGCGCGTCACTGTGCAAGCGGGGGTCCTGCGTCTGCAGTCGTCCACAGACGGCCTCCGCTGGCCCTTGCTACGGCCAAGTCCATTTCCAAGTGCGCCCACCTACTACGTAGGCCCCATGCCCTGCCCGCCAGAGCAGCGCGTGCCAATGCACGCTTCATTGCATCGCCACCAGCATGGCGCCACCGCCGATGAGGGCAACACCAAGCCAGTTATGCGGCGCCAGCTTCTCGCCCAGGAAGACCACGGCGAAGACTGCAACGAGGACCACGCTCAACTTGTCGATGGGTGCCACCTGAGAGGCATTGCCCAATTTGAGCGCGCGGAAGTAGCAGATCCAGGAAAAGCCCGTAGCGAGGCCGGAGAGCACCAGGAAGGTCCAGGTTTTCGCGGACACGGTGTCCGGCGCCTGCCAATGCCCGGTGGCGAAGACGATGCCGCCGGCGGCAATCAGAATAACGATGGTACGGATGAAGGTGGCAAAGTCGGAATTGACGTTCTCAATGCCGATCTTGGCAAAGATGGCGGTCAGAGCGGCGAACGTGGCGGACAGCAGCGCCCAGAATTGCCAGGAATTGAGCAGAGAATTCATTGTCGCACCCCTTTGGCTCCAGGCTCGATGACCGAGTCTGTCAGTCATGATTGGGCGGATTTCACCTGCAACTCAAGCCAGGTCCGCTCTTCCGCTGCTCCCTGTGTGATAAGGTATAGCGACGCTGACCAGAGGCGAACGGCATTGTTTTGACGATCTATGCCAGGCCCGGTCATCTATAGGCAGTCGGGTAGTTGCCGGGTTGACCTCGCATAGCGCGCTCCGGCGCCCCCAGGGGGTTGCACAGAGCGCATCAGCCCGCCCCAACCCAGCGCGCGTCACCCTCGGGCTTGACCCGAGGGTTCTGTCCTGACGGGGCGTCGGGCAAGTGTAACACCCTCGGGTCAAGCCCGAGGATGACGGCCAGGGGGCCTTGGGCCGCTGAGGGTCGACGCTTGGATCGACGGACTATCCCGCAATGTGCTGGCTGTTCGCGACCCCACTTCGGTCGTTCGCGCTCGCACGGCAATCCGCCGAAAGCTGCCTTTGGCCTGAGTCTGGTCGATTTAGGGACAGAACATGGTAAGATACGCGATATCGAAGCCACCCTCGGAGCAATTGTATAAAGATGACGCGTCTGCCTCCCTTTGCTGAAAGGCATTTTGCGGCGATGGTCTCGGAATACGATGGCCTCTGCCACGGGGTGGAAGAGGACGAGAGCGGCTGGGACTACTTGGTGGAGCTGCCCGCGCGAGAGTACGACGGGGCGGCGGATAGCCAGCCTCCTCGCCAGCGCGCTTTTGTTCAAGTGAAATCGATTCAGGGAGCCAAAGCCTCTGTTCCGATCACACTCTCAAATCTTCTCAAGTCCGCTCAGGATCCAAACCCTTGGTTCATCGTCCTTATCAAGAAGCGGCAGGGAACGCCGGTACTCTACATCAAACACTTTTGGAAGCATCTCATTGCCAGCAGCTTGATAGCCATCCGAAAGGCTGAGGTGGAAGGCGCCAAGTTAAACAAGCGTACCATGTCGGTCTCGTTTTCAGAGGACGACATCGTAACCCACGACTTTATCAGATGGATGCAGGATCGCATTGACGAGTCGGACGACTACCTGGTCGAGAAGCGCAGTTTCTACACTAATGTTGGGCATGAAAATGGATACGGCACTGGGCGGATGCTCTTTACCGACCACACCACCGACGAGATTTTTAAGGAGTTCCTCGGGATGGGAAACGGCCTTAGAATCTCTAGCTTTGAGTACGTTCCCGAACGCTTCTCTCTACCCGACTATTCGCGCAAAATCTCGGAGACGGGTGGCACCGTCCATATCACAGCCCAGCCTCAGGGCACTTGCGAAGTGCGGTTCCGCTCTTCACCTATCGACCCGGCGTTCAGCATGACCGGAACGATGTATTCAGTGCCATTCGCGCCGGACGCACCCATTCGTGTGTCGGCGCCCCCGGTCGAACTCCTATTCAGTCCAAAGCGGGTAAGCCTGGACATGGCGATGAGGTTCGGGGAACCTCTGCCCCTTGATCACTGGCACGCATATTCCCGGTTGAAGCTATGGTCGATGAAGGGGCCGCTGCAGGTTGAGCTATGGAGAAACGGCCGAAAGCACGATGCCTCTATCCTTATCGATAGGCAAACGGGCCAGAATTTGGATTGGGACAAGCTCTACGGCTTATCGGAGACGATAAGGGCTATTGCTGCCGACAGGAAAGTCACCGACCTGTCGTTCTCTCTCCCAGATATCAACGCTCACATAAGTGACCTCGGCTATCTTTTCCAGAGCAGAGCTCCATCTGTCAGATTCGAGTGTGAAGCGCATGCGCCGCTGAAGCTGGGTGTGACGTCATTTTTGCACTACTCGCTAGCGGACCTAGCAGGCTGGACGTTTGGACATCTTATCCGGCGGACAGTGTTGAAAGACGTGATCGACGGAGACAGGCGGATCATCACCGCCGGCCCTTTCAAGATACTCGAAACATACGCTTTTAGGGATGCAGGTCCCGAGGAGCGAGCTCTCGTCCAGGATGACTACATGCGCGTGCTGACTGCGTTGGAGAAAACAGAACACCCCCTGGGCTTCGGAGAGTTTGGAACTTATGTTCGGCAACTGCACTCGCTACCAGAAATCCCAACCGAAACGAGTTGATGTTACCTCCGTTCGTCCAAAAGCCGCCAGTCCGCAATCCACCCCTTCCACCCCCTCTCCGCCTCGCCCAATCCCTTCACTTTCGCCATTCCCGTTGATCCCGCCGCGCCTTTGTGGCATTGCAGCGCGCAAGAGAAGCGTACCGGCGGGTTCTGCCGGAGGAACGGGGTAGGGTCTTGGCCCGGATAGTCGTCAAGTTCGGTGGAACATCGGTTGCCACTGTTGAGCGTATTCGGCAGGCCGCACGCCATGTAAAGCGTGAGATCGATGCCGGTCATCAGGTTGCTGTGGTGGTTTCGGCCATGAGTGGCAAGACCAATGAGCTGGTTGGCTGGGTCAATGAAGCCAGTTCGCTGCATGATGCGCGCGAATATGATGCCGTGGTGGCCTCGGGCGAGCAGGTTACTGCCGGACTGATGGCCATCGTGCTCTCGGAAATGGGCATCCAGTCGCGGTCGTTTTCCGGCTGGCAGGTGCCCATCTATACCGATGACGCGCATGGCGCGGCGCGGATCACCGAGATTGACCCCACCGAACTCAACAAGCGGCTGAACGATGGCTGGGTCCCGGTGATCACCGGGTTTCAGGGCATTTCCCCGCATGGCCGGGTGACCACGCTGGGGCGAGGCGGCTCGGACACCTCAGCGGTTGCCGTGGCAGCGGCGATCAAGGCGGATCGCTGCGATATCTATACCGATGTAGACGGCGTCTACACCACGGACCCCCGCATTGTTCCCAAGGCGCAACGGCTGACCAAGATTTCCTTTGAGGAAATGCTGGAAATGGCATCGCTGGGTGCCAAGGTGCTGATGATCCGCTCGGTCGAGATGGCGATGGCCTACAAGGTGCCGCTATTGGTGCGGTCCAGTTTTGATGACCCCGATGCGCCACAGTTGGCGCCCGATGGTTCGCCCGGAGTCCCCGGTACGCTGGTATGCGATGAGGATGAGATCATGGAAAAGCAGATCGTTTCGGGCGTGACGCTCGCCAAGGCCGAGGCCAAGATCACCCTGCGCGACGTCAAGGACAATCCCGGTGTCGCCGCCGAGATCTTTGGCACGCTGGCCGATCAGGGCATTATCGTCGATATGATCGTGCAGAACATCGCCGATGACGGGGCGACGACCGATATCACTTTCACCGTCCCCGACAGTGAATATGACCGGGCGATCAAGACCCTCAAGGATGCCGGCGAGCGCATTGAATATGCCCGGATATCGGGTTCCAAGGGCGGCGCCAAGGTCTCGGTTGTGGGTGTCGGCATGCGCAGCCATGCCGGTGTTGCATCCTCGATGTTCAGGGCATTGGCCGACAAGGGCATCAACATCCAGCTGATCACCACATCAGAAATCAAGACCTCAGTATTGATTGATGAGCAATATGCTGAGCTTGCGGTTCGGGCGCTGCATACTTATTACGGGTTGGACAAGAAGGACGCATAAGCTCGCTCGAGGGGGTTGAGCCGCGTCCACTATAGGGGGGCGGCTTTGCGGGCTGTCTAAGGGTTTATGGTGACGAGTACAGGCGGCCCACGCGTGTTGCTGCGGCAATTGCGCGAGACGATGGCGGAGCAACTGGCTTCGCAGGCGCGGCTCGACAAGATCGTTGGCTTGATTGCCGACAATATGCACGCCGATGTGTGCTCGTTCTATGTGCTGCGCGACGACGGCGCCCTCGAACTTTTCGCCTCAAAGGGCCTGGCGGCCGAATCAGTACATATGACGACCCTGCGCCTGGGTGAGGGGCTGGTCGGCCAGATTGCGGCTGATGCCGAGCCGCTCAATCTGGACGATGCCACCAGCCATCCTTCCTTTGCCTATCGCCCCGAAACCGGCGAAGAGCGCTACAATGCCTTTCTGGGGGTGCCGGTGCTGCGGGCCGGGCAGACGCTGGGTGTTCTGGTTGTGCAGAATGTCGAGCGCCGCCATTATGGGGAAGATGAAATCGAGGCGATGCTGACTACGGCCACAATTCTGGCCGAGATGGTCGCCACCTCCGATTTTGACAATCTGATCAAGCCGGGGTCCGACATCGATCTCAGGCGACCGCGCATGTTTACTGGCGTCAGCTTCACCGACGGCATCGCTCTGGGCAAGGTGGTGCTGCACGATCCGCGTGTGGTGGTCACCAATTTCATTGCCGACGATACCGATGCCGAAAAGCTGCGCCTGGAGACGGCGCTCGAAAAGATGCGGATGTCGATCGATGTGATGCTGGACCATGGCGACATGGCCGGCCCAACCGACCACCGTGAAATTCTTGAAACCTACCGCATGTTTGCCAATGACCGGGGCTGGGTACACCGGCTGACCGAGGCGATCGAAAACGGGCTGTCGGCGGAAGCGGCCGTTGAGCGGGTGCAGAACGATACGCGCGCGCGCATGCTGCGCCAGACCGACCCCTATATTCGCGACCGGCTGCACGATCTGGACGATCTGGCCAATCGGCTATTGCGCGTGCTGACGGGCGACGGTCACGCGTTGTCGCGCAAGGTGCTGCCAGACAATGCCATTCTGGTGGCCCGCAATATGGGTCCGGCCGAACTGCTCGAGTATGACCGCACCAAGCTGCGCGGCATCGTGCTGGAGGAGGGGGGGAGCACCGCCCATGTGGCTATCGTGGCGCGCTCGCTGGGCATGGTGGCCGTGGGGCAGGCGCAGTCGATCGTCTCGATGTGCGAAACCGGCGACGATATCATTCTGGACGGCACGGCGGGCATTGTGCATTTGCGGCCCACCCCGGACATCGAGCAGGCCTATATCGACAAGGTGAAGGTCTCGGCCAAACGCCGGGCGCACTATGCAGCCCTCAAGGACAAGCCATCGATTACCCGTGATGGGGTGGCGATCGCACTGCTGCACAATTCGGGGCTGGTTGCGGACCTGCCCATGCTCGACGATACGGGTGCGGTCGGTGTGGGGCTGTTCCGCACCGAATTGCAGTTCATGATCGCCAGCAAACTGCCCAAGCTGAGCGAGCAGGCAGAGCTCTACGCCGAAGCCATGGCGATCGCCGGGGACCGGCCCGTGGTGTTTCGTCTGCTCGATATCGGCGGCGACAAGGTGCTGCCCTATCAGCGCTCGATGACCGAGGAAAATCCCGCCATGGGGTTCCGCTCGATCCGGCTGGGGCTGGAGCGGCCAGGCCTGCTGCGGACGCAGATCCGGGCGCTGCTGCTGGCCGCCAATGGGCGCCCGCTCAAGATCCTGGTGCCGATGGTCACCGAGACGTTTGAGTTCGTGCGGACGCGGCTGGTGGTGGACAAGGAAGTCGACCGGCTGCGCCGTGCCGGCGCGCCCCTGCCGAGCCGGCTGGAACTGGGCGTGATGGTTGAAGTGCCATCGCTGCTGTTCGAACTCGACCAATTGCTGCCGCTGGCCGATTTCGTCTCGATCGGATCGAATGACCTGGTGCAGTTCCTGACTGCATCGGATCGCGCCAATCCGCGCGTGGCCAAGGTCTATGACCCCATTGGCATGCCGCGTCTGCGGGCCATACGCCTGGTGGTCGATGCGGCGCGGCGCTACAATATTCCGATCACCATGTGTGGCGAACTGGCCGGCAAGCCGCTCGAAGCGCTGGCGCTGATGGCGGTGGGCATGACCCGGCTGTCGATGGGGCCGGCCTCAATCGGGCCGATCAAGGAGCTGATACTCAATCTTGACCTCGAGCCGATCCGGCAATCGGTCAATGCCGCCCTCAGCGATGGTGCCGACGGGATCTCGATCCGGCAATTGCTGCAGGAATGGATCGACAAGCAGAAGCTGCCGGTTTGATCTCAGGCCTGATGGCTCTGCCCTTGCAGTTGCGCCGCGTTGACCCTAAAGCGTGGCTGCGCAAGACTTGAAAGACCCGATCCATGGCCTCTCTTCCCCAGGACAAGCTCGACGCCCTCGAGACCCGGTTTCAATATGTTGAAGCGGCGCTTTCGGGCGGGGCCGGGCCCGATGAATTCGTCAAGTTCAGCAAGGAACATGCCGAACTGGCGCCGCTGGTGGAACAGATCCGCGCCTATTCCAAGGCGCTGAAGGATCGCAAGGAGGCCGAGGCGCTGCTCAAGGGCGGCGACAAGGAAATGGCCGAAATGGCGCAGGCCGAGATCGAGGAACTCGACGAGACGATCGAGGCCCTGTTCCAGACCGTGCGCATTCTGTTGCTGCCCAAGGATGAGGCCGACGAAAAGTCGGTCATTCTGGAAATCCGCGGCGGCACGGGCGGCGACGAAGCCGCGCTGTTCGCTGGTGACCTGTTCCGCATGTATGAGCGCTATGCGGCCAATCACGGCTGGAAAGTCACGGTGATGGAAGAAAGCCCCGGCGAAATGGGGGGCTTCAAGGAAATCATCGCCAATGTGTCGGGCAAGGGCGTCTATGCGCGCCTGAAATATGAGAGTGGCGTGCATCGCGTGCAGCGGGTGCCGGCGACCGAGGGTTCGGGCCGCATCCACACCTCGGCCGCCACGGTGGCGGTGCTGCCCGAAGTTGAAGACATCGACATCGACATCCGTCCTGAAGATATCCGCATCGACACCATGCGCGCTTCCGGCGCGGGTGGGCAGCACGTCAATACGACCGATTCGGCGGTGCGGCTGACCCATATTCCCACCGGCCTGGTGGTGACCTCGGCGATGAAGAGCCAGCATCAGAACCGGGCCCAGGCTATGGTGGTACTGCGCTCGCGGCTGTATGAAATGCAGCGCGAGGAGCGCGACAGCGCACGCTCGGCCGAGCGCAAGGGCCAGGTCGGGTCGGGCGATCGTTCAGAGCGCATTCGCACCTATAACTTCCCGCAGGGCCGGGTCACCGATCACCGGATCAATCTGACGCTGTACAAGCTCGATAAGGTGATTTCAGGCGAGGCGCTGGATGAGCTGATCGAGGCGCTGATCACCGAAAGCCAGGCGGCGCAGCTGTCGGCCATGGAACAATCCAACTGAGCCAGGCGCCGACCATTGGCGCGCTCTGGCGCGGCTGGCGCGACGTGTTGAGCCGGCTGGGTTTCGCCACGGCGGCGCTGGATGCCAAGCTGCTGACCCAGCATGGGCTCGGCCTGGGTGCGCTGGAGCTGGCTACCCAGGAGAATGAAACCGTCGATGAGAGCGGCGCGGCGCGGGTCGCGGACCTGCTGCAACGCCGCATGACCGGCGAGTCGGTGGCCCGGATTATCGGTGTCCGCGCGTTTTACGGGCTGGATTTTGAGCTCAATGCGGCAACACTGGAGCCGCGTCCCGATACAGAATTGCTGGTCGATCTGGCCCTTGCGGCCATGCCGGCGGGCGGGACTGTGCTCGATCTGGGAACCGGCACAGGCTGCATTGCCATCGCGGTGCTGGCCAATATGGCGGGCATCCGTGCTGTTGGCGTTGACCTGAGCCCGCTGGCGCTGCAGGCCGCGCAGGCCAATGCCGCGCGGCATGGCGTGGCGGAACGCCTGACGCTGCTCGAGGGCAGCTGGTTTGAGCCGCTTCCAGCGCAACGGTTTGAGCTGATTGTGGCCAACCCACCCTATATCGCCTCGGCGGTGGTCGCGACGCTGGCCGGCGAGGTGCGCGATTTTGATCCGCAACTGGCGCTCGATGGTGGGCCCGATGGGCTGGCGCCCTATCGGATCATTGCCCGGCATGCCGGAAGATTTCTGCAGGAAAACGGGCAAGTGCTGGTGGAGATCGGCCATGATCAGGGGGCCTCGGTAAGCGCGCTGTTTCTCGAAGCGGGCTACGAGGATGTCAGCGTGCGGCAGGATCTGGCGGGGCTTGATCGCGTGGTCTGCGTGCGCCATATGTGAGCTGGCATTGAGTGCAGTTTTTAACAGCGCGCAATTAATGCTGGCAAAGCCGACGCGAACACTATAGTTTACCCGTGCTGTCAACGGCGCTTCATGAGCGCCACGGCGACATGCCACCCGACACTTCCAGATGCTGCACACGGCAGCGCGGTTCCAGCAGAGGCTGGAATAACGCAGGATGGGTCAGGAGCGCCGTCAGACGGTTTCGGTCTTCATGAAGCCATTTAGAGCCCCACGACAGAAGATATTGATCTTCGCGGGGAGCTGCCCGATCAGGCACGATGCCGATCCGCCAGCAGTGTGACGCTTATTTTTCTAGAGTTAGATAAAGCGACCAGATGAGACCCAGCAACCAGAATAACAAGAACCGCCAGCGTGGCCGGAACGGTGGACGCAAGCACGTCAATCCATTGTCGCGCAATTTCGAAAGCAACGGCCCGGATGTGAAGGTGCGCGGCAACGCGGCCCATGTGGCAGAGAAATATCTGCAGCTGGCCCGTGATGCGCAATCGAGTGGCGACTCGGTGATGGCGGAGAACTATCTCCAGCACGCCGAGCATTATTTCCGCATTGTTTCGAGCGCCCATCAGGCCCAGAGCGGGGTGCGTCCCGACGGCGATGATGGCGATTTCGATGACGACATGCCCGAGATGAACTCGCGCTTTGCCTCGCCGCAGCCGCAGCCGTCGCCGCAGTCGCAGTCCCAACAGGATGGCGATGAGCAGGGCGATGGCGAGCAGCGTCAGTCGCGCCAGGAGCGCGCCGAGGGTGAACGCCCGCCCCGCCCCGACCGCAGCCGTCCCCGCCCAGATCGCGAGCGGCCCGACCGGGAACGCCCCGCCGCCGCTGCGCCTGAAGGCGAGGCGCCTGCCGGTGGCCAGCCAGCCGCCCAGAGCGCAGATGTTCCCGCCGCTGAGGCTGATGCTGAAGCTGGCGAGGCGCGCAAGCCGCGTGAGCGGCGTCCGCGGCGTCGCCGGCCTGCCGGTGGTGACGCCGGTGCCGACCCGGCCAGCGCCGACCAGCCTGAAATTGGTGAACTGCCGGCGTTTCTGACCGCAGGCAGCACCAACGCGGCCGAATAGGCTGGCGACAGATTGATCAAAGGCCGGGCAGCGATGCCCGGCCTTTTTGCGTTAATCGTGGGAAGCCCGGGTCAGGGAAGCAATGGACTTGCTGCCAGCTCGCGCGTCCGACCCAGGCCATAGCGGGCCAGAATGGAGTCGATCCACAATCCCGGCGTCCCATGCGGGCGTTGATGCGGCGCGAACGGCAGCATGACTGAATCCAGCTCTTCCATCACGGTGAGCAGCTTGCCCATCTGCGCTTCGGAAAGCGTTGGCATTTGACCGTGATCGGTCATCGCCAGCACCTCGGCGCGGCGGCAGGTCTTGGTGATGGCGTGGTAGGCGTCAGCGTGGCGCAGGCAGACGCCGTAGCCGCCATCAAGCCAATCCTGCCACTCGGATCGAGCAGCCAACGTTGCCGCAGCCGGGTCAAACGTGCCGGCCAGGTAGACCTGTGGATAGCCAAGGTGTCCAGCCGGCTCGGCCGCCAGACGCGTGACGAAGTCGTTGACGAAATGGGTCTCGAAGGCACAGGCGCAAGCATTCGGCGACAGCGCTTGAGCGCGGCGTACCCACCATGCAGCGGCCGGTGCATACCAGTGGATGGGTGTGCCGCTGGGCGGCCCGGCGTGGCTGCCGCCGATAGGGCTTGAGAATGCGCCATTGGGCCAGAGGGAGTAGATCGGCCCAGGAATCGCCCGCGCTTCAATCAGCGCAATGACTCGAGCCTCAACGACGCCACCAAGCGCTGCCAACTCGCCCAGCGCTACGAAATGGCGTTTCAGGTAGTGGGTTAGCTGCGCAATGTCGCTGATTTCACTCATGAGCGTCCTGTCTTCCAAATTTGCAGGAAGGAGGACTTTTGTTCAAGGCAAATGTACCTACATATCTCGTGGTGATGGAGCAGCGCTGCTGGTCAGGCGTTTCATCAATCGACGCTTCCGCCGCTTGTTGGGTGCCTTCGGGGCCGGCAGCGGACGAGATCAGGAGAGTTGCATGAATATCGAGAAATATACCGAACGGGCCCGCGGCTTCATTCAGAGTGCCCAGACCATGGCGTTGGGCAAGGGGCATCAGCAGTTTGCGCCGATCCATCTGCTCAAGGTGCTGCTTGATGATGACCAGGGCATGGCCAATGGCTTGATCGACCGGGCCGGTGGCGACGCCAAGAGCGCGCGAGCGGCCGTTGAAGCGGCCATGACGAAGATTCCCAGCGTGTCAGGCGATGGCTCGCAACTCTATCTCAGCCGTGAACTGGCGCGGGTTTTTGATACCGCCGAGAGCGCGGCGCAGAAGGCCGGGGACAGCTATGTCACGGTCGAGCGGTTGCTGCTCGCCCTGGTGGTCGAGAAAGACAATGATGCGGGCAAGATCCTGGCTTCGGTCGGGGTGACGCCGCAGGGGCTGAACACGGCCATCGAGGAAATCCGCAAGGGTCGCACCGCGGACTCGGCGTCGGCCGAGAACAGCTATGATGCGCTCAAGAAATATGCGCGCGACCTGACCGAGGATGTGCGCGAGGGCAAGCTCGACCCGGTGATCGGCCGGGACGAAGAAATTCGCCGTACCATTCAGGTGCTGAGCCGTCGCACCAAGAACAATCCGGTGTTGATTGGCGAGCCTGGGGTCGGCAAGACAGCGATCGCCGAAGGTCTGGCTATCCGCATCGTCAATGGCGACGTACCCGAATCGCTGAAGAACAAGTCGCTGCTGTCGCTCGATATGGGGGCATTGATTGCCGGCGCGAAATATCGTGGTGAGTTCGAGGAGCGCCTCAAGGCAGTGCTGAACGAGGTCACCTCCTCGGACGGGCAGATCATCCTGTTCATCGACGAAATGCACACGCTGGTTGGCGCGGGCAAGAGCGATGGCGCGATGGACGCATCCAATCTGCTCAAGCCCGCTTTGGCGCGTGGTGAGTTGCACTGTGTTGGTGCCACAACGCTGGACGAATACCGCAAGCATGTCGAGAAGGACCCGGCATTGGCCCGTCGCTTCCAGCCGGTGTTTGTGGACGAGCCGACGGTGGAAGACACCATTTCGATCCTGCGTGGACTCAAGGAAAAATATGAGTTGCACCACGGCATAAGGATTTCGGATTCGGCACTGGTGAGCGCGGCAACGCTATCGAGCCGCTACATTGCCGACCGCTTCCTGCCTGACAAGGCCATCGATCTGATGGACGAGGCCGCCGCGCGCCTGCGCATGGCGGTGGACAGCAAGCCCGAGGCGCTGGACGAGCTTGATCGCCGCATCATGCAGCTCAAGATCGAGCGTGAGGCTTTGCGCAAGGAAGAGGATGAAGGCTCGCGGCTGCGCCTCGAGCGGCTGGAAACCGAACTGGGTGGTCTCGAAGAGCAGGCACAGGGTCTGTCGGCCAAATGGCTGGCGGAAAAGGAGCGCCTGCAGGGCAGCCAGAAGCTCAAGGAAGAGCTGGATGGCGCACGCAGCCAACTGGAAATCGCACAGCGGCAGGGTGATCTGGCCAAGGCCGGTGAACTGGCCTATGGCGTCATTCCTGACCTCGAAAAGCGGATCGCGTCGGCGGAAGACAGCAATAGCGACGGCACGCCTGACCCGTTGATGGCGGCCGAAGTGGTGACGCCGAGCGATATCGCCCAGGTGGTCAGCCGCTGGACCGGCATTCCGGTGGACCGGATGCTGGAAGGCGAACGCGAAAAGCTGATGCATATGGAAAGCTCGCTGGGCGCCAGAGTGATCGGGCAAGCCGAAGCCGTGGCCGCCGTTTCCAGAGCGGTGCGCCGCTCGCGGGCGGGCCTGCAGGACCCGAACCGGCCGATTGGCTCGTTCATGTTTCTGGGGCCAACCGGCGTCGGCAAGACCGAGCTGACCAAGAGTCTGGCCCAGTTCCTGTTCGATGACGACACCGCCATGGTGCGGCTCGATATGAGCGAGTTCATGGAGAAGCACTCCGTGGCCCGGCTGATCGGGGCGCCTCCTGGTTATGTCGGCTATGAGGAGGGCGGCGTGCTGACCGAAGCGGTGCGGCGTCGCCCCTATCAGGTCGTGCTATTCGACGAGATCGAAAAGGCCCATCCCGACGTGTTCAACGTCTTGCTGCAGGTGCTCGATGATGGCCGGCTTACCGACGGACAGGGCCGCACGGTTGATTTCCGCAATACGGTGATCATCCTGACCTCCAATCTGGGCTCGGAATATCTGGTCGAGCTCAAGGACGGGGACTCGGTGGAACTGGTGCGCGGCAAGGTGCTGGACATGGTCAAGGCATCGTTCCGGCCCGAATTCCTCAACCGCATCGATGAAATCCTGCTGTTTCATCGCCTGGGTCGCGAACATATGGGCGCGATTGTCGACGTCCAGTTCGGCCGGCTACAGGAGCTGCTCAAGGAGCGTGACATCACGCTGCAGCTCACCCCGGCGGCCCGCGACTGGCTGGCCAATGAAGGCTATGACCCCGCCTATGGTGCCCGCCCGCTCAAGCGCGCCCTGCAACGCGCCGTGCAGGACGGTCTGGCCGAGGAAATCCTGGCTGGCCGGGTCCACGATGGCAGCCGGGTGGTGGTCGATGCCGATGACGACGGCATCGTGCTGCGGCCCGATGATCTGGCGGATGCCGCCGCATAACTATGAAAGGCCGGTTGAAAGACCGGCCTTTTTCTTGCGCTGCCGGCACTATCGGTCTAGAACAAAGACGGAACAAATGAGGTGGACCGATGAACGAGCAGATCGACTATGTGGAGTTTCCGTCCGGCGACCGAGCGGCAACCAGCGCATTCTTCACGGCGGCGTTTGGCTGGGACATGACCAGCTATGGTCCGGACTATGATGGGCTGAACGGCGCGGGAATTGATGGGGGCATTGATCAGGGTGCGGGCAGGGTGGCGGCGACCATGGTCATCGTGCGCAGCGACGATCTTGACGACGCGGAGCGCCGGGTCATTGCGGCAGGTGGCGTGATCACCAGGGCCCAGTTTGATTTCCCCGGCGGCCGGCGGTTTCATTTCCGCGAGCCGGGCGGCAATGAGATGGCGGTGTGGATCAGCCGCGACTAAGCTGGGCGTGGATTGAAGCGGGGAGCGAGCATGGCCCGGGCTGGCGCAGCGGATGAAGCGGGCTTTTGCCCGCAGGCGCAGCGGCGCTATGTGTTGATCGCTGCCATTCTGGCCTCCAGCATGGCCTTTATCGATGGCTCGGTGCTCTCGATTGCCATTCCCGCCCTGCGCGCCGATCTGAACGCCACCCTGGCTGACGCCCAATGGGTGTCGAATGGCTATCTGCTGCTGCTGGGTGCGCTGCTGTTGCTGGGGGGTGCGGCGGGCGACCGCTTCGGGCTGCGCCGCGTCTTCGGCCTGGGGATTGCGATATTTGTCGCCGCTTCAGTGGTCTGCGCGCTGGCGCCGATGATCGGGGTGCTGATCGGGGCCCGGGTGGTGCAGGGGTTTGGCGCGGCGCTGATGATCCCGGGCAGTCTGGCCATCATCGCCAAGGCCTATCCCAGGGCCGAGCGCGGGCGGGCCATCGGCATCTGGGCGGCGGCCTCCTCGCTGACCACCATCATGGGACCGGTACTGGGCGGCCTGGTGTTGACCCTGCTGGGGGACTGGAGCTGGCGATTGCTGTTTGCCATCAATCTGCCGCTGGGCGCCATTGCCCTGGCCCTATTGCTGCTGCGCGTGCCGGCCGATCAGGCCAGTGCCCGGCACAAGCTCGATCTTGTCGGGGCGGGGCTGGCCAGCCTGGGACTGATGCTGGTGGCCTTCGGGCTGACGGGGAGTGGCAGCGAAAGCGTGCCGCCGCTGTCCCACATCTTGGCCTATTGCGGCGGCGGCGCCGTGCTGCTGGCCGGATTCGTGTGGTGGGAGGGGGTCGCTCGCGATCCCATGCTGCCCTTGCGGTTGTTCGCCATCAGGCAGTTTTCCGGGGCCAATGGCCTGACCTTTCTCCTTTATTTCGCCCTGACCGGCGTCACCTTTTATCTGCCGATGACGCTGATTGCCGGCTGGGGCAGTTCGCCGGCGCAGGTGTCGCTGGTCATGCTGCCGTTTGGACTGGCGATTTCGCTGCTGTCGGGACTGAGCGGGCAGTGGGCCGACAGGTTCGGCGCCGGCCCGCCCATCACCCTGGGTTCGCTGCTGGTGGGGCTGGCCTTTGCCGGGCTGGCCATCACCGCGCCATTGCAGCAGCTCTGGCTGGCGGTGCTGCCGCTGCTGGCGCTGGCGGGGGTGGGCATGGCGCTGGTGGTGTCGCCCCTGTCCACAGCGGTGATGACGGCGGTGGACGATGACGATACCGGCATTGCCTCAGGCACCAATAATGCCGTCTCTCGCGTGGCCGGCCTGGTTGCGGTAGCGGCGATGGGGATGCTGGCGGCGCTGGTGTTCGAGCGGGCGCTTGGCGGCGCCGCAGAGCTGCCGGTGTTTTTCGGGCTGCCGGCCAGTGGCCTCAACGCCGGCGAAGAAATCCTGCGGCAGGCGGCCACCAACACCGCCTTTGCCGCCATTGCCTACCTCAATGGCGGGCTCTGCCTGGCGGCCGCGCTCGTGGCCTGGCTGACGCTGGAGCGCAAAGGCTAATTGGCGGCCGCCACCGTGATCGGGGCGGCCTGGCGTTCCATCAGGTCATCGATCTGCGCCATGGTGCGGGAAAATTCGCCCTGGTAGCGCTGGGCCAGGATATTGTCCTTGGGCAGCTTGACGCTGAGCGGATCGACCAGATTGCCGTTGATCTTGATCTCAAAGTGCAGATGGGGACCGGTCGACTGGCCGGTGGAGCCGACATAGCCGATGATCTGGCCCTGGCGCACGCGGCTGCCCACCGACAGCCCCTCGACATAGCGCGACATGTGGCCATAGGCGGTCTCATAGCCGTTGACGTGCTGCAGCTCGATCTTGTTGCCGTAACCTGATTGCCATTTGTAATATTTGATCACGCCATCGCCGGCGGCATAGATGGGGGTGCCGGTGCGGGCCGCAAGATCGACGCCGGTGTGCAGGCGTCGCGACTTGAAGATGGGATGAATGCGGTAGCCAAAGCGCGAGCGCAGCACGCCGCCGCCTTCGAGCGGCCGGCGGGTCAGGAAGCGCTTGCCGGTTTCGCCATCGGGATCATAAAAATCCACTGCGCCGTCTTCCGTGCCGAAGCGGTAGAGTTTGCGGGTGGTATTGCCCAGGGTCAGGGCGACATAGAGCAATTCACTATTGCCGTCGGCAGTGGGGGCGGTTTTCAGCACCTCAATGCCATCGCCGGCACTGATCTTTTTCGTCATGTCCACGTCATAGGCATACATGCCGATGATGCGCTCAATGGTGTTGTCGTCCAGCTCGTGTTTGCGGCCGGTTTCCCAGATCGAGCGATAGACGCTGGGCAGGTTGGCAACGTTGATTTCCTCGGTGTCTTCCTCGGGGAAATCGATGAAGTCCGGCTCGATCCCCAACACATACTGGCCGGTATCGGTCAGGGCGACGGTGGCCTCATGGGTATAGCTGTCCTCGGACTGTGGTTCGTACAGGCTCAGACGATAGGGCACCAGGCTGGTCGCTTCGCGGCTGAGCGGGCCATAAAGAATGCGCAGCCGGGTTTGGCTGGGCAGTTCGGTGGCGGGCAGCACATTGCGCAAGGCGTCGATCACCAGGGCGGACTGGTTGGCAGAAAAACCGTTCTTGCCCAGCACTTCGGGGAGCGATGTGGCATCGCGCAGCGTCAGGAAGCGTTCCGAACGCCCCAGTCCGGCGCCGGAGGCGGCCGTCGACTTGGGCACCACGGTGACGTTCTCGGCAATGCCGCCAATGGTGCCAGCATCGGTGGCCAGCCCCAGGTCACGCACGCTGGGACCGAGCGCGGCATAGGCCATGGTCGGCACGCCGCCGACAATGGAGGTGCTGGAGTCGATAAGCCGGCGCACGAAGTCGGCGGCGCCCTGATCGGAAATGGCTTGGGGCGGCACGAAGGTCATCGGCATGTCGGCCAGGCTGACGGCGACCTCGCCTTCGACTTCGGCGCCATAGACATCGGTATTGATCTCGATGGCGTCGGCGGCACTGGCTACCGACTGGGTGGCATTGAGAATGGCCACCGGATCGTAGGCGGGAATACCGTCCGACAGGGAGGTGGCGGCAGTCGCCAGCGTGGCGCGAATGCGCATGAAGGGCTGATTGCGGATCATGTCGCGACCGTCAACGGTCTCGCGAATCGAGGCTTCGATGATTTCAAGATCGGAGCGCGTCGCGGCAACCGGGCGGATCCGGGAGGACTTGGCGGACATGTCGGTGGCGACAGGGCCCTCAACACGGGGGCGCGACAATTGCAGCGCCTCATAGGCCGTCGAGAAGGTGTCCTGCCCCTGGAAGGAGACGTAGAGCGCTGCGCCCATCAGCATCACGCTGGTCAACCCCGTCATCACCGTGCCGGTCAGCCAGGCAAAGCTGAGCTCGCGTCCATGGGGGATTTCGCCATCGGTCGACTGGGTCGTCAGTGCGGGGCAGTCCTGGAAGCCAGTTGCCTTGAGCAAGGCGGCGTGGCGATTTCTTTGCGCTGCGTTCAACGCCCCATCCTTTGGTCTGTCATTGCAGATCCCCTGCCGGTCGAATTGCCGGCTCGTAACCCTCTGGCGCCTGTGCGCTCGCATGTGTGCGCGGAGTCTATATCAATCAGATGCCTCGTATCGATAGAAAATGCGGCAAAACTGCGGGTTTGTCCGTAGTGGATATGGTGGGGTGGAAACTGCGGCGGAATGTGGGCCGATCCCGCGGCTGTCGAGCTCAGGGGATAGCGCCCATAATCACTGCTGGTTTGGTCGGGTTTTCCACACGGTCGAGGTCAGGGCGTCAGAAAATGACGGTTTTGTCGTTTTGAGGGGTTTACAGGCAAAAGGGCCGCCCCTATAACCCGGTCATCGCTTCAGGGCGCGGCGCCGCAAGGCACTAAGGACTGAGGCAAACCACTGAAATCACTAAGCAATTAGAGACGAAAGTGGTTCGGGATTTGGACCGGATTGAGGCAACTCAGAACGGTCTGGAAACTGAAAATAGGGTGTTGACAGTTCTTACGGACTTGCCTACAACCCGCCCACTGGACG
>NZ_JBDUUI010000010.1:0-145783 GCF_039938915.1 Devosia alba | reverse complement strand
GCGCGTCTCCGAGGTTGCCCACCTCAAGGTCGATGATATCGACAGCACCCGCATGCTGATCCGGATCGAAGAGGGCAAGGGGCGCAAGGACCGCAACGCCATGCTTTCGCCGCAGCTTCTGGAACTGCTGCGGCTGTGGTGGCGCGAGGGTAAGCGGCGGGGCGTCATGCTGCCCCATGGCTGGCTGTTCCCGGGCCGCTCTTGCACCGATCCGATCTCGCCGCGGCAACTGCATCGTGCGGTGCAGGAAGCGGCCGAGGTCGCCGGTATCCGCAAGCGGGTCAGCCCGCACACGCTGCGGCACAGCTTCGCCACCCATCTGCTCGAGCAGGACGTCGATATCCGCGTCATCCAGGTGCTGCTCGGGCACAGCAAGCTTGAGACCACCGCGCTCTACACCAAGGTCTCGACCCGCACGATCCGGGCGGTCGCCAGTCCTTTGGACCGGTTGATGGCACTGATGGAGGACAAGCCACCACCGGCCTGACCGGTGCGCGCCGCCATCGAGGTCGCCGATATCTTCCGCGCAGCTGGTCCTGCCTATCGGCTCGCCCATGCCGGGCATCTGAGCCTGGACCAACTCAAGGTCATGTCGGCGATCGAGACCTGCCGCACCGCTGCCCTGGGCGGTCACGTTGAGGCCTGCACGGACTGCGGGCATCAGCGCATCGCCTATAACAGCTGCCGCAATCGGCATTGTCCCCGGTGCCAGGGCGCTGCCGCACGCATCTGGCTGGAGCAGCGCGAGGCCGACCTGCTGCCGGTCGGTTACTTCCATGTCGTGTTCACGCTACCGGCTGAGGGCGCCGATATCGCCTTCCATAACAAGGCGCTGGTCTATGATCTGCTGTTCAAGGCGGCATCGCAGACCATGCTGACCATCGCGGCCGATCCAAAATACCTGGGCGCCCGCATCGGCATCACCGCTGTGCTGCACAGCTGGGGGTCGGCCATGACCCACCACCCGCATATACACATGATCGTGCCAGGTGGCGGGATTACGCCGGATGGACGTTGGATATCGTCGCGGCCGGCCTTCCTGCTGCCGGTGCGGGTGCTCGGCGCATTGTTCCGGCGATTGTTCCTGACCCGGCTGGTGGAGCTCCACCATGCCGGACAGCTGGCCTTCTTCGGCAAGTTGGCAGGGCTCAGCGATCGCCGCACCTTCCAGCGTCACCTCGCGCCGATCCGCAAGAAGCGCTGGGTCGTTTATGCCAAGGCGCCCTTTGCCGGGCCAGAGGCGGTGCTGGCCTATCTCTCGCGCTATACCCATCGGGTCGCGATCTCGAACAGCCGCCTTCTCCAGTTCGACGGCAGCGAGGTCATCTTCCGCTACAAGGACTATCGCCGCAGCGGCGACAACAGGCAGCAGATCATGACCCTGGCCGCCAATGAGTTCATACGCCGCTTCCTGATCCACGTTCTGCCGCGCGGCTTCCACCGCATCCGGCACTACGGCCTGCTCGCCAGCTCGGCCCGCAAGGCCTGCATCGTGCAGGCCCGTGAGTTGCTTGCGGTCGCACCGGCGCCGGACGACGCCGGGATAACTCAGGAACCCGCCGATCCGCGGCCACCATGCCCGTGCTGTGGCGGCACTATGGTGATCATCGAGACCTTCGCCCGGGGCTGCAGGCCGCGCGCACCGCCTGCAGCGCGACAGCCAAACCGGGAGAACATCCATGACCCGGCATGACCTGCTTGTTCATACGGCCGCGCTACCTCGTGGGCCGACGGGATGGTTCGCGCCCAGCACCGCAGTGACCGGCGTTATGCCCGCCGATCTCGTCAACACCGCCACTGCCGACGCTCGAATGCAGCCCGGACGACATCAACATGGCGGGCTCGCCACGCCCAATCCCTAAGCTCTTGGCACCCACCCGATGACACCAAATCGGAAATCCCCATAGCGCAGCGCATGCGGACCGCGGCTTCCTGCATGGGTGGCTTTGCGACGCCAAGAGGCATCTCAAACCCTTCACCATTCCGGTCGTTTCCGTCTGACCGTCAGTCCCTGAAAGCGGCCATCTGCATTTGGCGTGGCCGTGTCACAACACCATCTAGGTTCGATCGTGTACCAGCACCTACCTGAAGTAGTGCCAGAACCGGGTCGTTGGGTTTTCAGCATCCGCTGACGCCAGGTTCTGGCGCTTTCGTGCGCGCCACGAATTGCCAGAAACCACTGCTGCAAGGCTCTACCACAGGAGGTGCTTCCCAAAGTCCTGCCAGGATGCAGTTTGGATTTTTGCAAAACTGACATGTCGCTGTCGTCCAACTGTCAGACCATTGCCTTAGCTACCCGGCCAATCCATCCGCTGCGGGGCCGTTCAATGACCACTTCCACATTTCTCCTAAAGACCTTTCTGAAAGCAGCAGCGCTCCTGCTGCTCGCGGCCACGTCATCGCTTGCGATGGCGCAGGAACGCCCCGACCTCGTCGTCGGCGTGGCTGACCTGCCGGCAACGCTCGAGCCCGGCAAGGAACTTTCCAACGTCGGCACGCGCGTCAACTACAGCGTCTTCGATACGCTGATCCGTCGCGACTTTCTGTCGGCCGAGGGCGGCGGCGGCTCAACGCTGGTCCCCAGCCTTGCCACCGAGTGGACCCGCATCGACGACCTAACCCTTGAGGTCAAGCTGCGTGACGACGTGACCTTCCACAATGGCGCGCCGCTCACCGCCGAAGACGTCGTCTTCACGTTCTCGCCTGACCGTCTCAGCGGCGAAAATGCCGTCCTGACGGAAGGGCCTGCCTATTTCTCGGTCCTGGCCGAGGTCAAGGCGATCGACGCACACACCGTGCACTTCATCACCAAGGCACCCGATCCGCTGCTTGAGCATCGCCTGTCCTCCTGGGCCTCGTGGATCGTCAACAAGGCGGACTGGGAAGCAAAGGCCGCTACCGATGGCGGCATCCCGATGTTTCCCGTCGGCACCGGCCCCTTCATGCTCGATGAATACAAGGCAGACGAATCCATCCGTCTGGTTGCCTTTGACGACTATTTTGGCGGCGTGCCGACGACAGCGACCGTCACCTTCCGCGAGATTCCGGAGCCCTCGACGCGTGTCGCCGGTCTGGTCTCGGGCGAGTTCGACATCATCACCAATGTGGCGCCGGATCAGATCCCGCAGATCAATGGCTATGACGATATCGAGACCCGCTCGGTGGTGCTCGCCAATTCGCATGTCCTGGCCTATGGGACGCAGGATCCGGTGATCGGCGATGCCCGCGTCCGGCAGGCGATGAACCTGGCCATCGACCGTGACCTGCTCAACGAAGCCCTGTGGGGCGGCCAGGCCGTGGTGCCCAATGGACATCAGTATCCCGAATTCGGCGACATGTATAATCCGGACCACAAGGGTCTTGAGTATAACCCCGAGCGCGCCAAGGAGCTGCTGGCCGAAGCCGGCTATGATGGCGGCCTCATCCGTTACACCACCCAGCCAAACTACTATCTGAACGCCCTGCCGGCCGCCCAGGCCATCGTCGAGATGTGGAAGGCCGTTGGCCTCAATGTCGAGCTCAACGTCGTCGAAAACTACACAGGTCTCGACATGGCTAACCTGCAGGTCCGCACCTGGTCCAATTCCACCCGCTATCCCGATCCGGTCGGTGGTCTGTGGAACCTCTGGGGTCCGTTTGGCGGTCCGCAGCGCGGCGCCGGCAATTGGGCCGGCACGGAAAACCTCAAGCGCTTCAACGAACTGGGCCGCATCATCGAGAGCAATGTCGATCTGGAAGTCCGCCAGCCAGCAGCCTTCGAAATGCTCGAAATCTGGGAAAAGGATGCCCCCGGCACCATCCTCTACCAGCCGCTCGAAACCTATGGCGTGTCCAAGGACATCAACTGGCAGCCTTACACTTTCTACTACATGGACCTGCGTCCCTATAACCTCAGCTTCAACGATTGATGGTCAGGCTCTCCAACGCCAAAGGAGGCGGCGCAATTGCCGCCTCCTCGCCGCTTCCGGGCACCATCGGCGCCGCTCCTCTCCTTGAAGTGTCGCGCCTCAGCGTCCACGCCGGCTCCAATGCGCTGGTCGAGGACGTGAGCCTCTCCGTGCGGCCGGGCGAAACGCTTTGCCTCGTGGGCGAAAGCGGCTGTGGCAAAAGCCTCACCTGCATGTCCATGCTCGGCTTGCTCGATGATAATCTCTCCCTTGGCGGCTCGATCAGGCTCTTCGGCACCGAAACCGTCGGTGCGCCGGAAAGCGTGCTCAACAATCTGCGCGGCAGCGACGTCGCCATGATCTTCCAGAACCCCATGGTCTCGCTCAATCCGGTGCAGCGCGTCGGCGCCCAGATTGCCGAAGCCATTGTCGAGCATACGCCGCTGCGCGGTGCCACCGTCGATCGGCGCGTGGTGGAACTGCTTGACCAGGTCGGCATCCCCAATGTCGCGCGCAACAAGAGTTACTATCCGCACCAGCTCTCGGGCGGCATGTGCCAGCGCGTCATGATCGCCATGGCACTGGCCTGCAAGCCCAAACTGCTCATCGCCGACGAGCCGACCACCGCCCTCGACGTGACCATCCAGGCCCAGATCCTGCGGCTGTTGCGCGATCTGCAGGTGGAACTCGGCCTTGGGATCGTGCTGGTCACCCATGACCTCGGTGTCGTGGCCGAGATCGCCGATCACGTTGCGGTCATGTATGCCGGCCGCGTGGTCGAAGCATCCTCGGTCGACGCGCTTTTCGAAAATCCGCGTCATCCCTATACCCGCGCCCTCATGGGCAGCCGCATTGGCTTTGGCCGCCAGCCGGGCACGCCGCTCGACGCCATCGGCGGCACCGTACCCGCGCCTTCCGCCCGCCCCATCGGTTGCAATTTTGCCCCACGCTGCGCCATGGCCAGCGAACGCTGCCAGGTCGATCCGCCCCTGCTGCGCTACGGCCAGCACGCGGTCGCCTGCCACTTTTCCGGACTCGAGAGCGGAGTGGGCGCATGACTGACGGCGAAAGCGGCGTTGTCGCCAGCAATCTGGTTCAGGCTTATTCGTCTGGCCGTAAGCTGTGGGGCAAGGCAGATGAATTTCGGGCGGTCGATCGCGTCAGCCTCACCATCGCCGAGGGAGAGACCCTGGGCATCGTCGGGGAAAGCGGCAGTGGAAAATCGACGCTTGGGCGGATGATCGCCGGTATCGAGGCGCCGACCAGCGGCACGGTAAGCTTCTGGGGCCAGCGCTACGCCAAGGTGGGTTCGCCCGACTGGCGCCGTCAGCGCCGCGATGTGCAAGTGGTGTTCCAGAATCCGGCCGCCGTCGTCGATCCGCGCTGGACCATCCTTGCACAGGTGCGCGAGGCGCTCACCACGCATGAGGCCCTTGCCGCATCGGAGGCCGATGACAAGGCCCAGGCCATGCTGGCTCTTGTGGGGCTCGGGACCATGAGCAATCGACTGCCGCACCAATTGTCCGGCGGCCAGCTGCAACGCGCCGTGATTGCCCGCGCCCTGGTGCTCAAGCCTCGCCTCGTCATCTGCGATGAGGCGGTCAGCGCGCTCGACGTTTCCGTACAGGCGCAGATCATCAACATGATGCTGGAGCTGCGTGAACGGCTCAATCTGTCGCTCATGTTCATCTCGCACGACCTTTCCGTGGTCCGCCACATCAGCCACCGGGTCGGCGTCATGCATGCCGGCCAGCTGCTCGAAATCGGCGACTCCCGGACGCTCTTCGAAAACCCCCAGCATGATTACACGCGCCGACTACTCGCAGCCATTCCGGCGGACAGCCCGCGTCAGCGACGGGAGCGCGACATGAACGCCTTCGCCCCTCTGGCGGCTGCCAGCTCCCCTTCTCCCATCCAGGCCTAGTTATGAAAATCATCGCACATCGCGGCGACAGTGCCAGCTTTCCCGAGAACACGCCCGAAGGCTGGTCGGCGGCCTTCGACAATGGCGCTTATGCCATCGAAGGCGATATTCGCCTTTCGCAGGACGGCTTCTGCATCTGCGCCCATGACGCCGATCTGCGCCGGCTCTTCGACCGCCCCCAGCGACCCGAGGACCTGCCGCTCGACGAACTGCTCGGGCTGAGAAATGCAGCGGGCGGACGCATCGTGGAACTGGCAGACTTTCTGCGCCATGCCAGCGACAACCATGCCATATTGCTCGACATAAAGGACGAAACACCGCCTGCCCTCGAGGCCATCTGGAAGGCGATCGAGGAGACCGTGCCGGCGCCTCAGCGCCTGCTGGTCATCGCTGGCTGCCATACGCTCGACGCGGTGAGGTTTTTCGCCACAAAGGCAGAGACCGGCATTCTTGGCTTCATCCCCGATCCTGACCAGGCCGAGGTGTTTTTCAGCACCGGCGCCAGTCTCATCCGGCTCTGGGAGCGCGACGTCTCCAGCGATCGCGTGGCCCAGCTACAGGCCCTAGGCGCCGAAGTCTGGGTCACAGCGGGTGGCAGCGGCACTACCCATGAAACGGGCTACACCGCCCCGCAAAACCTCGCCGCCCTGATTTCTGCCGGAGTCAGCGGCGTCCTCGTCAACGATGTCGCATCGACCAGCTCGATTTTGGAGACTGCAGCATGAGCACCGGCTCAACACTTCTCGTGACCTTTGACGGGCTGCGGCGCGATCGCGTCTCGGCCGAGCTCATGCCCAATCTTTTCTCGTTCATGGACGAGGGCAGTGACTTTCTCAATTCACGCTCGATATTTCCGAGCGAAACCCGGGTGGCCGTCACCTCGACCATGGCGGGCTCCCCGCCTGGTGCCCATGGCGTCGTCGCCAACCAGTTCATTCATGCCGTGCGGCCCGACGACCTGTTCCGCACCTCCGAATGGGAGGACCTCGAGCTTGCGGCCCAGGCCGGGCAATTGCTCGATTGCCAGACCATGGGCGAGCGCATGGCTGCGGCCGGCCGGACCATGGCTGTGGTCAGCACCGCCACCAAGGGCGCTTCGCGCATGATGAACTCAAGCGCTCATGCCCTTGGCCAGCCGGTCTTCTCGGTCCATGGCATGCCGGTTTCAACGCCCGACCTCCATGCGGCCGTCCTTGCACAGCTTGGCGAAATTCCCCCTGCTGCTGCGCCCAATAGTGCACGCGTGACCTATGCGACGCAGGCGCTGATGGAGGTTATCTATCCCCGCCATAATCCTGATTTCTGCGTGTTCTGGATGAACGAGCCGGATACGAGTTCACACAAGTTCGGCGTCACCGGCGTCGAGACCGAAGCCGCTCAGCGCATGGCCGACGAGAACTTTGGCCGTATCCTCGCCTGGTGGCAGGCCGGCAACGGCCCCGAGAACATCGTGGTCATGTCCGACCACGGCCAGATCACCGGCCATGCCCAGCTCGAGACGCTCGACATCATTCCCGCCGAGTTCGGTCGTGCCTCCATAGGTTCGTTCAGCGGCATCTATCTCGACGACGCCTCCGATGCGCGCAAGGCCGAGGTCGTGGACTGGCTGGTCCGTCAGGATTTTTGCGGCTTGGTGTTTGCCTCCGATACCCAGGGCGAGGCAATTGGCGGCGCCCTGCCCTGGTCGGCAGTGCGCAATGACCACGCACGGGGCGCCGATGTCGGGTTTACCCTGCGCGCCACCAATTGCGACGAGCAATGGGGCCCCGAGATCGACGGCTGCATTTTTGCAACTTGGATCACGCCGGGCGGTGGCATGCATGGCGGACTCAATCGCGGCGAACTCGCAACCGTGCTGGCGGCGCAGGGCCCGGCCTATCGCCGGGCGTTCAAGTCGGATGTGCCCTGCTGGCTGCCCGACATCATCCCCACCGTGCTCACCACGATGGGCCTTTCCACCATAGGCAGCGAGGGCCGGCCGATGGTCGAGGCGCTGGTCGGCGAGGATGCCCGCTTCGGTACGGCCCCGATCGTGGAGCAACGTTTGCTCAGCGCGACCCGGCACGGGCATGAGCAATATCTTCGCCAGTGGGTGATCGAGGGCAAAACCATTGTCGACTGCGGCTGGACGGCGGGAACGGGAGCGTGGCGCAAGTGAGTCTGCAATTCCTCCTCACCAAGCTCCTGCGCGGGGCGATGACACTGCTGCTGGCGGTGACCTTCGTCTTCATCGTGCTGCGGGCCTCAGGCGACCCGGCACAGATGATGCTTTCGGATGAAGCCTCGCCCGAGTCGATTGCCGCCTTCCGTACGCGCTGGGGGCTCGATGGTTCCTTAATCGAGCAGTATGTCACCTATCTCTCGGCTATTGTGCAGGGCGACTTCGGCGACAGTTTCCGCGACGGTAGACCAGCCCTGCAGGTGGTTATGGAACGTATCCCGGTGACCCTGCAACTGGGCATCACCGCCCTGCTGGTCACCCTGTTGCTGGGCATTCCCGCCGGCATCCTGGCGGCCCTGCACCGCGGCAAGTGGATAGACCACGCCGCTATGTCCTTCACCATTTTTGGCCAGAGTGTGCCAAATTTTTTTCTCGGCATCATCCTGATCCTCATCTTCTCTATGACCTTACGCTGGCTGCCGAGCTCCGGCACCGGGAGTTTCTGGCATCTGCTGATGCCTGCCCTGACGCTGGCCACGGCAACGGCGGCCACGGTGGCCCGCTTCACCCGCTCGTCCATGCTGGACGTCCTGCACCAGCCCTTCATGCGGACCGCAAAGGCCAAGGGCATTCCCCATGATCGGCGCGTGCTGCGCCACGCGCTGCCCAATGCCGCCATTCCCGTGGTGACCGTCGTCGGCATGCGCATTGGCGGCCTGATCGGCGGAGCCGTCACCATCGAGACGGTGTTTGCCTGGCCCGGCGTCGGCATGCTGCTGGTCAATTCGGTCAACCAGCGCGATCTGGCCGTGGTCCAGGCCGTGGTCCTGTTGATCGCCCTCACCATGGTCGTGGTCAATCTTACCGTGGACCTCGCCTATGGCTGGCTTGATCCGCGCATAGAGCTGCACAACAAGAAGGCAACCGCATGAGCAGCCTCGACCTATCGCCAGTTGCTGGACAGCTGCGCCGCCACAGCTGGCTGACCCGGATTTGGAAAGCGCGTCCCCCCGTAGTGATCGGCCTTTGCCTCGGCTGGCTGGCCCTGGTTGTCATCGCTGCCCTGTTTGCCGAATTCCTCGCCCCTTTCGGCTTTGCCGAGCAGAGCCTGCTCACCCGCCTCAAGCCGCCAGCCTTGATGGGCGGGCCGGCCCAGAACCTCTTCGGTACCGATGATCTAGGGCGCGATGTATTCAGCCGGGTCATCTATGCCATGCGCACCAGCATTCTGATCGCCATCATGGCGACGGTGATCGGCGCCACGGTGGGCACTGCGCTGGGTATCGTCGCCGCCCATTTCCGCGGCTGGGTCGATGACATCATCATGATGCTGGTGGATTTCCAGGCCTCAGTCCCCTTCCTGATCGTCGCTCTGGCCGTGCTGGCCTTTTTCGGCAACAATTTCCTCCTGCTGATCGTCCTTATCGGGCTGTTCGGCTGGGATGGCTATGCGCGCATTGCCCGTGGCCTCGTGCTCTCCACCAATGGCCAGGGCTATGCCTTCGCCATCCGTACGCTGGGTGTGCATCCGGCAAAGATCTACATCCGCCATGTCTTGCCCAATATGCTCGGCGTCATCATGGTGCAGATCACCCTCAATTTCCCGGAGATCATTCTGCTTGAAACCTCGCTGTCCTTCCTGGGCCTCGGCGTCCAGCCGCCCGGCACCAGCCTTGGCCTGATGCTCGGCGAGGGGCGCAACTACCTGACGACAGCCTGGTGGATGGGAATTCCGGCCGGCGCGGTCATCTTTTTGACCACCCTCGCCATCAGCCTGGTCGGCGACTGGCTGCGCGACATGCTCGACCCCAACCTCGGAAACAAAGACCTATGACTGCTCCCCTCCCCCAACGGCTCGGTTCGATCGACGAGCTCAGCTTTGCCGCCGTGCTTTCCGATCTCGATGGTGTGGTCTATCGCGGCGAAGAAGCCGTGCCAGGCGCGGTAGACCGCTTCAACCGCTGGCAGGCGACGGGAATTCCCTATTGTTTTGTCACCAACAATGCCGAGAAATCCGCCGAAGTCTTTGCCGAGAAGATCCGTGGATTGGGCATCGACTGTGGCGCGGAGCAGGTGGTCACGTCGGGAGACGTGGCGCTGCAGTATCTGCAAGGTCAGTTCTCGCCGGGCGACGGCGTCTATGTGATTGGCTCGCAGTCGCTCAAGGAGCGTGTCCGCAACCTTGGCTTTCGCCTGGTGGACATGGGTGCCGCGGCGGTGCTTGTCGCCCTCGATCGCAACTTCGACTATTCGATGATGACAACGGCGTTGGGCAATATTCTGGGCGGCGCCAGGCTGATCGGCACCAATCCCGATCTCATTCGTCCCCTTGCGGACGGCTTCGAGCCCGGCGCAGGCGCCATCGCGCATTCCATAGCCGTCTCATCTGGCGTGGCACCGATCTTTCTGGGCAAGCCGGAGCCAGAAATCATCCAGTCGGCGATCAAGCGAATGGGCATCGCCGCGGAGAGCTCAATCATGCTGGGCGACAAGCTCGATACCGATATACTCGCCAGCCAGCGCGCTGGAGTGAGGTCGGTCTTCATGGAAACCGGCGTCCCGCTGGACACAAGAAGCACTGTCAGGCCCGACTATATTCTTGCCCGCCTCTGTTAATCGAAATCTGCACTGACATCGTCCGCAACGCGCCCCTTTTCGGCCGTCCAATCGGCTGACGGATTTTTTCGCGCTGACTGAATGGGCGCACTACTTCTGGCATTTCAGTCATGGCGTTCCCGACAACGAAAACAGTTGGTGCTGTGGACGGGTTGGGTTGTCGAGTGAGGTTTCAGATCAGGCGATCGTATCCTTGCGCATTTGGGTCGGTGTCATACCGTAGGCTTTGCGGAAATGCTCGTAGAACTGGGTCTGGCTGACAAAGCCAGCCTGGAACGAGACATTGGCGACCGACAAGCTGCCATCGAACAACAGCGAACGCGCCCGGATCAGTCGCATGCGTGTGACGAATTTCTGCACCGAGATATGCATCACCTTGGTGAACAGGTTGATGGCGTAGTTGGGGTGGAGCCCAACCACCTCGGCGATGCTTTGGGCGCTGAGCGGATCGGTGATGTTCTCTACGATATGGCGCACCATGCGCACAACATAGCGCACCGGGGAACCTGTCCGGGTACGAGCGCCCGTGCCTTCCACCCAGGCAGGCAAGAGGGTGTCCCAGCCGGTGATGGCAGCACGCCGGAACATGGTCGCGATCTCGGCGCGCACGATCTCGGTGCGCAGGACATTGCCGCTGCGGTAGTCCTGATGCCAGCGGTCCAGCGTTTCAAGACCGATACAATCTGAATTGAGCTGTATGACCCCTCCTCCCATCAGTATCTCTGTCAGACGCCCCAGCTGGGGCATCTCCAGAAAGGCGTCCATAGGCAGATAGATGTTGAGTTGGCGACCTTGGGCACTGTCAGGGCTCAAGCCAATCGTCTGGTGAGGAATACCAGCCCAGAATGCAACCAGACGTCCCGCTTCGACCGAAACTGGCCCGCCGTCAAAGTCGTAATCCATTCTGCCCTGGGTCAGCCAGTTGAACTCGATATGCCCATGGGTATGGGCATAAGGCATGATCTGTGGCGTGAACGAACGCATGCCAAAGCGCCCAAACGCCTTGCCCGAAGAATAGAAGTTGCGATCAGGTCGCGGCGTGGGGCGCGGCGCTGGTTCACGCCTTGTTGGCGTACCTGACGCATTTTCCGCAGTCATGCTTATCCTTAGAGTTCTTAGGAAACCGGAACAAGTCTCTACTATTCCGGATTGTTTCACCGCTGGCAAGGCGTACGCTTGTGGTCTGAGCACGGGAAGAAGTCGGCAGGGAGTGGCCGGCGCGGGCAATCAATGCCAACCGCTGCCATGGGAGGTTTTATGAGAAAGCACGCAATGGCCCTTGGTGGGGCTGGTTTGATGCTGGGCGTATCGCTGCTGGCGGTGCAGGCTCAGGAACTGACGGGCGAACTGCCCGATCCGCCCGCATTCGCCGCGCAGAGCGAGCCGAACTTCGTCAGCATTTCCGAGATCATGGAATACAAGGCGCTGCCGGAATATCACGAGCCCGATTGGGTCACCTCGAAATATGTCGATGCCGGCACCTTGCCGCCCGTGGCCGAGCGCCTGCCCGAGGAACCGCTGGTTTTCAAGACCGCCAACATGCCCGACGGCATGGGTGTCTATGGCGACACCCTGCGCCACGTCATCGGCGGCCGGCCCGAAGGCTGGAATTATATCGGCGGCCAGTCGCAGGGCTGGGGCGCATCGATATCGGCTTGTCTGAATGCCTCACACGCACGGGCCCGCTCTTCATGGTCAAGGCCGATGAGCTCGAGCCCATGCCCAATCTGGCCAAAAGCTGGGAATGGTCGGAAGACGGCCATGAACTCACCATGCACCTGATCGAAGGCGCCAAATGGTCAGACGGCGACCCCTTCGATTCCGAGGACGTGATGTTCTACTGGGAGGACAACGTCCAGGACTCCAATGTCAGCGCCGTACCCTCAGGAACCGGTACGCCGGAGCGCTTCGGCGTGGACACCACGCTTGAAGCGATCGACGCCTACACCATCAAGTGGACCTTCAAGGAAGCGTTCCCCACCCAATACCTCTACGCCATGGCCTATGACTCGTTCTGCCCGGGACCGAGCCATATCCTCAAGCCCGAGCATCCCAAATACAACGCCGACAACAGCTATGACGACTACAAGAATGCCTTTCCGCCCGAATTCATGAACATGCCGGTAATGGGCGCCTGGGTCCCCGTGGAATA
Source organism: Devosia alba (assembly GCF_039938915.1). Taxonomy (NCBI): domain Bacteria; kingdom Pseudomonadati; phylum Pseudomonadota; class Alphaproteobacteria; order Hyphomicrobiales; family Devosiaceae; genus Devosia; species Devosia alba. Next base: position 133,043 of record NZ_JBDUUI010000010.1, on the reverse strand, counting down.
CCGCCCGGACGACATTATCGCCATGCGCCGCAATCCCTACTACTGGAAGGTCGACGAGGCCGGCAATCAGCTGCCCTATCTCAACGAGCTGCACTATCGCCTCAGCACCTGGGCCGATCGTGACGTGCAGGCCGTCGCCGGTTCGGGCGACTTCTCCAACCTCGAGCAGGCCGAAAGCTATGTCGAAGCATTGCGCCGCTCGGCAGAAGAGACCGCTCCGGCCCGCCTGCAGTTCGGCGCCCGCACCATCGGCTATGCCCTGCGCATGAACCTCTCGGCCAATGGCTGGGGTGAACCCGATGCCCGCGAGCAGGCCATCCGCGAACTCAACCGTAACCTCGACTTCCGCAAGGCTATCTCGATCGCCATCGATCGGCAGCGCCTCGGCGAGTCGCTCGTCCGCGGTCCGTTCACCGCCATCTATCCCGGCGGCCTCTATGCCGGCACGACCTATTACGACAAGGCCTCGACCGTGCACTATCCACACGACCTCGAAGCCGCCAACACCCTGCTCGACGGGCTCGGCCTCGCCGATACCGACGGCAATGGCATCCGCAACCTGCCCGATGGCGGCGGTGACGTCGAAATCACCCTGCTCGCCAATACCGACTACGGCACCGATACCAATCTGGCCGAAGGTGTCATTGCCCAGATGGAGCCACTAGGCATCCGCGTGATCGCCAGCTTCCAGGCGGGCACGGCCCGTGACGACAAGTCTCAATCCGGTCAGTTTGACTGGGCTGTGGAACGCCAGGGCGCCGAGATGGTCTCGGTGGTTCAGGGCACGACGATGCTGGCCCCGACGGGTCCCCGGACCCACCCGTTCCACAAGGCCGGTACGGATGGCACTGTCGATCTGCTGCCGTTTGAGCAGGAGCTGGTCGATACCGTCAACGCCTTCATCGCCACCAGCGACAATGCCGAACGGGCCGACCTGATGAAGCAATATCAACGCATCTTCACCGAGAACGTTTATTCCGTCGGTCTGACGCAATATCCGGGCGCGCTGATCGTCAACAAGCGCTTCGCCAACATCCCTGAAGGCGCGCCGATCTTCATGTTCAACTGGGCCGAGGACAACATCATCCGCGAGCGTGTCTTCGTGCCCGCCGACGCCCAGGGCGACTTCGAGCTGCATCCAGAGATGCTGCCCGGCGCACCCGGCTCAGCCGGTCCCATGTGACCTGAAGCCGGCATGAACCCTGGCAGGGGGAGCCATCCCCCTGCCCACGAATCGAAAGGCTTGCGGCCCATGCTCCGATTTCTGACCTTGCGCGTCCTGGGCGCCATCCCCCTGCTGATCCTGCTTAGCGTCGTGACCTTCGCCATCATCCAGGCGCCACCGGGCGACTATGGCGACTATATCCGCGCCATGGCCGTCAACCAGGGCGGCGCCACCTTTGAGCAGGCCGACATCCAGGCCGAGCGCTACCGCGAAGCCAATGGGCTCAACGATCCCATGGTGGTGCAGTATTTCCGCTGGATTACCGGCATCGTCACGCGCTTTGATTTTGGCCATTCGCTCTATTACAACAAGCCGGTCGGCAATGTCGTCGCCGAGCGCCTGCCTGCGACCATCGCCCTGGCGCTGACCTGCCATATCCTGGCCTCGGTGCTGGGCATTGGCCTGGGCATCATTGCCGCGACCCGCCAGTACAGCTGGGTCGATACCACGCTGGGCATCATCTCCTTTCTGGGCATGACCATCCCCCGCTTCCTGCTGGCCATCGTCATCCTGTACTTCCTCGTCTTCCGGCTCAATGTCTCGGAAGTGGGCATGTTCTTTTCGGCCAGGTATGGCGGGGCGCCGTGGAGCTGGGACAAATTCGTCAACCTGCTCCAGCACATCTGGCCGGTCATCTTCATCGCGACCTTTGGCGGCCTCGCCTACAATATGCGCGTCATGCGGGCCAATCTGCTCGATGTGCTCAACAGCCAATATGTCGAGACCGCCCGGGCCAAGGGCCTGCCTGAATCGGCGGTGATCATGAAGCATGCCGTCCCCAATGCGCTGCACCCGCTGGTTGCCTATCAGGGTGTCGTGCTGCCCTATATGCTGACCGGCGAAATCGAGGTCGCCATCGTCTTCGGCCTCGCCACTGTCGGCCCTGCCATTGTCGGCTCCATGGGTGTGGGCGATGTGTTCGTCACCGCCACCTTCATGCTCGTGCTGGCCGTCACCCTGATCATCGGCAATATCATTTCGGACATGCTGCTGGTGGCGCTCGACCCCCGCGTCCGTCTCGGCGGAGGCAGCGAATGAACAAGAACGACACCCACTCCGCCATTCCCCTGCCAACCGACGTCAGCAGCGGTCCGATGCCGACGCCGGCCGAAGAGGCCGATATCGCGCCATCGCCCGTGCTGACCCGCTACGGCAGCGGCAATGAAACCTATGCGCTGCTGGTCTGGCGCCGCTTCCGGCGCTCGCCCATGGGCATGATCGGGCTGGTCCTGGTCGTACTGATGCTGGTCGTGTCGGTCTTCGCCGATTTTTTTGCGCCCATGGATCCCAAACAAGCAAATCTGCCTTTCGCGCCGCCGGACGTTATTGCCTTCGAGGATCCCGACGGCAATTTCAGCCTGATCCCCTATGTTTATCCCATTGGCGATACCGGCGAGTTCGATCCCGTCACCTTCCAGCCCCTCACCGGTCTCATCAAGGATGATCCGACGCCTACCGGCTTTTTCGTCACCGGCCACAGCTATTATCTGTTCTGGTTCATCCCGGCTAATATCCACTTCTTTGGGTCCGTGGACGGTCGACCGATCCAACTGCTGGGGACCGACAAGTTCGGCCGCGACATCCTCTCGCGCGGTATTATCGGTTCGCGCATTTCGCTGATGATCGCTCTGGCCGTGGTGACGCTGACGACTATCGTCGGCACCCTGGTCGGCATCACCTCTGGCTATATCGGCGGCCGTCTGGACAGCTGGGTGCAGCGCTTCGTCGATTTCGTCCTCGCCTTCCCGCAATTGCCGCTCTACCTGGCCCTCACCTCGCTGATCCCGGTGACGGCGCCGTCCAATGTGTTCCTCAGCTTCGTCATCTTCGTCATGGCGGTACTGGGCTGGGCCCAGCTCAGCCGGGAAGTCCGTTCCAAGACCCTGTCCTTGGCGCGCATCGACTATGTCCGCGCCGCCATTGCCGTCGGCGCCACCGACAGCCGCATCATCACAAGGCACATCCTGCCCAATGTGCTCAGCCACATCATCGTCTCGATCACCCTGGCCATACCCTCCGTGGTGCTGCTGGAAAGCTTCCTGGGTTTCCTCGGCTTTGCCGTTAAGCCGCCGCTGATCTCCTGGGGCCTGATGCTGCAGGATACCGGCACCTTTTCGGTCATCGGCTCCTATCCCTGGATCCTGAGTCCCGTCATCTTCGTGCTGGTCACCGTCTTCGCCTTCAACGCGCTGGGCGACGGTCTGCGCGACGCCATCGACCCCTATTGAGGAGCAGGCTCATGAACGAACCAAGCTACACGCCTGTTTCCGATACCCGCCATGACCTGGGCAGCCATGGTCGCGAACTGATCCTCGACGCCCGCCATATCGGTGTGGATTTCAAGGTCGAGGGCGGCACCGTCAATGCCGTGCGCGACGTCTCATTCCAGCTGCACAAGGGCGAGACGATCGCGCTGGTGGGTGAAAGCGGCTCGGGCAAATCGGTGACCGCCCGGACGCTGATGAGGCTTTTGACCAAGCGGGCAACCATCCTGCCGGAGACGCAGATCACTCTGTCAGGCAAGAATATCGTCACCATGGGCGACCGCGACATGCGCAAGCTGCGCGGCAACGATGTGGCGATGATCTTCCAGGAGCCGATGAGCTCCCTCAACCCGGTCTATACCATCGGCCAGCAGCTTTGCGAGGTGCTGCACCTGCACAACCGCATGAGCCGCAAGGAGGCCATGACCAAGTCAGAAGCGCTGCTCGAGGAAGTGCAGATCCCCGAGCCCCGGGCGCGGCTGAACAACTATCCGCACCAACTCTCCGGCGGCCAGCGCCAGCGCGTGATGATCGCCATGGCCCTGGCCAACCGCCCCGACGTGCTGATCGCCGACGAGCCGACCACCGCGCTCGACGTCACGGTACAGGCCCAGATCCTCAACCTGATCAAGGACCTCAAGGACAAATACGGCATGGCGGTGATCCTGATCACCCATGACCTGACCATCGTCCGCCAGTTCTCAGAATATGTCTATGTGATGCAGAACGGCCGGGTGCAGGAGCACAACGCCACCGAGGCGCTGTTTGCCGATCCCCAGCACGCCTATACCAAACACCTGCTGGCATCCGAGCCCAAGGGCACCGCTTTGCCGCTGGGTGAAGGCGCCCATGAAACGGTGCTGGAGGGCAAGGAAGTCAAGGTCAGCTTCACGCTGAAGCGCGGCGGCTTCTTCAAGCCTGATTTCTTCGAGCTCAATGCCGTCGACAATCTCGACATCAAACTGATGCGCAACGAGACACTGGGCATTGTGGGGGAATCGGGGTCTGGCAAGACCACCTTCGGCCAGGCGCTGATCCGGCTGATCGGCAATCAGGGGGGGCAGATATTCTTTGATGGCGAGCCGATCCACGACAAGGACCGCAACGCCATGCGGCCCTTGCGGTCCCGCATGCAGATCGTCTTCCAGGACCCGTTTTCCAGCCTCAATCCGCGCATGTCGATCCGCCAGATCATCGAGGAAGGTCTGATCGTCAACCAGATCGGGGTCAACCGTGCCGAACGCGGCGACCGGGTGCGCCAGGCCCTGATTGATGCCGGCATGCCCGACACCATCCTCAATCGCTTTCCCCATGAGTTCTCCGGTGGCCAGCGCCAGCGCATCGCCATTGCCCGCGCCATTGCGCTGGAGCCCGAATTCATCCTGCTCGACGAGCCCACCTCGGCGCTTGACCTCTCGGTCCAGGCCCAGATCATCGATCTGCTGCGCAAGTTGCAGGACGAAAAGGGCCTGAGCTATCTCTTCATTAGCCACGACCTCAAAGTTGTTCGTGCCCTCTGCCATCGCGTCATGGTGATGCAGCATGGCAAAATTGTCGAACAGGGGCCCGTGGCCGACGTTCTCACAAACCCTCAAACCGAATATGCAGCCCGGCTTGTCCGCGCCGCATTCGACATTGCCGCCTAACGCTCGGAGCATTCCAAATGGCCAATCCAAAGATCACATTTATCGGCGCCGGTTCGGCGGTGTTCATGAAGAACATCGTCGGTGATATCCTGCAGCGCCCCGCATTAGGGGGCGCCACCGTCCGTTTGATGGACATCAACCCCACACGGCTCGAAGAGAGCGAAATCATTGCCAAAAAGCTGATCGCCACTCTGGGCGTATCCGCAAAGGTCGAGACTTTTTCCGACCAGCGCCAGGCGCTCGACGGCACCAATTTCGTCGTCGTGTGCTTCCAGATCGGCGGCTATGAGCCATCGACCGTGATCGATTTCGAGGTGCCCAAAAAGTACAACCTGCGCCAGACCATCGCCGACACACTGGGCGTTGGCGGTATCATGCGCGGCCTGCGTACCGTGCCGCATCTGTGGAGCATCTGCGAGGACATGCTGCAGGTCGCGCCCGATGCGATCATGCTGCAATACGTCAACCCGATGGCCATCAACACCTGGGCCATTGCCGAAAAATACCCCACCATCAAGCAGGTCGGCCTGTGCCACTCGGTGCAGGGCACGGCCATGGAACTGGCCCATGACCTCGACATCCCGTACGAGGACATCCGCTATCGTTCGGCCGGCATCAACCACATGGCCTTCTATCTCAAATTCGAGCACCGCCAGGCCGACGGCTCCTACAAGGACCTCTATCCCGAGCTGCACCGCGCCTATGCCGAAGGCCGTGCCCCCAAGCCGACCTGGAATCCGCGCTGCCCCAACAAGGTGCGCTACGAAATGCTCAAGCGGCTGGGCTACTTCGTCACCGAAAGCAGCGAGCACTTTGCCGAATACACGCCCTATTTCATCAAGGAAGGGCGCGAGGACCTGATCGAGAAATTCGGCATTCCGCTCGACGAATACCCCAAGCGCTGCGTCGAGCAGATCGCCAACTGGAAGAAGACCTCCGAGGACTATCGCAAGGCCGACCGGATCGAAGTGGCCCAGTCCAGGGAATATGCCTCCTCCATCGTCAACTCGGTCTGGACGGGCGAGCCATCGGTGATCTACGGCAATCTGCGCAATAATGGTGTGATCACCAGCCTGCCCAACAATGCCGCGGTGGAAGTACCGTGCCTGGTCGACGATAACGGCATCCAGCCCACCTATATCGGCGAGCTGCCGCCCCAGCTGACGGCGCTGATGCGCACCAATATCAATGTGCAGGAGCTGACGGTGCGCGCCATGATGGAAGAGAACCGCGAGCACATCTATCACGCCGCCATGATGGACCCACACACCGCGGCCGAGCTTGATCTGGAGCAGATCTGGAACGTCGTTGATGATCTGATCGAAGCCCACGGCACCTGGTTGCCGGAATGGACGCGAGGCTCTCGCAAGCAGCGCGTCGCTTAACAGCGGCGCAATCTCCTCCCCTGCTGCCAGCGACAACCCCGGTGCCCAAGCATCGGGGTTGTCGCTTGGGGGCTCACCCCATCTCCTGCACCAGTTGCAGAAATTCGGCATGCCCCAGCGCCTGGTCGGCGGCAGCGCGATATTCCCTGACCAGGCTCTCAAAGGTCTCCTGGGCAAAGCGGCGCAGTTTTGGATCTCGCTCCATTTCCCGCCGCGCCACTGCCTGGTCGAGCAGGCCAAGGCCGTTCAGCACCGGATAGTAAAGCTGGGTTTCGATGTGCGGCAGGCCCCCGAGATAGCCCGCAAAATGTTCTGCGCGCGGCATTTCCTGTTGCCAGCGGGCCAGACGATGTCGGGCTTCGGGATGAATGCGATTGGCCTGCACTTCGCGCCAGAACGGCGTGTCGTCGCGCTCGGTAACGTAATGAGTATTGACGAAGGTCCGGAAGTCATCGACTTGCCGGCCAACGCGGCCATTATAGTCACTTCGATCCTTGTCGGTCATCTCTGCAGGCGCTTTGAGATAGTGCTGCGCGAACAGCATCATTTGCACGATCGTGCCATGGATCGAGGTGGATTCGAGGGGTTCGAGAAAGCTCGAACTCAACCCGACCGCAAGGCAATTGCTGATCCAGGCGTTTTCCAACCGGCCGATCTGAAACTCGATATCGCCGCGCACGTCAATTTCACGACCGAGCACGCGCTCGACCTCTTGCTTGGCCTGCTCAGGCGTGGAGAATTCGTCGGAATAGACATAGCCACAGCCAAACCGTGTCCGCGTCGGAATTTGCCACATCCACCCCGCGCTTTGCGCCCAGGCCAGGGTATAATTGGGCAGCTCTTGGCCGGGTTTGACATCCAGCCAGAACGGCATCGCCCGATTGACCGGCAATTCATGGGCATAGGATTTCCAGGGCGCCGCGAGTTCCTTGCCGATGATCTGCTTGCGAAAGCCCGTTGCATCAATGAAAAAATCGCCATGCAGACGAGAGTTGTCGTCCAGCACAAGCGCCGTAATGTCCCCGGTTTCGCCATCGCGCTCGACGCCGGCAACGGTTGCGTCGACGATCTCGACACCCTTTGATTTTGAGGCAAAGAACTTGCCCACCAGCACCTGATCGAAATGGAATGCGTGGTGAAATGGCCCCAGCGGGATCAGCGAGCCGTCGGCCTTGCGCGCATAGGGCGCCTTTTTCTGCTCCAGCAATGGCTGGAACATGTGCATTTCCTGCACGGCGCGGCCGGCAGCGACGGCATAGACATTGAGATAGTCCGAAGGCGCCCCTGGTGGCGGCTGCACCACCTGGTGGGGATCATCAATCGGCCCATAATAGGTATGGCCCTTGCGACGCCAGTCCTGATGGCGGATGCCTAACTTGAATGACGCATCGGTCTTTCGGAAAAATTCGAACTCATCGATGCCAAATTGCTTGAGCAGTACCCTGAAGGCGGCCGTGGTTGCCTCACCCACCCCGACGGTGGGGATTTTGGACGATTCCACCACCGAAATTCTGGCAGCGATACCCTTGCGACGGACACTGTCCTGAATAATGAAGGCGGCAATCCACCCCGCTGTACCGCCGCCTACAACCACGAAATGCGCCGGTTTTGTCATCGCGTATCCTCCCGAGGGAAAGTTAGGCGGTCAGCTTGGCGCCAGCAAGCGAAGGTGGATGTTGGCAGCCAATATCTCTGAATTCCGGAGCAGGTCGTTCAAAAACGATGCGGGCGCCCCGATTGGGACGCCCCGGTGCTTAAGGAGCACAAATAAACCCTAGTGATGCCCACCGACCACTTCGCGCAATTCTTCGACCGAGCGCACCTGTTTGCGGGCAGCTCCCTGCCAATCGCGGGTCTTGACCGTAGACTTGGCCATGCGCGCCTTGGCGCCAGGTATGGCGTCAACAAATTGGGGCAGCCACTGGGCCTGGGCGACCACCATTTCATCGACCATGGCCCAGACTTCGTCGGGTGTGCAGATGGCGCCAACCAGTGGATCGTGCAGCACGGCCAGCTTGAGCGTGTCGATGTTGCCGGTCATGGCGGCTTCCACTGACAGGCGCTGTACCGAGACCGATACCGAACAGGTGGCGGCGCAGGCTGTTGGCAAGGTGATGCCCTCGATCATGTTGATGCCGAAGCGATCGACATAGCCGGGGCTTTCGATGATCGCATCGTCTGGCAGATTGGTGATGATACCATTGTTGCGGCGGTTGAAATGACCGCGATAGACCCGCCCGGTTTCCATGGCCTCGATGATGTGGCTGGCGTGCTCGCTGGTCCGCTTGTGCTCACTCAGGGGCTTGTTCGCCTGCTCCTTGAACATCGGGAAATCGGTCTCGAACCAGTTACGACGCTCGGTGGAGTAGCGCAGATAGCCGCCGGTTTCGCCGTGGATCCAGTCGCTCATGTCGATCCAGCGATTGATCTCGTCGGGACGCTTGCGATACCAGGGCAGGTATTCGCTCAAATGCCCGTTGGACTCGGTGGAATAGACCCCGAAGCGCTTGAGCACGTCGATGCGCACCTTCTCCTGCTTGGAATAGACCGGGTGTGCCTCAAAGCCGGCGATCAACTCGTCGGCTTCGATCTTGCGACCCTTGGCGCGGATATCGATATACCAGGTCTGGTGGTTGATGCCGGAACAGACATAGTCGAGCTCGTCATCACGAACGCCCAGCACATTGGCGATCTGGCTGGCGCCGTGCTGCACACCGTGGCACAGGCCCACGACATTGACCCCGCCATACATCTCGGCCGCCCAGGTATTCATCGCCATGGGGTTGGCGTAATTGAGAAACAGCGCACCCGGCTCGGCTACTTCCCTGATGTCCTTGCAGAAATCAAGGATTACCGGGATGTTGCGTTGGCCATAGAGAATGCCACCCGCGCAGATCGTATCGCCCACGCACTGGTCAACGCCGTATTTGAGCGGAATGGAAATGTCGGTCGAAAACGCTTCCAGCCCGCCAACCCGCACACAGCTCATGATGTAACGCGCACCGGTAATGGCGGCCCGACGATCGGTCGTCGCGGTGACCTTGGCCGGCAGACTATTGACCGAGACAATGGTCTCGATGACCTGTTTGACCATATCGAGGTTGTGCGGATTGATGTCGGTCAGCGCAAACTCGCAATCGACAAACTCGGGCACCTTGAGCAGGTCCGAAATAAGCGTCTTGGTGAAGCCGATAGAGCCGGCACCGATGACGGTAACTTTGAATGACATGGGATCCGATCCGATACGACAGGTTAGAAGAATTTACTCCCATATTGGTAGCGTTGACGAGCAGATGAGTGATAGAGAAAGCTTGTGCGCTAGAGGGTAATTTTGTGCTCAGTCAACTCATCGACCATGGTCACAAGGTGCGCGGGCTCAACCTGCCCAGAAGCGCTGCGCCGCTGCACTGCATGGCCATTGGCGCCGGCTACGAACAGCGCATCAATGAAGTCTATTCCTGGGATGGCCAGCAACGCGGCGATGCGCCCTTTATTGTCATTCAGCACACGCTGGAGGGCGAAGGCCGACTTGACTATGCCGGCACCCAGTTTCGGTTGACGCCGGGTCAGACCATGGTGCTCAGCCTGCCGCATGCGCATCGCTACTGGCTTGAGCGGGGCCAGCACTGGCAATATTTCTGGATGGTCCTCAATGGCCGCGAGGCGCTGCGGCTGGCGCGCGAGATCATTGACGCCGCGGGCCCTGTTTCCACCTTGCCCGCGGCGGTGATCGACCGGCTTGCCGCGGCTTGCCTGACCTTGATCGACCGCCGCGACATCACCCCCGGCGAGGCCTCCAGCGCCACCTATGCGGCCATGGCTGCGCTGCATGATGGCGTTTTTGTCGCCAATACGGCCCCGGCTCAGGCGCTGCCGGCGGCCATTGCCCGCGTCGTGAGCCATATCGAGGCCAATCTGGCGCGGCCCTTGCAGGTCGAGCGCCTGGCCATGATCGCGGAAATGAGCCGCGCGCACTTTGTGCGCCAGTTCAGCCACGCCACTGGCAGCGCACCGTCAGATTTTGTGCTGGCCCGCCGCATTGACCGCATTGAGCGCCTGCTGCTGGCTACCGATATGAGCGTTGTCGCCATCGCCGCAGCAACCGGATTTGCAGAGGCCAATTACCTCGCCAAGACTTTCCGTCGGCGTCGGGGCATGACCCCATTGGCCTATCGAGCCGCACAAAGGCTGGCCCCAGCGGTGTGACGTGCCGCGATCATCGCCGAGCGCAAGATAGATCAGGCTAAAACAATAAACTCTCATCGTGTCCTGTCGGCTAAGGCCGCGCCGCTCGAAGCATCAATCCAGATGGACAATCCCGAAAGCAGCCGTAGTGTTTCCGACAGGCATCATGCTCTCAGGTGGGCGTTCTCGCTGATACGTTGACCACTCGCGGCATCGAAGACGTATACCTGGCGCGGCGTAGTGAAGAGCGTCAGTTCATCGCCAGGACTGACATTGTCGTCGCCGCTTACTGTCACGACAATCGGCTGGCCTGCTATGGACACCGTCACAAAGGTCTGTCCGCCGGTCGGCTCGATTGTACTGATCCGCCCGGTGAGACTGCTTCCCTGGCCGGTTCGTAGAAAGTGTTCCGGTCGAACACCCACCGTGACCGATTGTCCTTCGGTTGATTTTCCCGCTCCCTCGAAGACAAAAGCCTCCCCAGATGCCGTTCTCGCGGTTCCGTTGACGATCGTTGCATCAAACAAGTTCATCGCCGGCGAGCCGATAAACCCTGCCACGAAAGTGTTGGCGGGCTCACGGTAGAGCTGCATCGGGGAACCGGACTGCTGGATCACTCCCCGGTTCAGTACGACGACCCGGTCTGCCAGCGTCATGGCCTCGACCTGATCGTGTGTGACGTAGACCGAGGTGACACCGACCTTGTTGTGCAACTGCTTGATCTCGGATCGCATCTGGACACGCAGCTTGGCATCCAAATTGGACAGCGGTTCGTCGAACAGGAACACGGAAGGATTGCGGACGACCGCCCGGCCCATGGCCACGCGCTGGCGCTGCCCGCCCGAGAGCTGGCTCGGCTTGCGCTCCAGCAAGGGCCCGAGCTCCAGCATGGTGGCCGCTGCCTGCACCCGCCTGTCGATCTCGTCCCGGGGCTTGCCGGCGAGTTCAAGGTTGAAGGCCATGTTGCGGTAGACGCTCATGTGCGGGTAGAGCGCGTAGCTCTGGAACACCATGGCGATGTTGCGTTCCTTGGGCGTAAGGTCATTGACCACTTCGCTGCCGATGACGATCTCGCCCCCACTGATGTCTTCGAGCCCTGCTATCATCCGCAGGATGGTAGACTTGCCGCACCCCGAAGGCCCTACCAGGGCGACGAACTCACCGTCTGCCACGGTAAGGCTGACGCCTTCGATAACCGAAACGGCACCGTAGCTCTTGGCGATATTCCGCAGCTCAAGACCGGCCATGCAGGGCTCCCATTATTTTACGGCGCCGGCGGTGAGGCCGGCAATGATATGCTTTTGCGCAGCAAAGAAGACGATGACGGTGGGCGCAATGGTCAGGGTGATGAAGGCCAGGATCAGCTGCCAATCGGTGCTGAACTCGCCGCGATAGACCATGATGCCGAGCGGCCAGGGATATTTGGATTCCGAGTTCAGCATGATCAGCGGCAGGATGTAGCTGTTCCAGCTGCCGACAAAGGTGATGATGCCCACCGTGGCAATGATGGGCCGGCTGAGCGGCAGGGTGATGTGCCAGAAAAAGCGGAAATAGCCGGCGCCATCGACAAAGGCGGCGTCGAACAGTTCGGACGGCATGCCGCGGAAATAGTTTCGGAACAGCAGAATACTCATGCCCAGGCCAAAGGCGACCTGGGGCAGCACGACGCCCCAATAGGTATCGAGCAGGCCCAGATCGCGGATGCGGATGAAAAGCGGCAGGATGGCCGTGGCGGCGGGGAACATCAGCCCGATCAGAAAATAGTTGAGCAGGTGATCCGAGCCGAAAAAGCGGACATGGGCGAAGACGAAGGCGGCCATGGCGGCCAGGGTCAGCACGAGAAAGACAGTGAGCCCGGCGATCAGCAGGGAATTGCCCATTTGCAGCCAGTAGCGCTGGCTGAACAGGATATCGGTATAGTTCGAGACCATCCAGGTCTGCGGCAGGCCGAAGGCATTGCCGCGCAGGTCGCCCAGGGTCTTGAAGCCGCCCAAAGCGGTGGTGAGCAGCGGCACAAGGACCACCGCGGCGACGATAAGCAGGGCCGCATAGAGATAGGTCTTGGTCTTGATGCCGAGACTGCGGCCGCTGGAGGGGGCGATGGCGGCGTCGATGGGGGTGGCGGTGTCAGTCATTTTTCATGAATACCCGCTTGTAGCTGAAGGCCAGGGTGACGCAGATGATGAAGAGCACCACGCCGACGGCGGAGCCGAAGCCGACCTGCATGCGCATGACGCCGAAGCTGTAGAGGAAGGTGACGAGGGTCTGGGTGGAGTTGGACGGGCCGCCCCCGGTCAGCGGCATGATCATGTCGAACAGCTGCAGTGACCCGACGACGGCGAAAAACACCGATAGACGCACCGTGGAGCCCAGCAGCGGCAGGGTAACACGGGTGAATTTCTGCCAGCCGGTGGCGCCGTCGATATCGGCGGCCTCAAGCACGCTCTTGTCGATGGCCTGCAGGCCGGCAATGAACAGCATCATGTGGAAGCCGAAATATTTCCAGACGATGACGGCCAGCACCGCATAGAAGGCCACGTCCTTGTCGGCCAGCCAGAAGGGCGGGGCCTGGCCGAAAAAGCGCGCGACATTGGCGACGAGGCCGAATTCGCCATCATAGACGAAGCGCCAGATCATGCCCGCGGCGACATCGGCCAGCACATAGGGCAGAAAGAAGATCAGCCGGAAAACCAGCGCGCCCTTGATATGCTTGGTGACCATGGTGGCCAGCCAGAGGGCCAGCGGGATCTGAATGCAGATCGAGACGACGATGATGAGGCCGTTATTGACCAGGGCATTGCGAAAGGCGCTCTGACGGAAGATCAACTCGTAATTCTTCCAGCCGACCCATTGGTCGGGCAGACCGTAACCATTCCAATTGAAGAAGGAATACCAGGCCGCCTCCCCCATTGGCAGGATGACGAAGAGGGTGAACAGCAGCAGAGCGGGCGGCAGGAACAGTACGATGACGGGCCATTTGCCCCGATTGCCAACGCCGCGTCGGCGCATGCGTGTTTTGCCGGTGGGCAGGCTCAATGCGGATGAAGCAAGCTGGCTCATGAGACACGTCCTTCACGCCGGAGACAAGGACGGGCGGCCCAATCCGGACCGCCCGCCACGCTTACATCTCCATGGAGAAGGCGTCCTGGATCTGCTGCAGCGCCTCTTCAGGCGTCACGCCGCCCGAGACCAGTTCGACCGACATGTCATTGACCACGCGCCCGACATTGGGACCGAGATCCTGATCGAGATAGTTCTGGTGCCAGGTGGCCTTGGCCATCTGGGCGGCACTATCGGCCAGGCTGGGATCCTTGACGCTGGCGTCCGAACCCAGGGCGGTCGGCAGAGTGCTGTTGCGCTCGGCCAGCACGCTGGCATTCTCGATGGTCAGGAAGTGGATGAAATCCTCGGTTTCGGGCGGGGCGTTGGTGGTCACGACCCAGCCATTGAGACCGCCGAAATCGTCGGTGATCAGGCCGGCGCCACCCTCGACCACGGGGAAGGCAAAGCGGCCGATATTGTCGGAGGCCAGACCCTTGCCATCGGTGGCGGCATTGGCCTGGTTCGATGGCGTTGCCGTATTTTCAAAGGCCAGCATCATGGCCGCCCGGCCGTCGGCGAAGACGGCCTGGGTATCGGGCCAGCTGGCGCCGAGATAGCCATCCTGGAAGGGCTCTAGCGCCCCCAGATCGGCCAGCTTCTGGCTGGCGCGCAGGAAGCCCTCGCCCTGGAAGCCTTCACCGGCCTTGGCGGCGGCAAAGCCATCCTGGCCCAGTTCGCGCATGGCCAGGTAGCTCCAGAAGAAGTGGATCGGCCACTTGTCGCCGCCACCGCCAGCGATCGGGGTAATGCCGGCTTCCTTCAGCGCGCTCACCGCGCCCAGATACTCATCCCAGGTGGTAATGGCCGTGGCGTCGACGCCGGCCTCCTCGAACAGGGCCTTATTGTAGAAGAACGAGACCAGGCCCGATTGCTGGGGCCCGGCCCAGACCTTGCCATCGATGGACAGGCCATCGACCGCCGCCGGGCTGACGGCATTGCGCCAGGCGCCGCCATCGGCATCCATGGCTGCCGTCAGATCGCGAATAGCGCCGGTTTCGGACTGCGCCTTGAGCACGCCGCCGCCCCAGGTATAGAACATCGAGGGCGCTTCGTTGGACTGCAGCAGGGTGGGCAGCTTGGCCTTGAAGGCCTCGTTTTCCAGGAACTGGAACTCGATGGTGACGTCGGGATTGGCCTCCTCGTAGGCGGCGGCAATGTCCTCCCAGGTCGCGAGGCGATCGGGATTGGCCTCCAGATGCAGCCATTTAATGGTGGTTTGGGCGTTTGCGGGAACGATGGCGGTGAGCATGGCCACCGTGCCGAGGGCAAAAAGCGCCCGCTGCCGCGCAAGGCGGCCAAAAATTCCAGACATGTGCATTCTCCTCCCAGGGTCTACGCCCCGTAACGAAAATCTGCGTCCTTGAGGAACGTAAGTCAAGTCTAAATCATACGTAAAGATCGAGGCCGACTGCTACCGTGCTGCCCAGTTCATGCCACGCCGCAGGATGGTGCTCATCTGCGGTACCGCGAACTCGCTGGCGACATGGCCGAGCGACGAATAGAAGACCCTCCCGGTTCCGTGTCGACGCTTCCACACGACGGGCATGACGACACCATCGATCCAGGAAGCGTGCTCTGCGGTGAAGGTGGTCGTCGCCAGCACTTCATTGCTGGGGTCGACGTGCATGTAATATTGCTCCGAGCGGTAGGGGAAACTCTCGATCCCCGCCATCACCGGATCATCGGGCCGTGTGACATCGACCTGGTAGTCAATGATGCCGGGATGGGCCACCCACTGGCCACCGACCATGAACTGATAGTCCACGGCCTCGCGAAAGGCATCGCCCATCCCGCCATGATAGCCAGCCAGCCCCACGCCACCCCGAACAGCCGCTTCCAGATTGCTGACCTCGTCCTTTTCGATCTTGCTCATGGTGAAGATGGGCACAATCAGGCTGTAGTTCCTGATGGCAGGATCGGCGAAAGCCCGGGTCGTGTTCTCGAGGCGGACGTCGAAACCATCCTCCTGGAGGAAGGCACGGATGATCTCCGCACCCTGGCGCGGCTCATGGCCTTCCCAGCCTCCCCAAACGATAAGTGCCTGGCGCATGTGTTTTCCTGTTGCTGTAAGGCGCGAGCGGCGCGGTTAGGTCAATTGGCCGTTCGACAGGGATGTCGAGAGTGGCGCCGGCCGATCGACTGTGGTGGTCATGGTGACGGCCGCGCCCGTTTCTTGCGATGTGCCGAACGCTTCCATGACCTCGAGGACGTGCAAGGCGAGTTGGCCATTGCAGCGATGGGCCCGCCCGCTGACGAGCGCCGCCGCCATATCGGCTAGCCCGATCGAGCGGAAGTTGCCGTCCCAATAAGGATGGTCAGTCGGAACGTTCGTCCACTCTCCGCCCTTTTCAAGCAGTTCGACCTGACCGCCGAAATGGTTCGGGTCAGGAACGATCAGCGAACCGTCCGTCCCGTAGATCTCGAGCGGCAGATGCTTGTGGCCGGCCACGTCGAAGCTCATGCTCATTTGCACGACGGCGCCGCTGGCGAAAATCAGCGTGCCGGCGACATGGGTCGGAACATGAACCGGAATGATCTCGCCGGCCCGCTCCTTGGCCGTAATGGTGCGGGTAGAGCGCAGCATGGTCGCAACGCCGAGCACTTGTTTGACCGGGCCCAGAAGATTGACCAGATCGGTGATGTAATACGGCCCCATGTCCAGCATGGGGCCGCCACCCTGATCATAGTAGAATGCTGGATTGGGATGCCAACGCTCGTGGCCCGGACACATGAAGTATGCGGTTCCGCCAACGATCTGTCCGAGCACGCCGCTGTCCACTGCATGACGAGCAGTCTGGTGGGAGCCACCGAGACAGGTGTCTGGTGCGGACCCGACGCGGACGCCCTTTGCAGATGCCGCCTCGACCAATCGCTTTCCTTCCGGGAAGGTCACGCCGAGCGGTTTTTTCTGAATAGACGTGCTTGCCCGCATCGACTGCCCGCAGGCCAACCTCCACGTGAGCGCGTGGAATCGTCAGGTTGAGAATGATGTCGACCGAGGGGTCGGAGAAAATGTCGTCGATGGCGACATCCCGCAGGCCGAACTCGGCAGCCCTTGCTTTGGCAGCTTCAGGGTTGAGATCGGCTACTGCCCGGATGTCGAGCACGGGAAAATTCTGGGCGGCTTTCAGGTACGCGGCCGAGATGTTGCCCAGGCCGACGATACCTATTCCGATTTTGTGCATGATAAATCCATTCGAACTTGAATATGGTCAGTGCTCCGGATGGCCCCGGAGTTGAAACATGGCTACCAGTTGGCGATGCGGCCATCGGGCAGGATCGCGTCGAGTGCTGGAATGATTTCGGGCGCATAGGGGTGTCGAGATGCCGCTCGCTCGTCGATTTCGATGCCCAGTCCGGGCGCTTCCGGGATTGACCAGCAACCGTCCGTCAGACCGAACAGGTCGTTCTGGCAGATCTCACCGAACCAGGGTGCCAGGCCTACGGCTTCTTCCTGGATGACAAAGTTCGGCGTGGCCGCGGCAAATTGCAGGGAAACGGCTCCCGCTATCGGCCCCATTGGATTGTGCGGCATGATCCCCATCGACGCGGCCTCGGCGATCGCAGCGATCCTGCGGCCACCGCTTATTCCGCCGCAATGGGCCAGATCGGGTTGCACATAGGTGACCGCTCGTAACCTGGCGAGTTCGGCATATTCCTGAATTGTCAGGAGCCGCTCGCCGGTGGCCAAGGGGCAGTCGACCATGCGCGACAGCTGCGCGAGACCTTCCGCGTCGCCCGGCTGGATAGGCTCCTCGACGAACATGGGCCGGATCGGGGCTATGACGTCGATGAACGCCTTGGCGGCATGCACGGAATCGGGCCGGCCATGGAAATCGGTCATGATGTCCACTGTCGTGCCGACCCGTTCCCGAATGGCATTGGACAGCTTTTCGACATGCCGTACGGCAGGCAGCGGCGCGTCGTATCCCGAGTATGGGACCAAGCCGAGCTTGACCGCTGAATACCCCAGCTCGACGGTTTCCTGAACGGCATCGCAAAACGCGCTGATGTCACGGTGGTCGACCAACCGGTCCTGACGGGCCTGCAATAGATGGGTATAGACGCGAACGCGATCACGGACCCGTCCGCCCAACAACTGCCAGACTGGAACGCCCAGTGCTTTCCCCTTGATGTCCCAGAGCGCCTGTTCGATACCCGAGAGCGCAGTCAGCCCGATTGACCCCAGTGGCCAGAAACTGAACCGGCGCATCTTCTGGACGATGTGTTCGATGCGGTGCGGGTCCTCGCCGATGACGAAGCCGCTGAGATCATCGACAGCACCCGAGACGGCCTTGGTCTTCCACTCCAGTGTCGCTTCACCCCAGCCGTGCAGGCCGTCCTGGTCCGTCAGGACCTTGACGAAGATCCAGTTGCGATGGATGGCGTTGACGACGAGTGTTTCGATGGCGGTGATTTTCATCTCGAAGCCGGATTTCCGGCCCGAGACATTCCGCTCGGGCCTGTTGACCCTTTCGGCTTGGCAAGCATCTATGCAAAGTTCTCCCTGCACCGTCACGTTCGACTGGACTGATCAGTGCAGGTAGAGACATTGCATGTCTTTACATCATATGTAAGAACCAAAATGAGATCTGTCGGATGTTGATTGCCCAGACAAGAACCCTGCAGTTACCGGTCATGCCGGGTGACGCACTGCCGAACGGGGCAGCTAAACGGGCGGTAGACATCCTTGGAAGAAGGATCGCAAACGACGCCTACCTCCCGGGGCAAACGATGCCGACAGAGCCTGAGCTGGCCGAATCCCTCGAAGTCAGCCGAGCCACCGTCCGCGATGCCATTAAGGTCCTGTCGGGAAAAGGGTTGGTGCGGACAGCGCGGCGCTACGGCACCCGGGTCCGAGCCGTCGAGGAGTGGAACCTGCTCGATGCGGATGTGGTTTCGTGGCACGAACATGGGCACCCCCGCCTGGCGGTCATGTTCGCCGAAACTACCGAGTTGCGCATCATACTGGAACCTGCCGCAGCGGCACTAGCGGCCGAACGGGCAACGGCCGATCAGATCGACACCATTCTCGAGGCCGCCCTGGCGTTGCATCCGGAGCAGGACGACGTGCAGGCCATGTTTGCCGCCGACTGCCGTTTCCACGCCACGATTCTTGACGCCACCGGCAACGGCATGCTGCGTCAGATGCGACAGCTTTTCGTTACCATGCTGCGCATATCCTATGAGTTCAGCGTCCTGGAACGCGTCACCGAGCCGGTCTCCAAGGAAGGTCATATCCGCGTCGCGCAGGCTATCAAATCCCGGAACGGCGCTCTGGCGCATGCGGAAATGGCGAAGATGCTGGAATTGAATCGGCGAGATGCCATTCGGATTGGTCCGGCCCTCCAGAACATTCATTCACACCAAACCTGAGGCTTCAATGCGCTATCTCTATACCACCTTGGGCAAGTTGCCGGCGGACCGTTTGGGCATGATCCTCCCGCACGAGCATGTGTTCGTGGATCTCAGGACGCCGGACCAGCCGGGGTACGCCGAAGCAGAAACGGAAAGCGTCGTCTCCCTGATGGTCCCTCAGATCGAGGCAATCAAGGCCCTCGGCGTCACCGCGCTGGTGGAGTGCTCTACTGGTGGCGTGGGCCGCCGGGCGGATCTCGATCTGGCGGTCAGCATCGCAGCCAATTTTCCTATTGTGGTGCCGACCGGGATTTACCGGGAGCCCTGGATCCCGGCGTGGGTTCGTGATGCCAGCCAAGAGGCATTGTACCAGTGGATGGTAGACGAGCTCGATACAGAGATCGAGGCGACAGGCTTTCGAGCCGGATGGATCAAGATCAGCGCCGGGGATGACGGCATTACGCCTCTGGAGACCAGAATTCTACGAGCAGCAACCCAAGCTTCGAAAAAGACTGGAGCCCTGATCGGCAGCCACACCATCCGCGGGTCTGTTGTCATGGACCAGCTCGATATCATAGAAGAAGAGGGCGGTTCGCCGGAACGCTTCTTGTCAATCCACACTCATGCCGAGCCAGATTTTGCCTTGCACAAAGCTATCGCGGCTCGTGGAGCTTGGATCGAGTATGACAACATCGGCGCCGTTCCTGTCGAGGAGAGCGCCGCGCTGATTATGCGCGCGCTCGACGCAGGGCTGGGCAATCACTTGCTGGTAAGCCACGACCGTGGATGGTACGATCCAGCTCAGCCAAACGGCGGTGTGCCTAAGCCGTATACCGTGGTGAATACGGAACTGCTGCCCCTGTTGAAGCGCTCAGGTGTTACTTCTGATACCGTCGTACAGTTGTTCCACAAGAACCCGTTCGCAGCCTTTTCACGGTCGTGACAAAAATGCGCTTGGCAAACCAATAAGCCAACGTGATTGGATCTGCAGCTCACAGCTTGGAGATAGTCTGATCTATCGCTCTAACCCGAACCTCTGTTGGAAGTCCGGGCAGGCAGATCCAGCGGCCGCTTACCAGTACTGGGAACCGAGAGATGCCCGTCGGGGCGCCATGAGCCCGCTCACACTCACTGTGACAGCCATCGAGAGCGTCGATGTTGACTGAGGCCGCTTCAGAAAGACCAGATCCAGTCCGCAGAAACGGCGCTGCCACTGACACCGCGGCAATCTCCAGCAAATGGACGTCGGCGAAGAACCCAGGTCGGCGGGCAAGACTTCCTGGGCCACCTTTCGGTCGTGATCGACAGCCAGCAATCCTATCTGTCCGCAGAAAATAGGATTATGCGTTCGTCGCACCAAAATCCGACAACGAATTCAAAGCTGGCCGACAGCAAAATCGCGATTCGCGGCCCGTGCATAGGGTGTCTTTGCGCCAGATCAAGGACAGCGCGTTTTTTATCCTGCATGTCGACCCCGGATGGGCTAGTTTGCCTGCACCTGGAATGAGGCAAACAAGTATGATTGCAGATCTGACGCGAGCCGAGCGGCTCTGGGCAATGCTGATCCTTGGTGGATTGGGCATTGTCGGACTGGCCATGGCGATTGCCGGTCGTAATGACCTGATTGGCATCCATGGCTGGATCGTGGCGGCCGCGGGCCTGATCGGCTTTTTCGCCGTGATGAGCAACAAGGATGCACCCGAGCCCAGCGATGAGCGGCTCAATGAGTATTATGACGCCCCCACAAGGGTCGGCATCGTCCTCACCCTGATATGGGGCGTGATCGGCATGGGGGTCGGGTTCTGGGTTGCTTCCCTGCTCGCCTGGCCTGAAATGACCTTTGACGCGGCCTGGGCCAGCTTTGGTCGTCTGCGGCCGGTTCACACCAGCGGCGTGATCTTCGGCTTTGGCGGCAACGCCCTGATCGCCACCTCATTCCACGTTCTGCAGCGCACCACCCGCGCTCGCCTGCCCGACCAGATCAGTCCCTGGTTCGTGCTGCTGGGCTACAATCTGTTCTGCGTGATTGCCGCCAGCGGCTATCTGATGGGCCTGACCCAATCGAAGGAATATGCCGAACCCGAATGGTATGCCGATATCTGGCTGGTCATTGTCTGGGTCACCTATTTCGCGATCTACATGCGCACGCTGGCCCGCCGCAAGGAGCCCCATATCTATGTGGCCAACTGGTATTACATGGCCTTCATCCTGGTCGTGGCCATGCTGCATATCGTCAACAATCTGGCCGTGCCGGTATCGTTCGGCAGCGCCAAATCCTATTCGCTGTTCTCGGGCGTGCAGGATGCGATGACCCAATGGTGGTACGGCCACAACGCCGTGGCCTTCTTCCTGACCGCCGGCTTCCTGGGCATGATGTACTATTACCTGCCCAAGCGGGCCGGTCGTCCCATCTACTCCTATCGCCTGTCGATCATCAGCTTCTGGGGCATCACCTTCATGTATATGTGGGCTGGTTCGCACCACCTGCACTACACCGCCCTGCCCCATTGGGTGCAGACGCTGGGCATGGCCTTTTCGGTCGTGTTGCTGGTGCCAAGCTGGGCCTCGGCCGGCAACGCCCTGATGACCCTCAACGGCGCCTGGCACAAGGTGCGTGACGACGCCGTGCTGCGCTTCATGACGCTCGCCGCGATCTTTTACGGCATCACCACGTTCGAAGGCTCGTTCATGGCCATCCGGGCCGTCAACTCGCTGTCGCATTATACCGACTGGACCGTGGGTCACGTTCATGCCGGCGCGCTCGGCTGGGTTGCCATGATCACCTTTGGCTCAATCTATGCCCTGGTGCCAACCATGTGGAAGAAGCCGGCCATGTACTCCAACAAGCTGGTGGAGGTGCATTTCTGGCTCGCCCTGTCGGGCACCATTGTCTACGTCTTTGCGATGTGGAACTCGGGGGTCATTCAGGGCCTGATGTGGCGCACCTATACCGAGAGCGGCACGCTGAGCTATTCCTTCGTCGATAGCCTGGTGGAAATGCACCCCTACTATATCGCCCGTGCCTTTGGTGGTCTGCTGTTCCTGCTTGGTGCATCGGTCGCTCTGTACAACGTCTGGATGACCATTCGGATGCCCGCGACGGCACCCGACGAGGTCGCTCTCGACACCCCCGCACTGCAAGCCGGAGAATAGACTGATGTTCGGCCTTCACTACAATCTGGAACGCAGCGCTATCGGCCTGGTCGCGTTTATCATCGTGGTTGCCTCGATCGGCGGCCTGGTCGAAATCGCGCCGCTGTTCACCATCGACGAAACCGTGGAACAGGCCCCCGACATGCGGGTCTATACCCCGCTCGAAGTGGCTGGACGCAACATCTATATCCGCGAAGGATGCTATGCTTGCCATAGCCAGATGATCCGCACGCTGCGCGACGAAGTCGAACGCTACGGCCCCTATTCGCTGGCCGTGGAAAGCAGCTACGACCATCCCATGCTGTGGGGCTCCAAGCGCACCGGGCCCGATCTGGCGCGCGTGGGCAACAAGTACTCCGATGACTGGCAGACCCTGCACCTGAACAATCCGCGCGATGTGGTGCCCGAGTCCAAGATGCCGGCCTATCGCTGGCTGCTGCGCGACACGCTGCGGACCGACGATCTGGGTCAGCACCTGGCGGCATTGCGGGCTGTTGGTGTGCCCTATACCGATGAGCAGATCGCCAATGCCACGCTGGACGCCTTTGGCCAGGCCAATCCCGACACCCCCAGTGCCGACGGGGTTTTCGAGCGCTATGGCGAGGCCACCAATGTCCGCACTTTTGATGGCGTTCCCGATCGGGTCACCGACATGGATGCGCTGGTTGCCTATCTGCAGGTGCTTGGCAACCTCACCAATGCGGCGCACCAACCCAACCTGGCGGAGGCCGAATAGATGCCGTTCGATCACGACACCGTCGTCGGCTTTTCCAAGTCGTTCGGCCTGTTCTATCTCATCACCCTCAGCGTGATTGCGCTGGTGTGGACCTATTGGCCTGCCAACAAGAAGGGCTTTGATGAAGCCGCCAAAATGCCCATCAGCGACGAGGAGGACCGTCCATGGCGCTAGGTGAACGCGACAAGTTCTCGGGGCAGATGACCACCGGGCACGAATGGAACGGTATCAAGGAACTCAACACACCGGTGCCCCGGGCGATCTGGGTCTTCCTGCTTGTGGCCACTTTGTTTGCAGTGACCTGGACCGTATTGAATCCGAGTTGGCCCGGCATCAATGGCTATTTCCGCGGGCTGCTGGGCGTTGACCAGCGAACCCAGATCGCCCAGATCGTGCAACAGGCGCAGATGGACCGGGCAACCTGGACCAGCCGGATCGACGCCGAGGATTTTGCCGCCATTCAGGCCGACGAGCCCCTGATGAATATCGTGCGCGAGACCGGCCAGGCCCTGTTTGGCGACAATTGCGCTGCCTGCCACGGCACCAATGCGCTGGGCAATCCCGGCTTCCCCAATCTGGTGCACGCCCCCCTGATGTGGGGGGATGATCCCGAAATCGTCGCCGAGACCATAAGCGTGGGCATTAACGGCTCCAGTCCCGACACGCGCTTTGCCCAAATGCTGGCGTTTGGCCGCGACCAGATGCTCGACACCGCCGACATCAACACCGTCGTTACCTATGTGCAGGCCCTCTCCCAGCCTGATGTGGCCGCCGCTACCGCCCCGGACATTCTGGCGGCCGGCGCGACCATTTTTGCCGACAATTGCGCCGCCTGCCATGGCGAGACGGCCAAGGGCATGACCGATACCGGTGCGCCCGATCTGACCGACGAGTTCTGGACCTATGGCAGCGACCGCGCCGCCATTCGCCAGTCTGTCTATGCCGGCCGCACGGGCGTCATGCCAAGCTGGGAAGGGCGGCTGTCGCCCACCGAGATCAAGCTGCTGGCGCTCTATGTCCTTGATCTGCGAGCCGGCACGCCATGACAGCGCCCGCTCACCACCCCGCTCACCTCCATGACGTCGACACCCGCCCGCGCGGCACAAGACGCATGGTGGTGATCGCGGCCGTGGTGATCGTTGCCGTTCTGTTGGCGGCCAATGCACACCTGGTCTATGTGGCCTTTTCCTCGCAGCCCGACTGCATCACCCATCTCCAGGACGCTGGCGAGAACGGCACCTATCGAGCCGCCAAATCGGCCTGCTGAACTTAACGAAATCGGATCGCTTCATGGCCAAGACCCTGCTTCCCATTCCCGATACCGTTCCGGCACTGCCCAGGGAGGTCGATCACAATCGCCACCTGCCCGCCACCGCCGCGCTGCAGTGGCTGGCGCTGGGCTGGCGTGATCTGTGGGACCGCCCGCTGCCCAGCCTGCTCTATGGGGTGGGCATTGCCCTGCTGTCGCTGCTGACCATCGGCGCCATGGTGACATTTGGCTGGGTCCAGATCCTGTTTCCCGCCCTGGCGGGGTTTCTCGTGGTGGGGCCCCTGCTGGCCACGGGTCTTTATGAAAAGAGCCGCCGGCTCGAGGCCGGTGAGCATGTCAGCTTCTGGAACATGGTGTTCCCTGGACGTGGCGGCGGTACCCATCTGCTCTATGTTGGCACCATCCTGCTGATGCTGATGCTGGTCTGGATGCGCGCAGCGGTACTCCTTTATGCGCTGTTCTTCGGCGTGCGGCCATTTCCCGGCGCCGACGACCTGGTCAACATGCTGCTCACCACCCCCACCGGCATTTCCTTGATGCTGACCGGCACGGCCATCGGCGGTCTGTTCGCGGCTTTCGCCTTTGGCATCAGCGCCTTCTCGATCCCCATGATGCTCGACCGCCGCCTGGACGCCTTTTCGGCCATGGGCCTGTCAATGTCGCTGGTGTGGAACAATATGCCCGCCGCCCTGCTCTGGGCCGCCATCGTGCTGATCCTCACTGCTATTGGCGTGGGCACTGCGCTGGTGGGCCTGATCATCATCTTCCCCCTGCTTGGTCATGCCACCTGGCATGCCTACGCCGCCGTTCGAGAATAGAACATGACCTGCTGCCTGCCACCGCCGGCATTCGTCGAGGCCGTGGCAGGTCCGATCCAGCATGGCCCCAGCGATGATGAATTGCGCCTGGCCAGCCGGGACATTGGCGAGGGCCTGCGACAGACCGATCTGTCCGTGCCCTCGATCCATTGCGGCGGTTGCATTCGCAGCATCGAAAAAGCCCTCGGCGCGCTCGATGACGTGGTGTCCGCGCGGGTCAATCTGTCGACCAAGCGGGTTGCCATACGCTGGCGCGCCGACGCCACGCCGCCCCCCATCGTCAAGACATTGACCGATCTGGGCTATCCGTCCAACCTGTTTGAAACCCTCGACGCGCAGCAGGACCGCACCCTGCCCGCCCTGATCCGGGCGCTGGCAGTGGCCGCCTTTGTCTCGATGAACATCATGATGCTGTCCGGCTCGGTCTGGGCCGGCGCCGACCCCGCCACCCGCGACATTCTGCACTGGATCTGCGCGGGCCTGGCCCTGCCCGCCCTGCTCTATTCCGGTCGCCCGTTTTACAGCTCGGCCTGGAATGCGGTGCGGCACGGCCGCACCAATATGGATGTGCCAATCACCATCGGCGTTGCGCTGGCCTTTGCGCTGAGCTTTTATGACACTGTCCATAGCGGCGAGCAGGTGTATTTCGACGCGGTCGTGTCGCTGATCTTCTTTCTGCTGATCGGCCGCACGCTCGACCACATGATGCGCGAACGCGCCCGCACCGCCGTCAAGGGCCTGGTCAAGCTGGCCCCGCGCGGCGCGCTGGTGCTGGCCGAGGACGGCAGTCGCGAGTATCTGCCGCTGCGCGAAATCACCCCCGGCATGACCATATTGCTGGCGGCCGGCGAACGCGTGCCGGTCGACGCCCTTGTGCTCGAGGGCATGTCCGATCTCGACCGCAGCCTGATCAATGGCGAGGCCCTGCCGGTGGCTGCTGCGCCGGGCATGGTGCTTGAGGCGGGCACGCTCAATCTGACCGGACCGCTGACCATCAGCGCCCAGGCCGCCGAACAGGATTCGACGCTCGCCCAGATGGTGCGCCTGATGGAGGCGGCCGAAAGCGGCCGCAACCGCTATCGTCGCATCGCTGATCGCGCCGCCGAGCTCTATTCACCGGTGGTGCATCTGGCGGCATTGGCCGCCTTTGTCGGCTGGATGGCGCTGAATGGCGACGTCCACAATGCCGTCACCGTGGCCATCGCCGTGCTGATCATAACCTGCCCCTGCGCCTTGGGTCTGGCCGTGCCCATGGTGCAGGTCGTGGCGGCGAGGCGGCTGTTTGATGCCGGCATCATGCTGAAGGATGGCTCGGCGCTGGAACGGCTGGCCGAAATCGACACCATCGTCTTTGACAAGACCGGCACGCTGACGCACGGCGCCCCGCAAGTGCTCGATCTGGATGGTGTTTCTCCGGACGTGCTGGGGCAAGCGGCGGCACTGGCCAGCTATTCCCGCCATCCCTATTCCCAGGCCATCGCCCGGGCCGGCGCAGCACAGGCCACTGGCATTGCCTTCGCCACAGTCTCCGAACATCCCGGCCTCGGGGTCGAGGGCACGCTTGATGGCGCTGTCTATCGCCTCGGCCGCGCCGCCTGGGCGCTCGATGACGCCAAGGGCAGCAGCGGCACGGTGCTGAGCCGCAATGGCAGCCTGCTCGCGCCATTTGCCTTCAGCGATACCCTGCGGCCCGGCGCACGCCGTGCTGTCGCCGCGCTGCAGGAGCGCCACCTGGACCTGGAGATTGTCTCGGGTGACCGCGAAGCACCGGTGGCCGCCATTGCCAATGCGCTTGGCATTGCCCGCCATGCCAGTGCCATCCTGCCCGGCGGCAAGACCGACCGCATCGCCGCGCTCGCCGCCCAGGGCCACAAGACGCTGATGGTGGGCGATGGCCTCAATGACGCGCCGGCGCTGGCTGCCGCCCATGTCTCGATGGCCCCTTCCAGCGCCGCCGATGTCGGCCGCAGCGCCGCCGACTTCGTCTTCCTGCACGATGATCTGTCAGCCATTCCCCTGGCGCTGGCGGTAGCCCGCGATGCCGGGTGGCTGGTAAAGCAGAACCTGGCCCTCTCGGTGCTCTACAACCTGATTGCCCTGCCCATCGCCGTTGCCGGCCTGGTCAATCCGTTCATGGCCGCCATCGCCATGTCGGCATCCTCGCTGGTCGTCGTGCTCAACGCGCTGCGGCTGGGCTGGGGCGGCTATGCCAGCCTGCGCCGGCCGCTGCGAAGGGTCCGCACGCCTGCGGTGACGACATGAGCGATTTCTTCTTCCTCATTCCCATTTCGGTCGTGCTGGGGGCCGCCGGCCTCGTCATCTTCTTGTGGACGCTGCGCGATGGTCAGTATGACGACCTCGACGGCGCGGCCGAGCGCATCCTCTATGACGATGATGTGCCCGAGCGCGACCGCCCCGACCCTGACAAACCCTGAGGCGTGACCGCCCTCAGGCGGCCGGCTCCTGCACCACCAGATCGCTGAGCTGGACGGCCTCTTCATCGCCCACCACCGAAACGGCGCCGGCAGTACCCAGATCGAAGTGCTCTTTTTCTGCCTCGGGCAGCCCTTCGCGGCGGCGCAGGCGCTCGGCCACAAAGCCGATCAGGGCGATCATCACCACGCCATTGGTGATGAACATGCCGCCCGGCCCGAACAGTTCTATGGTCAGCGACGTGAGCACCGGACCCACCGTTGAGCCCAGGCCATTGAGCAGCAGCAGGCCGGCAGAAATCTCCACATAGTCCGAGCGGTCGGCAAAGTCGAACACGTGCGACGACACAATGGCATAGGCCGGCAGCAGGCCCGCGCCAAAGGCAAAGCCGAGTGTCAGCCAGAGCCAGGTCACATGCGGCATGACCACAATCACCGCCCCGATCACCGCCGAGAGCAGCGCCAGCCCGATCATCACCAGGCGGCGGTCAATCGTGTCGGAGATCTTGCCGGCCGGCCATTGCAGCACAGCGCCACCCATCACGGCGGCGCTCATGAACAGCGCGGCGTCGGTCACATTGCCGCTCGCCGCATTGGCATAGCTGGGCCCCAGCGACCAGAACGAGCCGGTCGCCACCCCGACCAGAAAGATCGACACCGTACCGGTGGGCGACAGCTGGAACATGTGCCTGGGCCGAAACCGCACAATGGTGACCGGCGGCGGCTGGCTCGAGCGCGTCATGACGATGGGTACTGCTGCCAGCGACACCAGTACGGAGGCTATCGAGAACAGCACAAACGAATCCGGCCTCACCAGTGTCACCATCATCTGGCCCAGGGTGATGACGGTGAAATTGACCGTCACATAGGTCGAGATCAAAGCGCCACGTGTTTCATTGGTCGCCTGGTCATTGAGCCAGCTTTCCACCACCAGATAGAGCCCGGCCAGACAGAAGCCGGTAATCATGCGCAGCAGCACCCAGGTCAGGGGATCGACGGCCAGCGGGTAGCCAAGCGCAGCTGCCGACGCGATCGACACCAGGGCCGCAAAGGTTCGGATATGCCCCGCCCTTATGATCAGGAGTGGCGAGAAGGCGCAGCCCAGAACGAAACCAAAGAAGTAGCCCGAGCCCAGCAAGCCGACCTGAAACGCCGAAAAGCCCTCCATGCCGCCCCGGATGGGCAACAGCATGACCTGCAAGCCATTGCCCGTTATCAGCAGGGCAACGCTGAGCAGAATGGCGCCGGCGGCCAGCAAGGGAGAACGAATTTTGACTTCCGACATAGAGCCTGCCCTTTGCAGTCAACTGATACGCGCAGCATTGGGGTGGACTGGTGCGGGCGAATTGGGGCATTTTCCAGCCCCAATCACAACCCGTTATCGGTTACCCCGATAATACGACAATCGCTGGATCGCTGATGCGGCCGGTAGCACCAACCTCGATCCGCGACGCGCCGGCAGTTCACATTGATGTGTGCTGGCCGCCAATGCGGCCCCCCAGTTCGTCCGCAATATGGATCTGGATGATCTCCTCGAAGCTGGTGTCACCCTTGAACCCCAGCGCACGCGCCCGAGTGGCCGCGAAGGCCTTGGGCCAGCCGGCCACGATCCCGGCAATCACCGGGTCCGGTATCAGCCGGATCAGCGCCACGGCCTGTGGCCCCGCCACACGCTCAAGCGCTGCAATCTGCTCGCCGACCGTCACCGCCAGGCCCGGCATGGACAGATTGCGCTGATGGCCCAGCTTTGCCGTGTCCAATGTAGCCGCATGCAGCAGAAAACCGGCAGCAGCGCGCGGACTGGCAAACCAGTGCCGCACCGTGTCGGCGACCGGCAACACCGCTTCAAGCCCCACCAAGGGTTCGCGAATGATCCCCGAGAAGAACCCCGACGCCGCCTTGTTCGGCTTGCCGGGCCGCACCGCAATGGTCGGCAGCCGGATGCCGATGCCATCGACGAACCCGCGACGTGAATAGTCGGCCAGCAGGAGTTCGCAAATCGCCTTCTGCGTGCCGTAGCTGGTGAGCGGGGTGTGCTCGTGGTGGTCTCCGATCAGCGCGGGCAGCGGCTCGCCGAACACCGCGATGGAGGAGGTGAACACCAGACGCGGGCAATAGGGCGCGCGCTGCCCCGCCAGGCGGACCGCCTCAAGCAATTGCCGCGTCCCATCCAGATTGATCCGGTAGCCCTTCTCGAAATCGGCTTCCGCCTCGCCCGAGACAATTGCCGCCAGATGAAAGATCAGGTCCGGTCGATCCGCCACCAGAGCCGCTGCAACACCCTCGACCGACAAATCGGCCGCGACCAATGGGCAGGGAATCGCGCCGCCCGGCGCGGCTGGCGCAACCACATCCGCCAGCGTGATGGCAGAGATGGCTCGACCACCAAGCGTCCCCGCCGACAGCAGCGCCGTAACCAGCTTGCGTCCCACCATGCCCGCAGCACCGATGACCAGAATTTTCATTGCGTCCTCCTCCATCTCCCGAGCAGTGCACTGGGGAAGGCGTGCTGTCGACCGCCACGACAACAAAAAACCGGCACCCATGGGGTGCCGGCTTGATCGTGGATCAGCGGCGAGCCGTCGTGGCGGTCCGCCTGACCCTGCCTAGTTGAAGCGATAGCGCAGCGTGCCGCGCACTTCGTGGATGAAATTGTCGTTGATGAAGTACGGCCCCTGGGGCTTGCCGAGAGCGTTGCTGCCATTGCTGAGTTGCGGCATGTAGATCATGCGATAGCCCAGGTCGGCAACAATCGAGCCCATATCGTAGGTGACGCCGGCCATCAGCGCAGCGGCGCTCGAGAAGGAACCACCGTCGGGATCGTAGCCCGTCCAGGGACCACGGCTCTCGAGGTAATTATACGCACCGCCGAAGCCGGCGCCCACATAGGCACCTGGTCCACCCTGTGCGGAGCCGACATCGCCGAAGCCGAAATCATAGTACAGGTTGGCAAGGGCAATACCGGTACGCATGGTGAGCTTCTGCCCACGATCATTGGCGAGGCCCGAATTGTGCAGGTAGTCGACGGTGACGTCGGCGCGCAGGCCGTCGCCGGTCTCGTAGCCAAAGCCCGCACCCAGGCTGTATCCATAACCGTTTTCAGACGCGGTCTCGGTGACGACGGTGCCGGCAGCACCGCAACCGCCACCCGTGGCTGGCGGACAATAGAACTGCTGGTTGCGCGACCAGAGCAGGTTGCCCGCAGCGCTGCCGCGCAGATAGAACGAGCCCTCAACGCCATAATCGACATCGGGGATTTCGATCACCGGTGGATAATACGGAAAATCAGCGGCGATGGCTTGGCCGCCGACAAGTGCGGCTCCTGCCACCATGATCGCAGCAATGAGCTTGCGCATGATTAAGTGTCCTTTGAGTGCCACGACAAAAGTGGGTTCCCCGACAATATCGAGCAACTTCCTTAAATGTGACTTAACCTAAGCACTTAACCTTACCGAACTACTCGATATCAGGATTGCATTATTACATCATTAACAAGTGTTACCAAAACATTTCAATGACAACGACTTCAGGCAACCTCGCGAATAGCTGCCTCGATTTGTCCAACGACCGTTGAAACCAGACCGGCATCATCGCACTCACCCATGACCCGGATCACCGGCTCGGTGCCCGAAGCCCGCACAACCAACCGCCCGCCGGCGCCCAGCATGGCCTGCCCATCGGCAATCGCGGCGATGACCAGCTTGTGCTCCAGCGGCTTGCCCGACTTGAACTTCACGCTGCGCAGCAATTGCGGCACCTTGGTGAAACGCGAGCAAATTTCCGAGACGGGGCGATCCTGCGCCTTGAGCACGGCCAGCAATTGCAGCGCCGCGACCAGGCCATCGCCGGTGGTGGTGAAATCTGACAGGATGATATGGCCGGACTGTTCGCCACCAACATTGAAGCCCTTGGCGCGCATGGCCTCAAGCACATAGCGATCACCCACCTGGGTGCGCTCCAGCGTCAGCCCCAGCGAGCCCAGATAGCGCTCCAGCCCCAGATTGGACATCACGGTGGCCACGATGCCGCCGCCCATCAGCACCTCGCGCTGCAGCCAGCTTTCGGCAATCACCGCCATGAACTGGTCGCCGTCGACCACATTGCCCTTCTCGTCCACGATGATGACGCGGTCGGCGTCGCCATCCAGCGCAATGCCCACATCGGCCCGCATTTCCCGGACCTTGGCAGCCACCGCTTCAGGCGCGGTCGAGCCGACCTTGTCGTTGATGTTGAAACCATCGGGCTTGTCGCCAATGGTGAACACTTCCGCCCCCAGTTCCCACAGGGCAATCGGGGCAACCTTGTAGGCGGCGCCATTGGCGCAATCGAGCACCACGCGCAGCCCGGCCAGGTCGGTGTTCCGCGGCAGGGTGCGCTTGGCGTATTCGATATAGCGCGTGCGCGCTTCCTCATCGCGATGTGCCCGGCCGATATCGCGGCCATGTGCCAGCGTATCGGACATGTCACTGTCGATCAGGCGCTCGATCTCCAGCTCGATCTGGTCGCTCAACTTGTAGCCATCGGGGCGGAACAGCTTGATGCCATTGTCTTCGAACGGGTTGTGCGAGGCTGAAATCATCACCCCCAGATCGGCGCGCAGCGAACGGGTCAGCATGGCCACGGCAGGCGTCGGCATCGGCCCGAGCAGATAGACATCCATGCCGACGGCGGTAAAGCCGGCGGTCAGCGCCTGCTCGATCATATAGCCCGAGCGGCGCGTATCCTTGCCGATGACGACGCGGTTGCGATGATCGCCGCGCACAAATTTCTTGCCGGCGGCCATTCCCACCTTGAGCGCCAGTTCGGGGGTCAGCTTGGGGCCATTGGCCAGCCCGCGGATGCCGTCGGTGCCAAAATACTTGCGTACCATTGTCTGTCGCCCCTTGTCGCGCCGGCGGTCCGGTCGCCTGCGATAATACCACTTTGTGGCGGCATAGCGGAAAACATTGCCATGCAAAAGGGCCGCCTTGCGGCGGCCCTGGCAATTTTCTGGTCTTCCTAGCTACCCGGCTGCGGTTCCAGCCCGCCTTCGGGTGGCGCATCGGGGCGCTTCTTGGTGGCCTTGCCGGCCGACGGCACGCCGCTCGCCTTGGTGGACGGGCCGCTGTCATCGGGACGGACCGGCTGATGGCCTTCCATCAGGGCGCGCAGTTCATCGCCGGTCAGCGTCTCATATTCGAGCAGCGCCTGGGCAATGGCTTCCCACTGGTCGTGATACTTGGTCAAAATCTCCTTGGCGGAGGCCTCGCCATCTTCAATCAGCTTGCGCACTTCCTGGTCGATGATACGGGCAGTATCGTCGCTCATGTGCTGGCTCTGCGTCACCGAATGCCCCAGGAACACTTCCTGATCGTTGGATTTGTAGCGGACGCGGCCGAGCTTTTCGCTCATGCCCCATTCCATCACCATCGAACGCGCCAGGCTTGTGGCCATCTGGATATCGCCCGAGGCGCCACTGGTCACCTTTTCCGGGCCGAACTTGATGATCTCGGCCTCGCGGCCGCCAAACAGCATGGTCAGGCGGGCCAGCGCCTTTTCGCGGCTGAACGAATAGCTGTCGCTCTCGGGCAGGGTCATCACCATGCCCAGGGCACGGCCACGCGGAATGATCGTTGCCTTGTGGATCGGATCAATGCCGGCAACCTTGAGCGCGATGATGGCATGGCCAGCTTCGTGATAGGCGGTCAGCTTCTTCTCGTCCTCCGACATCGCCATGGTCCGCCGCTCGGCGCCCATCATGATCTTGTCCTTGGCATCTTCGAACTCGGCATGGGTGACAAAACGCTTGTTGCGCCGTGCCGCCATCAGGGCCGCTTCGTTGACCAGGTTCATCAGGTCAGCGCCGGAGAAACCGGGCGTACCGCGGGCCAGCACCTTGAGATCCACATCGGGGGCCAACGGCACCTTGCGGACGTGCACCTTGAGCACCTTTTCGCGACCGGCAACGTCCGGGTTCGGCACCACGACCTGACGGTCAAAGCGGCCGGGACGCAGCAGGGCAGGATCGAGCACGTCGGGACGGTTGGTGGCAGCGATCAGGATCACGCCCTCATTGGCCTCAAAGCCATCCATCTCGACCAGCAGCTGGTTCAGCGTCTGTTCGCGTTCGTCATTGCCGCCACCGAGCCCGGCGCCACGCTGGCGACCGACGGCGTCGATTTCGTCGATGAAGATGATGCAGGGCGCATTCTTCTTGGCCTGCTCGAACATGTCGCGGACACGGCTGGCGCCGACACCGACAAACATTTCGACAAAGTCAGAACCCGAAATGGTGAAGAACGGCACATTGGCTTCGCCGGCGACCGAACGGGCCAGCAGCGTCTTACCGGTACCCGGCGGGCCCACCAGCAGCACACCGCGTGGAATCCGGCCACCCAGACGCTGGAACTTGCCAGCATCGCGCAGGAACTCGACGATTTCCTCAAGATCCTGCTTGGCCTCGTCAACGCCGGCCACGTCCTCAAACGTCACCTTGCCGCTCGACTCGGTCAGCAGCTTGGCGCGCGACTTGCCAAAGCCCATCGCGCCGCCCTTGCCGCCACCCTGCATCTGCCGGATGAAGAAGAACCACACGCCGATGATGACAATGAACGGCAACCAGGACGACAGCAGCACGGTCCAGAACGGGCTGGATTCGGGCGCCCGCGCCGTGATCGAGACATCCTTGCTCTCCAGCCGCGAAATGATATCGGCGCCAGCGGGCAACACGGTTTCAAACCGGGTGCCATCCGCGAGCGCACCGGAAACCACGTCGTCGGTGATGGTGACGCTCTTGACCCGACCGGTCTCGACGTCACTGACGAACTGGCTATAGCTCTTGTCGGCGACCGAAATCGAGCGGGTCGACGACTGAAAGACCTGGAACAGGCCCATCAGCATAAAGAGTATGACCAGCCAGATGGCGAAGTTGCGGAAATTTCCGTTCATCAATCCTGTCCCGGGGAGCACTGCGCCAGGAGGCGCGGTTAGTGTGCCGAATGTATGTCCGGCATGGGGGTGTTACAAGGCCCAGACCTGCGGCGGTTTGCGCCGCCCGTCCAGTCACAATGTGCTGACGGGGTTAATACGGCATGGCGCAACACCGGTCCAGCGCCCATGCGGGGCGCGCTGCGCGACAAATTCAGCACGCGATCGCGGGCGGAGATGCCTGCACACCGATCAATCAATCAGCAATTGCACGGTGATGCGCTCATCAAACGACCAGCCGCCCAGCGAAAGCACGCCGCCGGCCGCGTCACGCACAATCGGCGCGGTGCGAATGGCTTCGGCCGGCGCGGTCACCTTGCAGCCCAAAAACTGTTCCAGCCGGTGGCGCGGCAGATAGTCGGCCACGCTGGCGGTCAGATCGGTCGCTCCCGAACCATTGATGATGCGGAAGCGTTCATCCCACACCAGCTCGCCATGCGGCGCCAGCACCGCATCGGCCGGCAGGCTGCGCCCCGGCTCGCGCGCCACCGCAATCGCCTCGTCCTTGATCCGCACGACACAGCCCAACACCGTGGTGGCGCGGGGCAGGTCATTGTCGACAATCGCCTGGCGCAGGCGCTCGACCTGCCCCAGCGCGCGCGGCTTCTGCCGCCCGCCCACGATATTGAGCACCCGGCCCAGCACCCGCGTGGCAACCGCCGGGTTCAGGCCCGCAAAGGGTGCCAGCGCAATGCGCGCCGCGCCGAACCCGTCAAGGGTCACCATTGCGGCAAAACCGGCCTCGGCCAGTTGCGCGATGGCCGCATCGGCCTGCCCCATGCGCTCGGCAAACAGCGCCAGCGTCGGCGCATCCAGACCGAGCTCGGCCAGGGCCGGCATGGCCTGGCGCCAGCGCACGCGCTCGTAATGCGGGTCGATATTGGATGGGTCGGCAGCCGGCACCAACCCGGCGGCGGCGACGATGCCAGCGAGCGCTGCGGGGGGCACATCAAGCAGGGGCCGATGCACGCGCACACCCTCGATACGGGCCTGCGGCGCCATGCCCTTGAGGCCTTCAATGCCGCTGCCATGCGCCAGGCGCATCAGCACGGTCTCGGCCTGATCCTGCTGGTGATGGGCGGTCAGCAGCACCGTAACGCCATCGGCAGCCATGGCGGCGCCGATGAGGCGGTAGCGCGCCAGCCGGGCGGCTTCCTGCAGCCTCGCATCCGGCTTGACCCCGTTCCAGCGCAGGCCCGTGCCCGCCACCCCCAGCGCCTGGCAGACACCGAGCACCATGGCGACCTCGGCAGCGGCCTCGGGCCGAAGGCCGTGGTCGAGCGAATAGACGTGCAGACGCGGTGGGCGGTCGAGGCTGGCTGCCCAGCGCTGCGCCAGGAGCAGCAGCGCCAGACTGTCCGCGCCGCCCGACACCGCCAGGCCAATGGCGGGCTCGCCCGCGACACCGGCAAACAATGCCTGCAGCCCGGCCTCGGTGGATAGATCGGGGCCTAGACGGGCGGGCATTCGGCGCGGGCTTTTTCCTCGGCCAGCCGGGTCAGGAACACTGGCGACAGATCGGTGTAGCGCTTGTCGACTTCCGAAAGGGTACGGCAGGCGGTTTCGCGCTCGCCGGCTCCCGACAGGGCCATGCCCAGTTTCAGCAGCAGGTCGGGCGCGCGCTCATTGTCCGGGGCTTTCTGAAACGCATTCAGCAACACATCGGCCGCCTCGCTATAGGCCTGGCGATACAACAAGGCGTCGCCCAGCAGATTGGCGGCTTCGGTGACTTGCGGGTTGTCGGGATAGAGCGCGATGAACTGGCTGAACTGCTCCTCGGCAAACGGGTAGTCGCCGCTGGAGATGGCGGCAAAGCCGGCGGCGAACTGCGCATCGGCATCGGCATTGCCGGTGGCGTCGGCAGCCGGATCATAGCTCAGATTGAGCGGCTCGCCCGTCACCAGGTCCACGCCGCCCGTCGCGCCAGTGCCAACCAGCGGATCGGCCGAATTGCCCAGATCGTCCATCGGCACCACGCTGCCATCGGTGAAGGTGGGATCAAATTCGATTTCACCGGGCAAGGGCTGCACGCCCTGCTCGGGAATATCGGTCATCGGGACGCCTGCGGCGTCCTCAGCACTGTGGGCTGGGTCCTGCGGCAAGGCCTCAGGCTGCATCGCGCCGCCTGCTTGGGTTGCCGCCTCAGTTTTTGGGCTGCCACCGCCTTCCAGCGCCTGGAACCGGAACTCATTGTCTTCGGCCATGCGGTTGACGATTTCCTGCATCTGCGTGAGCTGGAAGGTCAAACCCTCGATCTGGCCATTGAGCAGGCGGTTCTGCTCCTCAAGCTGCTGGATGCGCACCATCAACTGGGCGGTATCGGCGGCTTGTGCCACCAGAATGCGCGCGGGCCGGGCCTCGCTCGGCACATGACCAGGATTGGCCGGCGGCGTGGCGAAGATGGCCGCATTGACCGCTACCGGGCTCATCGCCGCCAGCGCCAGCACACTGGCCAGGGCCATTCGCGTCCGCGCTTTGGTTGAATTGAATCTCGTCAAGATGCTGCGCCTCCATTCGTCCAATTATGCCGATCGACCATGAACCCTTGCAGACGTGCAAATAAAGGCCAATTTTGGTCAAAACAAAGCGCCCGGGCCATTTACATGGCTCCGGGCGCTCTTGCCTCCAGTTTGCACTGGATTTGCTCAGCTCTCCCTCGGGGGAAAGCCGGTTGTCCTGATTACTGTACCACTGTAACAGCCCGGCGGTTCTGGCTCCAGCAGGAAATATCGTTACAGATCGCCACCGGGCGTTCCTTGCCGAAAGACTGGCTGGTAATGCGGTTGGCACTGACACCACGCGACACTAGGTAATTGACCGCCACCGAGGAACGGCGGGCGCCCAGGGCGATGTTGTATTCGCGCGTACCGCGCTCATCGGCATGGCCTTCGACCATGATGCGATAGTTCTGGTACTGGTTGAGCCAGGCGGCCTGCTTGTCGAGCGTGGCCATGGCCTCTGGGGTCAGCGAGCTGGAATCGGTGGTGAAGAACACCCGATCACCAACCGAGACCAGGAATTCCTGCTGGCTGCCCGGCGCGCCGCCGCCCGGCCCGAGATTGCCCACGCCGGTCGGCATGGTGTTGGGCGTGCGCGAACAGGCGGCGATCGCCACGACGAAAAGCAGCATCGCGGCGGCACGCAATGCAGTATTGAACGGTGCGGTGATTACCACGGGAAGGCTCCTGGAAAGGCAAAATCTTAAGTTCGGGATTTACCGCACTTAGTGTTAAGGCCGGGTTTGCTGACTTGGTTAATCAATCTCTATCACGGCGCCAATGTGGCGGGAATGCTGGCTTTTTCGTGATCATAGTGTGGCGCAGCCGGTCTGGGCGACGGCGCACTATGGTTAAGTGCTTGAGGTAAAAGCCAGTTGGCCAGCCGCCTGTCTGCCGCTGACCATCCTGATGCCGTTTCGGCAGATTGCCAATTAGCGGCGCAAATCCGACCAGGCCGGATCGGACGCATAGCTTTCGGTGGGAATGGTCAGCAGATTGCGGCCCCAGATGTCCACACTCATCAGCTTGGGACCATCATTACCGCCCGGATCCTGGAAGAACATGATCACCCGCCCATTGGGCGCCCAGGTGGGGCCCTCAGCGTGGAAGCTCGAATACAGCATCCGTTCGCCCGAACCATCGGCGTTCATGATGCCGATATTGAACTGGCCGCCCGACTGCCGGGTAAACGCGATCAGATCGCCCTTGGGTGACCACACCGGCGTCGAATAGCTGCCCTGACCAAAGCTGATGCGCTGCGCATTGCCGCCACCCGCACTCATCATGTAAATCTGCGGCGCGCCGCCCCGGTCGCTTTCAAACACGATCCGGCTACCATCGGGCGAATAGGACGGACCGGTGTCGATCGCGGCCCCCGAGGTCAGTTGCAGGGGCTGCCCGCCATTGATGCTGGTGGCGTAGATATTGGTCGCGCCGGCCTGTTCCACCGAAAACGCGACCGTGCCGCCATCAGGCGAAAAGCGCGGCGCAAAGGTCATCGCCCCCACATCGGTCAGGCGCTGCTGGCGACCGGTCGACAATTGCAGCAGATAGACCTGCGGGTTGCCATCGGCAAAATTCATATAGGTGACCATGTCACCATCGGGCGAAAAGCGCGGCGTCAGGGCCATCGAGGCGCCGTCGGTCAGATACTGCACATTGGCGCCATCCTGATCCATGATCGCCAGGCGCCGCACGCGGTTGGCCTTGGGGCCGCTCTCGGCCACATAGATTACCCGCGTGTCGAAATAACCCGTGCTCCCCGCCAGCGATTCATAGATCGCATCGGAAATGATATGGGCCACGCGGCGGCTCGAATTGGCGTCGGTATTGTAGCTCTTGCCGACCACCTGGGCCGCCTGCTGGGTATCCCAGACGCGTACCGACGAGGAAATCTGCGCGCCCCGCTCGACGCCCCCCATCACCAGCGCATCGACATTGGCGGTGCGCCAGGTCGGGAAGTCCGGCGTCGCATCGACGTCACCCATCTGCACCGGCAGCGAGGCCGGATCGAGCGGCAGGAACAGGCCGGAGCGCCGCAGATTATTGCGCACGATCTCGGCGATCTCACGGCCAAAAGCCGGATCGGAAGAGGCAAAATCAGGGATGGCAATGGGCAGGGGCTGGAAATTGGCGCCCTCCACCACGATGCGCAACTGCGCCATGGCCAGCGAGGAGCCCGCCAGCAGCGCGCCACCGGCGAGGCCGAGTTTAAGCGCATTGCGCCGAGTAAGCAGGGTCATCTGTCGTCTCCAATCTCGTCGCTGGTGCGCCCCGGGGCGCGCCTAAAATACCAATTCAAACTCACGGCCGCAGTTCCATTTCGATCTGCCGCCAGCTGTCATAGCTGTCACTCGACAGCATATCGTAAGGCCCGCACGCCGTAATGGCGCGTTGCGCGGCCCGGGCGACCGCACCACCGGCCGGCGACGGGTCCGCCGAAATAATCTGCGTTGCCGCCACGCTGCGATCCGGATTGAGCGTCACCAGTACCACCACATCGAGACCACTGTTGATATCGCTCGGCAACAGGTTCCAGCAGGTCTTGACCCGTGCCACCAGGCCATCAATGGCCGACTGGCTCAACCGCGCCGAAGTGCCCGTCGTATCGCCCAGCGTGGGCGCCCCACCCTGTCCGGTAGTCGCGCCGGTGGTCTTATCGGTGTTGATAATGGCAGAAATGTCATCGGCCAGCGAGGCATCGAGTTGTGGCGCGGCCTGCTGCTGGGCGGCCTGCTGCGCCGCAGCGGCGCGCTGGCGCTCTGCCTCTTCCTTTTTCTTCCGTTCGGCTTCGGCGGCGGCAAACTGCTGGCGCTTCTGCTCCAGATTGGCTGGCCGCGCGGCTGGGGTCGGCGCAGCGACGGCCGGTGCTTCCGGCTCCGGCGTCGGCACCGGGGTCGGCTCGGGCGTTGGCTCCGGCGTGGCTTCAACCACCGGCTCAGGGGTCGGTGCCGGTTCGGGGCGCACGGCTGGAACCGGACTCGGCGTCGGGGCCGGCTCGGGTTCTGGAGTGGGTTCGGGTGCCGGGGCCGGCTCTGGCTCGGGCGTCGGGGCCGGTTCAGGCTGGGTTTCCGGCAGCGGCGCCGCATTGGTCACCGGGGCCGGTGTCGGGATATCGGCCGGCGAGGGCACCGCCTGATCCTGCTCGGTATTGCCGGTAGGCTGGGCAATTTCGGCCGGCTGGTCATCTTCGACAATCGAGGGCGTCTGCGTATCGACAATCGTGCTGTCGAGCTGGCCGGCACGGATATTGGAGTATTCTTCCACCGGCACCAGATCGACCGAGATCGACTCCACCACCGGCGTCAGCGGTCGCGTCCACCCCAGATTGATCAGGCCGATGGTCAGCACGGCGATATGGGCAATGATCGATGCGGTGACGCCAATGCGCACTGGACTAGCCCGGTTCCCGCTCGGTGATCAGACCGATCTTGCTGAAGCCGGCGGCCGACAGAATACCCATCACCCGCATGACCGAACCATAATCGGCCGTGGTATCGCCGCGCAGAAAGATGCGGTCCTCGGCGCCATTGGCCCCCATGCTGGTCAGCGTGCTGGTCAGGTCGGCTTCGGCCACGATATCGTCGTCGACATAGATCACCCCTTCGGGCGTCACCGCCACGGTAATGGGCTGGGTCTGGCTCGGCATTTCATTGGCGGCAGTCTGGGGCAGATCGACTGGCACCCCGACCGTCATCATCGGCGCCGCCACCATGAAGATGATCAGCAGCACAAGCATCACGTCCACCATGGGTGTGATGTTGATTTCGCTCATCACGGCCTTTTTGCGCCCGCGACGGCCGCGCCCGCCACCGCCACCGCGCCCTGTTGCTGCGCCCATCCCCATAT
The DNA here is from genome assembly GCF_039938915.1 of Devosia alba. Classification (NCBI taxonomy): domain Bacteria; kingdom Pseudomonadati; phylum Pseudomonadota; class Alphaproteobacteria; order Hyphomicrobiales; family Devosiaceae; genus Devosia; species Devosia alba. The sequence goes on along the minus strand of NZ_JBDUUI010000010.1, from coordinate 92,156 downwards.
CAGTGGCTCCGCGCTTCGAGCTGGCGGCTGAGAATGGTGGAGAACTCGTCGGCAAAGCCTTCCAGGCGCCCCACCATCTTTGAGGCGTCCGAGCTGAGCTTGTTATAGGCGATAACCGCCGGGATGGCCGCGACCAGGCCAATGGCGGTAGCAAACAGCGCCTCGGCAATCGGCCCGGCAACGACCGCCAGATTGGTGCTGGAGGACGCGGCAATTGCGGTAAAGGCATTCATGATGCCCCACACCGTGCCGAACAACCCGATGAACGGACCGGCCGAGCCGATCGTCGCCAGAAAGCCCAGCCGCTTTTCGAGGATGTCGCTTTCGCGCGAAATCGCCACATCAAGCACCTTGTCTAGCCGCTGCTGCATGCCCAGAAAGCTGGCGGCATTCTGCTCGTGGCTGCGCTTCCATTCCTTCATCGCGGCAACAAACACCGCGCCCATGCCGCCCGAAGGCTTCTCGGACTGCATCTGATACAGCTCTTCAAGCGACTGCCCCGACCAGAAGGTCCGCTCGAAGCGGTTCATCTCGGCATTGGTGCGGCGATAGATGATGGTTTTGTCGATGATGATCGCCCAGCACCAGATCGAGGCGCCCAGCAATCCCAGCATGACGGACTTGACGATCCAGTCTGCGGCCCAGAACAAACCCCATATGGAAAAATCAGTGTGCGGCACAACGGCCCCCACAGCGTCCATGGCTTCCATGTAGTGATCCTTTTTGGCCCGGTTCACGCACCGACCCTTAGCCATCAGGCGATGGGGTCGAAATCTGTCAAAATTAAGAGAAATGCCCGGAGACCGGACCTTTGCGGACAAGAAGCCGGACACATGTTCGCTTTGCCGCAATTATGGTCAAGGAATGGTTAACAAAGCGAGTCCGCCCGCACGACCCAACAAGTTGTGATTGGCAGCACCTGAGCGGCTCAAACTGATCCGATTGCCGGTGGCACCGGATCACATTTCGGATACAGCCAGATCCCGAATGGCCACCGGCATCCGCGCCGGTCCGCCCGCCGTCTTGATCGCCACCACCAAGACGCTGGCCCGCGTCAGCACGGTGTCACCGCGCGAAATGGCCTGTTGCAGCGTCAGCCGCGCTCCGGTGGCCGAGGCCACTTCGGTGGTCACGGTCAGCAGATCATCAATATGGGCTGCGCCATCAAACTTGATCTCCATCGAGCGCACCGCAAAGGCTAGGCCCTGCGCCGCCAGTTCGGCATGGTGAATACCCGCATCGCGCAGAAACTCGGTGCGCCCCCGCTCGAAGAATTTCAGATATGCTGCATGATAGACATTGCCAGAAAAGTCGGTGTCTTCGTAGTAGATGCGGATGGGGAAGTGATGGACACTCACGCCTCGGGCTCCTCAAACAGGCCGGCCTGCAGGCCGACAAAGCCCTGCGGCACGGTTTTGCCCAGATGCTGGAACGCCGCGCCGGTCAGCATGCGGCCGCGCGGGGTGCGCTGGATAAAGCCCTGCTGCAGCAGATAGGGCTCGACAATTTCCTCGATGGCGTCGCGCGGCTCGCTGAGCGCCGCCGCAATGGTTTCGATGCCCACCGGACCCCCGTCATAGAAATCGGCAATGGTGCTGAGATAGCGCCGGTCCAGTTGATCGAGCCCGCGCGCATCGACATCGAGCCGCAGCAGCGCCTTGTCGGCAATCGATCGGGTGATCTCGCCCGAGCCGTCCACCAGGGCAAAATCGGTCACCCGGCGCAGCAGCCGGCCGGCAATGCGCGGCGTACCGCGCGAGCGGCGGGCGATTTCCATCGCGCCGTCTTGCGCCATCGGCATGCCGAGCAGCCGCGCACCACGTTGCACGATCAGCACCAGTTCCTCAGGCGTGTAGAAATTGAGCCGCACCGGAATGCCAAAGCGGTCGCGCAAGGGTGTGGTCAGCAACCCGGCCCGTGTCGTGGCGCCCACCAGGGTGAAGCGTGCCAGATCGATCCGCACCGAACGGGCCGCCGGGCCTTCGCCAATGATCAGGTCGAGCTGAAAATCCTCCATCGCCGGATAGAGGATTTCCTCGATCGCCGGACTGAGCCGGTGGATCTCATCGATGAACAGCACATCGCGATCTTCCAGATTGGTCAGCAGCGCCGCCAGATCACCGGCCTTGGCGATCACCGGCCCCGACGTGGCGCGAAAGCCGACGCCGAGTTCGCGCGAGATGATCTGCGCCAGCGTGGTCTTGCCCAGGCCCGGCGGGCCGACAAACAGCACGTGATCGAGCGCCGCGCCGCGCTGCCTGGCCGCCTCGATGAATACCTCGAGATTGGCCCGCGCGGCCGCCTGGCCCACGAATTCAGCAAAGCCGGAGGGGCGCAGCGAGACGTCGAGATTGTCATCGCGGCCCGCCGCCGGGGAGGTCAGATCAGTCAACTACTCAGCTCCCGCAATCCCAGCCGGATCAGTTTTTCGGTGGCCATGCCATCGCCGTCGCGCGCCACGATCCGTGCCAGCGCGGCAGAGGCCTGGGCGCTCGAATAGCCCAGATTGGTCAGCGCCGATACCGCGTCGGTGATGGCTCCGGGCGCCACGCCGTCGCCCAGTGCCGTTTGCAGCCCCAGGGCACCCGCGTCAATGCCGATGCCGGTGGGCACCTTGCCCTTGAGTTCGGTCACCAGGCGCAGCGCCAGTTTCGGTCCCACGCCACTGGCGCGACCGACCATCGCCTTGTCCTGCAGCGCAATGGCGCTGGACAGCTCGGAGGGCGACAGCACGGACAGGATCGACAGCGCAACCCGGGCGCCCACGCCCTGCACGGTCGAGAGCAGGTTGAACCAGGCTTTTTCGGTCTCGCTGGCAAAGCCGTAGAGCCGGATCATGTCCTCGCGCACGATGGTTTCGATGAACACCACACCGGCCTCGCCAACGCGCGGCAGTGCCTGCAGCGTGCGGCCTGAGCAGAAAACCTCGTAGCACACCCCACCACAGTCGATCAGCACCCGATCATCGTCATAACTGTCAATCAGCCCTTTGAGCTTGCCGATCATGCACTGGCCCTCAACCGTTGCAGGGCCACCCGGTGATGGGCGTGACAGATGGCGATCGCCAGCGCATCGGCCGCATCGGCCCCCTTGAAATCGGCAGTCGGCAGCAGGGTTCTGACCATCAGCTCCACCTGCCCCTTGCCGGCATGCCCCGTGCCCACCACGGACTTCTTGACCAGATTGGCGGCATATTCGGCCACCGGCAGCCCGCGCGCCGCCGGCGTCAGCAGCGCCACACCGCGCGCCTGCCCCAGAATCAGCGCCGAGCGCACCCCGGCATTGACGAAGGTTTCTTCCACCGCCGCCTCCTCGGGCGCGAAGCGGTCAAGCACCACACCCAGCCCGGCAAACAGCGCAGCCAGCCGGTCAGCCAGCGAGCCATCGACGGGTGGCGTCACCGTGCCGGCCCCAATAAAGGTCAGGCGATTGCCGCGGGTTTCGATCACCCCCCAGCCACATCTGCGCAGGCCCGGATCAATGCCGATGATTCGTGTGGATAAGCTCATGCGGTATCCTTAATCACAGGCGCCAATCCTACCAAGTTCTATGTGAACAAACTGGCAACAAGGCCAGTGGAAAACCGCCACTTCGCTAAAATTATTTCTGACGGCGCAACACATTCTTTATCGCCCCGCCCTAGTTTCCGCCGCAGGGATGCAGGGAACACCAAATGACCGGATCAAACACCGCGCTGCCACGACGATCATGGCGGCGGATAAGACGTGTGGCGAGCGGGATACTCGCCATTTCGGTGGTGTTTTCCGTCGTCCTGACCATTGTCATCATGGAAACTTTTTCCGCTGGCCCCGGTCTTACCGGCCTGCTCGTTGCCATCTTCATGCCGGTCTTGGTGGGCGGCCCCATGATCTTCCTGCTGACGATGCAACATGAACAATTGCGCCATGTTAACCGGCAGCTTGAGCAACTGGCCAGCACGGATTGGCTAACCGGCTGCCGCACACGTGGCGCCTTTACCAACGAGGTCGCGCACTGGCTCGACCACCGCGCCAGAAATGGCGGTGCCCTGCTGGTGGTCGACGCCGACAATTTCAAACGCGTCAATGATCGGTTCGGTCACGACCACGGCGACCTGGCCCTGCGCCAGATCGCCGACGCCATCCATACCGCCACGACTGCATCCGAGGCCGTCGTCGGGCGCCTGGGCGGTGAAGAATTCGGCATTTTCCTGCCCGGCGCCGACTCCATCGTCGCCGACCGCATCGCCCAACGCGTCCGGAGTGCGGTTACTGCCATCACCTTCGTCCCCGGGGGCACAACATGGCCGCTCTCGGTCTCGATCGGCGGCGCCACCTATGCCGCACGAACCGACTATGCCGTGCTCTATCGCCACGCCGACCAACGCCTTTATCAAGCCAAAAGCGCAGGCCGCGATTGCGTTGCCATGGCGCATGCGGCCTGACTTCGACCCGTTAGCAACCAGACCAAGGTGCCCACTATTTCCCATTTGTCCTGGCGCACGCCGCCAGCGCGACCTCAGCCGGAGCCCGTCCAATGTTGCCTTCCAAGACTTTGACTGCCCTGCAGAGCTGGTCCAGCGTTGGCCGCTGGACGCTGTTGGGAACCATAGTGTGCGTCGCTGTTTCGGTCGCCTTCAACGTACTACTCTTCGCCGATCTCGGCGGCTCTGCGCTGCAGCGCTCGGTTGTCAGTGCCACGCTGTTGCCGGCCATTCTGGGCGTGCCGATGTTTCTGTTTGTGGGCTTGCGGCTGCGCGGACTGCAGCGCAGCAATGCCCGGCTGGGTGTAGTCGCGCGCACCGACAGCCTGACCTCCTGCCTCAATCGAGGTGCCTTCACCGCCAAGGCCAACCTGCTGCTGGCTCAGCGCCGCGCGGGAGAAACCGGCGCGCTGTTGATGATCGACGCTGACAATTTCAAGGCCATCAACGACCTGTACGGCCATGATTTCGGCGACGAGGCCCTGGCCATTATCGCGCGCTCGATCCGCTCAGTATTGCGCACGGGCGACCTGGTAGGTCGCATGGGCGGAGAGGAGTTTGCGGTTTATCTGCCCGACCTGGACTATCACCAGACCGAGGCCATCGCCGAACGCATCCGCCGGGCGGTCTATCTGGCAAATTTCACCCCCCACAATCACCGACACACGCTCTCCGTCAGCATTGGCGGCGCGGTGTTTGAGGGGCGGGCACGCTTTGCCGAACTGTTCCGCATCGCCGATCAGCGCCTGTATCAGGCCAAGAAATCCGGGCGCAACCGCGCCGCCGTCGTCAGTGTCACCGAAGCGCCATCACCCGCCCTGCGGCACACGGCATAAAAAAGGGCGGCGCCAGCAGCACCGCCCTCCCATTGTCGCCCGCTCGGATATGCCACTAGGCGTCGAGCTTGGCCATATCTTCGTCGCTCATTTCGAAGTTCGAATAGACGTTCTGCACGTCATCGTCTTCTTCGAGCATGGCGATCAGCCGCATCAGCGTCGCGCCCTTCTCGGCATCGATTGGCGTCTCGGTCTGCGGCTTCCACACGGCCTTGACCGATTCCGCCTCGCCCAGCGCCTGCTCCAGCGCTGCCGCAACTTCCACCATCGCCTCGAAGGTGGTGGTGACGTAGTGACCGTCTTCACTGCTCTCGACGTCGTCGGCACCGGCCTCGATGGCGGCTTCCATGATGACATCTTCAGTGGCGGCGCTCGCCGGGTAGACGATCTCGCCAACCTTGTCGAACATGAAGCCGACCGAATTGGTTTCGCCCATCGCGCCGCCGCACTTGGAAAAATACGAGCGCACATTGGACGCCGTCCGGTTGCGATTGTCGGTCAGCGTCTCGACAATGATGGCAACCCCGCCGGGGCCATAGCCCTCATAGCGGATCTCTTCGAAATTCTCGCCATCCGAGCCGATGGCCTTCTTGATGGCGCGGTCGATATTGTCCTTGGGCATGGACTGCGCGCGGGCATTGACCACGGCCAGACGCAGCCGCGAATTGAACGCCGGATCGGGCATGCCCATCTTGGCCGCCACGGTAATTTCGCGGGCCAGCTTGGAAAAGACCTTGGAGCGCACCGCGTCGGATTTGCCTTTGCGGTGCATGATGTTCTTGGCGTGTGAATGGCCGGCCATTCGATCCCTCGCGGATGCTTCTGACGAATTTTGCCCGCTTATAGGGGGATGATCGGCAAAAATAAAGAGCGCCGCCGCTCAAGAGACCTCGACTGTTTCAGCGCTTCCCGATTTCTCAGCCGGCCGGGTTTCTGCCCAGCCGAGCAGCGCGTCGAGCGCCGGACACAGCGCCTGTCCCCAAGCGGTCAGGCTGTATTCCACTTTCGGTGGCACCTGATGATGCACGATGCGGCGCACGATGCCGTCGGCCTCCATCTGCCGCAATTGCTGGATCAGCATTTTCTGCGATATCGCCGGGATCGAGCGCTCCAGCTCGGAAAAGCGCTGCACCTGGCCGCCGAACAGGCGAAACAGGATCAGCAGCTTCCAGCGCCCCTCGAGAAATTGCAGCGCCTGCTCCACCCGGTCGGCCGCCGAGCCGGGAACGGGATGAATGGACTTACTCAAAAGTGGGTACCTTACTTTTTCGTCGGTTCTTGTCGATAGCGCCAGTGTAGCCCTATCTCTGGCCACCGCCAACACAAGGACCACCATGATGAGCCCGACGCTTCCTACGCCGCTTGCCGACTATTTCGCTGCCGCCAACCGCCACGATATCGCCGCCATGCTGGCCCCGTTTGCGCCGGAGGCCCGCGTCAAGGACGAGGGCCAGACGCATATCGGCACCGCCGCCATTCGCGTCTGGCTCGAGCATACGACGGCCAAATACGCGGTCACTGTCGAGATCGTCGATATGACCGCTGATGCAGAGACCACTGTTGTGGTCGGCAGGGTCTCAGGCAATTTCCCCGGCAGCCCGGCCAACCTGACCTACCGCTTCACCCTGGATGGCGACCGCATCGCCAGCTTGGCGATCGGCTAGGCAAAGACCGGCATGGCCTGGGCAAGGCTGCCACCGATGCGCAGCGGCAAGGCCTGGCGCGCCAACCCGCTGCGCGGATCGGTCTCGATGGCAATGCCGCAAAGCGTAGCCTCGCCCTCGGAGGGCGAAAACCGGCCATTGGGAATGCCGGTGAGGAAACGGTTGAGCGGCTCCTCGGTATCCGTGCCGATAATCGAGTCGAAATCGCCGCACATGCCCGCATCGGCCATCAGCGCCGTACCGCCGCGCAGCACGCGGTGATCGGCGGTGGGAATATGGGTATGAGTACCGACGACCAGACTGACCTTGCCATCGAGAAAATGGCCCATGGCCTGGATTTCCGAGGTCGCCTCGGTGTGGAAGTCCACCACGATGGCGTCGGCCTGTTCACCCAGCGGACAGGCAGCAATGGCCGCTTCGACGGCGCGGAACGGATCATCGGCCGGGCCCATGAACACCCGGCCCAGGGCATTGACCACGAGCACGCTGTGACCGTTGCGGCCGGTTATCAGCATGGCCCCGCGGCCCGGCGTGCCGGGCGGCATGTTGATCGGCCGGACCAGCGTGTTTTCGCGCTCGATATAGGAAATGGTCTCGCGCTGGTCGAACGCATGGTCGCCCAGCGTAACCACGTCCGCCCCCGCATTGCGGATGGCGTTGAAATGCGGCGCGGTCAGCCCCTTGCCGTGGCTGGCGTTCTCGCCATTTACGATCACGAAGTCGAATTTGTAGCGTTCGATCAGTCCGGGCAGGCGCTCATTGACCGCATCACGGCCCGCCCGCCCCATCACATCGCCTAAGAATAATAGTCTCATGCCGTGGCGCCGAAATGGCGCAGACCGGCCTCGGTAATAATCGCATCAAGCGGCACGTCATGGCTATCGCGGGGAATGGCGTCCAGTTCCTGGGCAGCAAAGGCCAGGCCAATCAGTTTTGGGGTCTTGCTCATATGCGCCAGGGTCCGATCATAATAGCCGCCGCCATAGCCAAGACGCGTGCCTTGGCTGTCAAAGCCCAGTAGCGGCATGATGACGATATCAGGTTCGGCCTGAGGCGCCAGTTCAGCTGGTGCCAGTGTGCCAAAGCCCGCCTCATAAAGCGCAGCGCCGTTCTCCCACACCCGCATTTGCAGGGGCTGGTCGGGCCCGAGCACGACGGGCAGCACCACCGTCTGGTGGCGATCCATCAGCCCAACGAGAATGGGTTGGCAATCCAGTTCGTCGCGTATCCGCCAATAGGCGGCAACCACATCAGTGGGCTGCAGAACGATGTTGTCAAAGAAATGCTGCGCCACAATCGCGGCAGCTTCCGTGCGGCTGGACTGTGACAGCCCCGCGCGCGCCGCATGGGCCCGCAACCGCATGGCGGCCTTGGCGTCTTCGATAGTGTCGTCAACCATGCGCCGCGCTGTAACCTGCTCGAGAATTAGGTGCCGCCCTGGCCGTGGGATACGCGATCCCGGAACCTACTTTACGTAGGTGGGCGCCGTATGTCCGGACCCACGGGTCCGGTCAGGGACAGCTCCCTTAAGATCGATAAGGCCCCGAGGATATTTGGAATCCACACGCACCGGGCAGCCCCGCAGATATAGGCGCTTCATCCCCCTCTGCAAAGCCCCCTACCCTTTTGATTGTCAATTCATCCGGCCGTCATGTGGTCGCTCTAGCCAATGCCAGTCCTACTCGGGATTCCGTGCATTGCCGATGGTCTATGGGTTGTCGACACAGAAGGGGCTGCGCACGCCACCACCAAGCTGTTCTTCAGCGTTTCGGTGGGCCGAGAGGTGCGGTCCCTTGTTCAGCCTTGCGGGACCGGCGCCGTATCGTCCAGAACGCCGGCGGCACTTTCCAGGGCTCTTGCAGCATCGGTCAGTTTTTCCGCAAAGCTGATTTCCAGCGCCTCGATCTCGGCGGCCACTTCCTGGCCGGCCCGGGTCAGCACCAGCACTTCGGCTTCCAGCGCCTCGATCCTGCGCTCGGCTTCGGCCAGTTCATCGACGACCGCAATGCCAGCCATCACCGTCAGCCGGTTGTCGCCAATTTCCCCAACTGCTCCCTTGAGCTGTTCGACATGGGCGTCGAACCGCTCCGCCAGGCCGATCAAATGGCGCTGCTGGCCCTCTTCGCAGGCCATGCGGTATTTGCGGCCATTGATCTCGACATTGACTTCGGGCATGCCGCTACTCCGCCTTGGCCAGCACTGAGCGCACCGTTTCCATCGCCTCGACCAGCCGGCGCGACACATCGTGCGCGCTATCGTCGAGCCGCTTGGCGCGGGCGGCGGACTTGTCCAGTTCGGTGGCCAGCCGCGCCCGCTCATGCACCAGCCGCTGGGTGTCGACTTCCATGCGGTTATGCTGGCGCATCCTTGTGCCCAGATTTTGCACCGACTGGCTCAGTTGCGCCAACGCGCGATCAAAGCGCGCAGTGGCGGTGGTCAAACCATCTTCAAGTTCCGTGTCACTCATTACTGCTACGGTCCTCAATGCGCGGCCATTCCGGCCGCCCCAGCCTGCCTCAGCGCAGGCCGCAATGCAACCGTTTGGCGCTATCGGCGCTTGCCTTGTCATTGACAGACAATCCGAACCTGTTATGCCTCGAACCCGCCTCTGGGAGGAGGCTTTCGGTACGACTCTCCCCAGATTTCAGACCCAAAGAAAGCGCACCTTGATGACCAATACAGCTCAGCAGAACGATTTGGCCAATGCGATCCGTTCCTTGTCGATGGACGCGGTGGAAAAGGCCAATTCCGGCCATCCCGGCCTGCCAATGGGCTGTGCCGACATCGCTACCGTGCTGTTCACCAAGGTAATGAAGTTCGATCCCGCTGACAGCAAATGGGCTGACCGCGACCGCTTCGTGCTATCGGCCGGCCACGGCTCGATGCTGCTTTATTCAAGCCTCTATCTGCTCGGCTACCAGGACATGACCATTGAGCAGATCAAGAATTTCCGCCAGCTCGGCTCCAAAACCGCTGGCCACCCTGAATATGGCTATGCCGAAGGCATTGAGACCACCACCGGCCCGCTCGGGCAGGGCATCGGCAATGCCGTCGGCATGGCGGTGGCCGAAGCCAAGCTGGCTGCCGAATTCGGCGCCGAGCTGGTTGATCACCACACCTGGTGCCTGGCCGGCGACGGCTGCCTGATGGAAGGCATCTCCCAGGAAGCCATTGCCCTGGCCGGTCACCTCAAGCTGCACAAGCTGACCGTGATCTGGGACGATAACAACATCACCATTGATGGCGCGGTCTCCAACGCCGACAGCACCGACCAGATCGCCCGCTTCAAGGCATCGGGCTGGAACACCATCGCGATCGACGGCCACGATCAGGCTGCCATCGAACAGGCGCTGCTGGCTGCCAAGAAGGCCGACAAGCCCACGCTGATCGCCGCCAAGACCACCATCGGTTTCGGCTCGCCCAAGAAGGCCGGCACCAACAAGGTACATGGCTCGCCGCTGGGCGCCGAGGAACTGGCTGGCGCCAAGGCGGCGCTCGGCATCACCTATCCCGCCTTTGAAATCCCCGCCGCCACGCTGGACATCTGGCGCGCTGCTGGCCGTCGTGCGCAGAATGTACGCGGTGAATGGCTGTCGCGGCTGGGTGCTTCGGCGCAAAAATCCGAATTCGAGCGCCGCATGGCGGGCGAACTGCCCGCCGGTTTTGCCAATGCGATGAACGATTACATAAAGCAGCTGACCACCGACAAGCCCAAGGTCGCCAGCCGCAAGGCCAGCCAGATGGCGCTTGACGTGATCAACGCCATTGTGCCCGAAACCCAGGGCGGCTCGGCCGACCTGACCGGCTCGAACCTGACCAATACCAAGGAAACCCTGCCCTTCCAGGCGGACAATTATTCCGGCCGCTACATGATGTACGGCATTCGCGAGCATGCCATGGCCGCAGCCATGAACGGCATCGCCCTGCATGGCGGCCTGATCCCCTATGGTGGCACCTTCATGTGCTTCACCGATTACGCCCGTCCGGCCATCCGCCTCTCGGCGCTGATGCATCAGCGCGTCATCTATGTGATGACCCATGATTCGATCGGTCTGGGTGAAGACGGCCCGACCCACCAGCCGGTGGAACATATGTCCGCCCTGCGCGCCATTCCCAACTTGCTGGTGTTCCGCCCGGCCGACGCGGTGGAAACCGCCGAATGCTGGCAACTGGCCATGGAAAGCGACAGCGCACCGTCCATTCTTGCCCTGTCGCGCCAGAACCTGCCGACCGTGCGCACCCAATATACCGCCGAGAACAAATCGGCCAAGGGCGCCTACACCCTTGCCGGTGAGCTCGACGCCCAGGCGGTGATCTTTGCCACCGGGTCGGAAGTGACAATCGCGCTCGACGGGATGAAGCTCCTGGCCGACAAGGGCATCAGGGCCCGCGTCGTCTCGGTGCCATCCATGGAACTGTTTGCCAAGCAGTCGGACGCCTATCGCGCCGAGATCATTGGCAAGGCCAAGGCCCGCGTAGCCATTGAAGCAGGCACGGAGATGAGCTGGAACAAGCTGCTTGGCGACAAGGGTCGCTTCATCGGCATGCATGGCTTTGGCGCCTCCGGCCCGATCGACGAGCTATATGAGCACTTTGGCATTACGGCTAAAGCCGTTGTTGAAGCGGTCACAGCACAGTTGTAAGAGAGCCCAGCCTCCCTTCTCTGAACCCCTCCAAAGGAGCGTCTTCCCATGGCAGTCCGCGTCGCCATCAATGGTTTTGGTCGTATTGGCCGCAACATCCTGCGTGCCATCATCGAATCGGGTCGCACCGATATCGAAGTGGTCGCCATCAACGACCTCGGCCCGGTCGAAACCAATGCCCATCTGTTCCGCTTCGACAGCGTGCACGGCCGCTTCAACGGCACCGTCACCGTCGATGGCGATACCATTGATGTGGGCCGCGGGCCGATCAAGGTAACCGCTGTGCGCGATCCGGCCGAGCTGCCGCATGCCGCCATGAAGGTGGACATCGCACTCGAATGCACCGGCATCTTTGCCTCCAAGGAAAAAGCCAGCGCCCACCTCAAGGCCGGCGCCAAGAAGGTACTGATTTCGGCTCCTGGCGAGGGCGCCGACCTCACCGTCGTCTACGGCATCAATCATGAGCAGCTGAGCAAGGACCACGTAGTGGTCTCGAACGCCTCTTGCACCACCAACTGCCTGGCGCCGGTCGCCTATGTGCTGCACAAGGAATTCGGCATCGAACGCGGCATGATGACCACCATTCATTCCTATACCGGTGATCAGCCCACGCTCGACACCATGCACAAGGATCTCTATCGCGGCCGCGCTGCGGCCTTGAGTCAGATCCCGACCTCGACCGGTGCCGCCAAGGCCATTGGCCTCGTTTTGCCCGACCTCAAGGGCAAGCTGGACGGCGTCTCGATCCGCGTGCCGACGCCAAACGTCTCCTGCGTCGACTTCAAGTTCATCACCACGCGCGACATGACTGCCGATGCGATCAATGCCGCCATCAAGCAATATGCCGAAGGCGCGCTCAAGGGCATTCTGGGCTACACCATCCAGCCCAACGTCTCGATCGACTTCAACCACGACAGCCATTCGGCGACCCTGGCCTTTGATCAGACCAAGGTCATGGGCGGCAATTTTGCCTCCATCCTGGCCTGGTACGACAATGAATGGGGCTTTTCCAACCGCATGGCCGACACTGCCGTGGCGATGGGCAAGTTGCTCTAGGCTCTTGCCGGACTGCACGACAAAAAGGGCGTCCCACTGGGGCGCCCTTTTTATTGCTGTACCCGATTGCCACTCGACCCAAGCTTGGCAATGATGACCACGATTTCACCGCACCGGGTCACCCATGAGCCTTGATCGCTCTTTCCGCTGGCGCGCCCTCGACCCCGAGGGGCTTGAGCACTGCCATGTCACCACCACCAGCAAAGATACCCGGGTGCGCGGCGCCATCATCACGCTCCAGCACGGCCTGTTCTACCGCCTCAAGCTGGACGAGACGGGGCATGTCCGCACCGTTCGGCTGGAACGCGCTGACGGCAAGGTGCTTGAACTGTTCAGCGACGGCGCTGGCAATTGGAGCGATGATCGCGCCGAACCCTTGCCCGAATTGCGTGGCTGCATCGATGTCGATATCTCGGCGACGCCGCTGACCAACTCGCTGCCCCTGTGGCGCTGCGACTGGATCATCGATCAGCCGCAGCGCTTTACCATGGCCTGGATCGACGCCGACGCCATGAGCGTACAGCGCCACGAGCAGGTCTATACCAGGCTCGACGACACACGCTTTCGCTTCCAGTCGGTTGGTGACGGCTTTGAGCGGATCATCACCGTCGATGCCGACGGCCTGGTGCTCGACTATCCCGGCCTGTTCGTCCGCACCGACTGATCGGCAAGGGCGGGCGCCATCTTTTTTACACGGCTTGCCTTCCCCCTCTCGCAGCGCTCTGCTACGCCACGGCGGATAGATATTCCGGAGGCCTGAGCCATGAGCGCGACGTTCAAAACCCTTGATGAGCTTGATCTCACCAACAAGCGCGTGCTGCTGCGGGCCGACCTCAACGTCCCCATGGCCGATGGCCAAGTGAGCGACGCCACCCGCATTGAACGGCTGGTGCCGACCATCCGCGAGATCGTCAAGCACGACGGCAAGGCCATCCTGCTCAGCCATTTCGGCCGCCCCAAGGGCAAGGTCGATCCCGAATTCTCGCTCGAACAGGTCTGCGGCGCGGTTGCCGACGCCACCGGTCACCCCGTGGGCTTTGTCGCCACCGACTGGACCGATGTCAGCGCCGCGCAAAAGGCCATCGACGAGGCGCCGGCCGGCTCTGTGCTGATCATGGAAAATACCCGTTTCCATCCCGGCGAAGAGGCCAATGACTCCGAACTGGCCCAGCGCATGGCCAGCCTGGGCGACGTCTATGTCAACGACGCCTTCTCGGCGGCCCACCGGGCCCATGCCTCGACCTCGGCGCTCGCTCATCTCCTGCCTGCTGCCGCGGGACTGGCCATGCAGGCCGAGCTCGAGGCGCTGGAAGCCGGTTTGGGCAAACCGAAAAAGCCGGTGGTTGCCATTGTCGGTGGCGCCAAGGTCTCCTCCAAGATCGATCTGCTGGAAAACCTGGTCACCAAGGTTGATGGCCTGGTCATCGGCGGGGGCATGGCCAACACTTTCCTGCATGCCCAGGGCTATGGCGTCGGCAAGTCGCTCTGCGAAAAGGATCTGGCCGAAACGGCCCTGCGCATCATGGACAAGGCCATCGACAGTGGTTGCGCCATCATCCTGCCCATCGATGCGGTCATGGCCTGGCACTTCAAGGCCGATACGCCCACCCGGCTCTATGGCGTCGATGCCATGGACAATGACGCCATGATGCTCGACATCGGCCCCTCCTCGATCGAGCGCATTCTTGGCGCCATCGACGACGCCAATACCGTGGTGTGGAACGGCCCAATGGGCGCCTTTGAAATGAACCCCTTCGATGCGGGCACGGTGGCCATTGCCAAACATGTCGCCAAACGCACCCATGAGGGCAAGCTGGTCTCGGTGGCTGGTGGCGGCGATACCGTTGCCGCCCTCGCCCATGCCGGCGTCAAGGACGACTTCACCTATGTCTCAACCGCTGGCGGCGCCTTCCTTGAGTGGATGGAAGGCAAGCCTTTGCCGGGAGTGGATGCGCTCAAGAAGTAAGTCGATAATCAGATCGAACGCAAAGGCCGCCACCCCCTGGGTGACGGCCTTCTGTTTCGTTTGCTGACCTAGAAAGTCGCCGTCAGCGGATCCGAGCCGATGCGGCCATCGGCGCTGTCGAGCGCCGCGATCTGCGCCTTGTCTTGGTCGCTGAGGGCGAAATCAAACACCGCAAAATTCTCGACGATGCGGCTCGGCGTCACCGATTTGGGAATGACCACCAGGCCCAGTTCGATATGCCAGCGGATGATGACCTGGGCCACGCTCTTGCCGTGCCGGGCGGCTATGGCCGCCAGCCCGGGATGATCGAGCAGCTTGCCCTGGCCCAGCGGGCTCCAACTCTCGGTGATCACGCCCAGCTTGGCGTTCTTTTCCCGCATCGCGGCCTGCTGGAACAGCGGATGCAGCTGGATCTGGTTGATCGCCGGCGTCACGCCGGTCTCGGCGATCAACTGGTCGATGTAGTCGCCCTCGAAATTGGAGACGCCGATGGAGCGCGCCTTGCCCTCCTCGCGCAGCCGGATCATCGCCTTCCAGGTATCGACGAACTTGCCGCGAAACGCCGATGGCCAGTGGATCAGGTAGAGATCGACATAGTCGGTGCCCAGGCGCTTGAGGCTTTCGTCCATTGCCCGCAGCGTGGAATCAAAGCCCTGCGCCTCGTTCCACAATTTGGTGGTGAGAAAGATGTCGGCGCGCGCCACATCGGCCTGCGCCATGCCGGTGCCGACGCCGCTTTCATTCTCGTAGATCGCGGCGGTATCGATATGGCGGTAACCTGCCCCCAGCGCCGCGGCGACAGCGGTGGCCGCGGTTTCGTCGGTGGCTTTCCACACGCCCAAGCCGATCTGGGGAATGGCATGGCCGTCGTTAAAGGTCACGTGCGGTTGCGTGCTCATCATTGTCATCCATTGATTGGGAGGCGCCAGCGCGCCAAGAGATTCGAAAGAGGCGCCGGGGAAGCGCCTGACTGAGGAGGATTGTAAAGCACAACGGAGCCAAGCTCAAACCGTTCCGACATCTTCCATACAAGATGCGCCTTTGGTCTAATAACCCTAGGTCTAATCGCCGTGACGGTAACCAAAGTCTAATCTCTCGGCCAATCCCATTGCCGAGGTCTGATCATGACGAAGTCGCTCAATGCCATCGCCCAGAAACTGATGGAGCCCGGCAAGGGCATCCTGGCCGCCGACGAATCCGAAGGCACGATCGGCAAGCGGTTTGACAAGATCAATCTGCCCAATACGCTCGATCTGCGCCGCGATTATCGCGAAATGCTGTTCCGCTCCACCAAGGCCATGACCAATTATATCTCCGGCGTCATTCTCACCGAAGAAACGCTGGGCCAATCTGCTGCCGACGGCACCGCGTTCCGCGCCATTCTCGCCGATGCCGATGTGATTCCGGGTATCAAGGTCGACCGGGGCACCTTCCCCATGCCGGGCGACCACAACGAAAAGATCACCGAGGGTCTCGATGGCCTGCGCCAGCGCCTGGTGCGCTACGCCGACCACGGCGCCGGCTTTGCCAAATGGCGCGCGGTGATCACCATCAATGACGTGGCTCCCACCCGCAACAATATCCGTGCCAATGCCCACGCCCTGGCCCGCTACGCCATCCTCTGCCAGGAAGCCGGCATCGTTCCCGTGGTCGAGCCCGAAGTGGTCGGCGACGGCGACCCGGGCAACCACTCGCTGGAGCGCTGCGCCGCAGTGACCGGCGAAGTGCTTGAGGCCACCTTCAAGGAACTGCGCCTGGCCGGCGTCGATCTCAGCGGCATGCTGCTCAAGCCCAATATGGTCCTGCCCGGCATCAATTCGCGCGATCGTCCCAGCGTCGAGGAAGTCGCCCGCCGCACCGTCCAGGTGCTGCGCGAGCATGTGCCCGCTGCCGTGCCCGGCATAGCCTTCCTGTCCGGCGGCCAGACCGACGAAGAAGCCACCGCGCACCTCAATGCCATGAGCCAGATAGCCGGCAAGCCCTGGCCGCTGACCTTCTCCTATGGCCGCGCGCTGCAGAATGTCGCGCTGCGCACCTGGGCCGGTCGTCGGGAAAACTTTCCCGCCGCCCAGGCCGCCTTCACCCACCGCGCCCATATGAATTCGCTGGCCGCGCTGGGCAAATGGACCGGCGAACTCGATAAGGCCGCCTAAAGCTCTACCTGACGTCCCAACGTCACACTGCTGCGCGCCCCTCCAACCGGGGGGCGCGCATTTTCTTTTGCGCCGCGTTTGCCCATCCCCTATGGAGGGGCCTCCTCTTTGTTGCCAAAATGGCCGATCATGAAGAGGTCGATAGCGTCGAGTATTGAGAACCATGTCCCCGCAGCTGTATTTGATTACCCCGGACGTCGCCGATCCAGCCAGCTTTGCCCAGACGCTGCTGGCCGTGCTGAACAGCGCCGCCTTCTCGGCCCTGCTGGTGCGCCGTGGCAAGCTCGACGATGCGGCCTATGCCAAGCTGGCTGCGCCATTGGTGAGTGTCGGCCAGAGTGCTGGCTGCGCCGTGCTGATCGAGGATGATGCGGTTCTGGCCAAGCGGCTCGGCGCAGATGGCGTCCACGTCACGGGCGGACCAGCGGCGGTCAAAGCCGTGCTCGCCGCCGTCAAGCCGGCCATGATCGTTGGTACCGGGCCTGCGCCAACCCGCCATGACGCCATGACGGCTGGCGAACTCGACGTGGATTATCTGTTCTTCGGCCCACTCGAGGGCAGCAGTGACGCCGCTGCCGCTGACCTTGCCGAATGGTGGGCCGCAACCTTTGAAATTCCCGCCGTGCTCAGCGACCCCGGCGCCACCCCAGCCGTCGACCCCCGCGGCGCCGAATTTCTGGCGCTGTCGAGCTCGATCTGGTCGGCCCCCGATCCTGCCGCCGCCGCCAGCGCCCTCAGCGCCGCGTTGACGGCGCCATGAGCAAACCGCGTTTCCGCCATCTGGCGCTGTTGACCCTGCTTCTGCCCCTCCCCGCCGTGGCGCAGGACGCCGCAGTGGTCGCAGCGCCCCAGGAAAATCCTGGCGAACGCATCAGCGATCAGGTCTTTGGCCCCCGCGTCCCCACCGATCTGGCTTTTGGCGCTTTCCAGCGCGGCTATTTCCTGACTGCGCTGGAATTCGCCCTCCCTCGCGCAGAACAGGGTGATGCCGCCGCGCAGACCCTGATTGCCGAAATTTACGCCAAGGGGTTGGGCGTCGCGCAGAACGACCAGCGCGCGGCCAGCTGGTATCAGCTGGCCTCCAACAATGGCAACATGCTGGCCACTTTCGAGCTGGCGCTGCTGTATCAGGAGGGCGTCGGCGTGCCGAAGAACCGCGCCCGCGCCGCCGACCTGTTCAGCAAGGCTGCCGAGGCCGGCTATATCCCGGCCAAATACAATATGGCGCTGCTCCATATCGAAGGCGTCTATGCCTCGCCCAGCCTCGCCACCGCCGCCACCCTGATGAAGGAGGCCGCAGACGCCGAACTGCCCGAGGCGCAATATGACTACGGCACCATGCTGATCGAAGGCGCCGGGCTGCCGCCCGACCCCGAGGCGGGCGCGCGCTATATCGAACGCGCCGCCATCCAGAATTTGCCCGCCGCTCAGGTCGATTATGCCACCCTGCTCTATATGGGAAAGGGGGTCGACAAGGATGTCGAGGCTGCCGCGAGCTGGTACGCCCGTGCCGCCGAGGCCGGCAACGCCGTGGCACAGAACCGGTATGCCAAGCTGCTCGCGGTTGGCGAAGGCGTGCCGCTCGATCTTGAGGGCGCAGCGATGTGGCGCGCCTTGTCGCGGCGCCAGGGTCTGAACGATCCCTCGCTGGACCGGCTGTTGATCTCCATTCCGCCGCAGGACCTGGCCAGGGCTGAGGAGCGCGCCCGGCTCTGGCCGTCGCCCGTGCCGTCCGATGCGCCCACCATCGAGACGATCCTCGAAATCCCCACCACAACAGCTCCGGACAGCGAAAATCCGGCACCGGCAAGCGAGGCCGATCCCGAGGCGCCCGACGCGCCCCCATCGAGTGAACCGCAAAACCCTTGAACCCACCGGCGTTCTGGGGCAATAAGCGCCACGCCCATCAGCCCAATCAACTTCGGCCAGCCGCATCCGGCGCGCGTGGCCCCCTCCAACCGTCGCGCACCCGAAAGCACCCACCCGCATGGCCAAGATCAATGGCAATGAAATTCGCCCCGGCTTTGTCATCAACCACCAGGACCGCCTCTGGGTCGCCGTCAAGGTCGATCACGTCAAGCCCGGCAAGGGCGGCGCCTATGCCCAGGTCGAACTCAAGGCGATCCTGACCGGCACCAAGCTCAATGAGCGCTTCCGCTCGGCTGAAACCGTTGAGCAGGTCGAACTCGAATTCCGCGACTTCACCTATCTCTACGAGCAGGGCGACAGTCTGGTATTCATGGATCAGCAGAACTATGAGCAGGTCGAACTGGCCAAGGCTTTCGTCGGCGAGCGCGCCGCCTTCCTCTCGGATGGCATGAAGATCACCCTCGAAATGCATGAAGACACCCCGCTGGGTGTCCGCTTCCCGCCCAATGTGGTACTCGAAGTGATTGAGGCCGATCCGGTCACCAAGGGACAGACTGCCTCCAACCAGTTCAAGCCGGCCAAGGTCGGCAATGGCCTCAAGGTCATGGTTCCACCCTTTATCGCCGTTGGCGAACGCATCGTCGTCGACACCACCGAAACCACCTATTTGCGTCGGGCGGACTGACAATGGCACGTTCTGCAATTCTCAATGTCATGGTAAGCGCGGCCACCAAGGCCGGTCGATCGCTGACCAAGGACTTCAACGAAGTCGAAAACCTGCAGGTTTCCCGCAAGGGCCCTGCCGACTTCGTTTCCAAGGCCGATCTGCGCGCCGAGCAGATCATTTTCACCGAGCTGCAAAAGGCCCGTCCCACCTATGCCTTCCTGATGGAAGAGGGTGGCGAAGTGGCCGGCACCGATGGCCAGCACCGCTGGATCATTGATCCGCTCGATGGCACCACCAATTTCCTGCACTCAATCCCGCTCTTTGCCGTGGCCATTGCGCTCGAACGCGCCAATGAGATCGTCGCGGCGGTGATCTACAATCCCGTGCTCGATGAACTCTACACCGCCGAAAAGGGCGGCGGCACTTGGCTCAATGATCGCAAGCGCCTGCGCGTTGCCGGTCGCAAGTCGCTGGCCGACGCCGTGGTTTGCACCGGCATCAAGACCCAGGGCACGGCCAATGACAGCCTGCAATTGCGTCAGCTGGCCCATATCAATCCGGCCGTGGCTGGCATTCGCCGCTCCGGCTCGATCGCCATGGACATGGCCTGGCTGGCCGCCGGCCGCTATGACGCGCTGTGGGAAGCTGGGCTGGCCCCGTGGGACGTCGCGCCCGGCATGCTGATGGTCAAGGAAGCCGGGGGCTTTGTCACCGACTATGCCGGTTCGCCCGGTTCGGTCTGGAATGGCCAGATCGTGGCGGGCAATGAAACCCTGCAGCCCGCGCTGCTCAAGGAACTCAAGCCAATCCAGTAGGATCGCTCCGACGCGGCGTCCTGCCCGGGCGCCGCGTTCACAGCTGCCCGCCCATTAACCTTTGTCATTGCCCCATAACGCAGGTCTGACTAGTCTTGCGCGCAGTGATTTGCGGTTCGGGGCGAGGCAGAGGGCATAGATGACGCAAGGCTACGATCCTTACCACCTCGGCAGTCCCACTGTTTATCTGATCAAGATCCTGATTTTTCTGGTGCTGGTGGTGCTGGTTGGCGCCATCCTGTTCAGCACCATCTCCACATTCTTCTGGGCCAACCCCTTCATCAACTCGATGATTTTCTTCGCCCTGGCAATCGGCATCTTTCTCAGCTTCCGCCAGGTCGTGCGGCTGTTCCCCGAAGTGAAATGGGTCAATTCACTGCAGGACGGCACCACTACCGATGTGCGCGCCCCGATCCTGTTGGCCCCCGTTGCTGGCATTCTGCGCGAGCGCATCGGCGAAGCCGTGATCACCCCGACCTCGATGCGCTCGATCCTGGACAGCGTCGGCAACCGGCTTGATGAGGCCAAGGATACCTCGCGTTATCTGACCGGACTTCTGGTGTTTCTCGGCTTGATGGGCACGTTTTACGGCCTGCTGCAGACCGTGACCTCGGTCGCCGGGGTCATCAACCAGCTCGACGTCACCGCCGGCGATTCCGCCGCCCTGTTTTCCAATCTCAAGGAAGGGCTGACCGCGCCGCTGGCCGGCATGGGCACCGCCTTCTCCTCCAGCCTGTTTGGCCTCGCCGGCTCGCTGGTGCTGGGCTTTCTCGACCTGCAAACCAGCCAGGCCCAGAACGCATTCTATACCGACCTCGAAGACTGGATGACCTCGATGACCGAGCTCGATCACCCGGTCAGTGCCATGCAGGCCAATGCCGGCGGGCCGGAAATGCAGGCCATGTTCGACAAGCTCGGCAGCTCGATGCAGAACCAGAACTCCAGCCAGAACGCCATTCGCGCCATGGCGGAACTGGCGCGCGGCATTGACGGCCTGGTCAAGCATATCCGCACCGAGCAGGACGATCTGCGCAAGCACATCGACGAGCAAGGTGAAACCAACCGCAAATTGCGCGAATTGATCGACGCCGTCCTGACCCAGTCCGACAACGAGCGGCGGAACTAGACCCATGCCGGGAGCCCGTTCCCGCCGGCGCATCGAGGCCAATTACTGGCCCGGTTTCGTCGACGCCCTATCCAGCCTGCTGCTGGTCATCATCTTCATGCTCAGCCTGTTCATGCTGACCCAGTTCTTCCTGGGCCAGGAACTGCAGGGCCGTGACACCGCGCTCGCCCGCCTTAACAGCCAGATCGCCGAACTGACCGATCTGCTGCAGCTCGAGCGCGCCAATGCCGATGATCTCAACAGCCAGATCGCCAATCTCACCGCCACCCTGGGCAGTGCCCAGGCCGACAATGCCAGCCTTGCCAGCCAGCTTGCTGGCATTGGCGAGGGTGCCGATGAAAAGGACGCCGCCATTGCCGGCCTGCAGGGCGACTTGATGGAAGCCCAGGAACTGTCCGACGAGGCCAATGCCCAGGTGGCGCTGCTCAACCAGCAATTGGCCGCTTTGCGCACCCAGATCGGCGCTTTGGAAACCGCGTTAGAGGCCTCCGAGGCCCGCGACACGCAGTCGCGCACCCAGATCGCCGACCTCGGCCGGCGCCTCAATGTCGCTCTGGCCCAACGCGTGCAGGATCTCACCCGCTATCGCTCCGATTTCTTTGGCCGCCTGCGGCAAATCCTGGAGGGCCGCGCCGATGTGCGCGTGGTAGGCGACCGCTTCGTCTTCCAGTCCGAAGTACTGTTCGGCCCTGGAGAGGCCGATGTGCAGCCCGAGGGCCTGCCCGACCTCGATGCCCTGGCCGATGCAATTCTGCAGCTCGAAACTGAAATTCCGACCGACATCAACTGGGTGCTGCGTATTGACGGCCATACTGACAGCCGCCCGATCAGCAATGCGCGCTTCCCATCCAATTGGGAGCTGTCAGCAGCCCGCGCCATTTCCGTGGCGCAATATCTGGTCAGCAAGGGCGTTTCACCCAACCGGCTGGTGGCCGCGGGCTTTGGTGAGTTTACCCCGCTTGATCCGGGCACGACTGACGAAGCCTATCGCCGCAACCGCCGTATCGAATTCAAGTTGACCGAGGGCTGACCCTCAGACCGCTGGGATGTTGTCCAGCCGGAACTGCAGCTTGGCCAGTTCGGCATAGCGACCGCCCTTGGCCACCAATTGGTCATGCGTGCCCTGATCAATGATCCGGCCACCATCCAGCACCAGGATCTTGTCGGCATCGCGGATCGTTGCCAGGCGGTGGGCAATCACCAGTGTGGTACGGCCGCGCATCAAATGCTCCAAGGCAATCTGCACCAGTTGCTCGCTCTGGGCATCCAGCGCGCTGGTGGCTTCGTCGAGCAGCAGGATCGGCGCATTTTTCAGGATCGCGCGGGCGATCGCCAGCCGCTGCTTCTGTCCGCCCGACAGCATGACGCCGCGCTCGCCGACAATCGCATCATAGCCGAGCGGCAATTCCACGACAAAATCGTGCACCAAAGCGGCCTTGGCGGCAGCCTCGACCTCGGCCTGGCTCGCCTCAGGCTTACCAAACCGGATATTGTCGGCAATCGTGCCTGCAAAGATGGTGGGTTCCTGCTCGACATAGGCAAAGCGCTGGCGCAGTTCTTCCAACCGCACATCGCGAATGTCGATGCCGTCGACGCGGATGACCCCGGCCCCGACATCGTAAAACCGCTGCAGCAGGGCCAGGGTGGTCGACTTGCCCGAGCCGGACGGCCCAACCAGGGCGACGGTTTCACCCAAGTCCACGGTAAAGCTCAGATCGGTCAGCACGCGTTCAAAGCCGCTGGTCTGATAGCCGAAATCGACATTCTCGAAGGCCACTGTTCCCAGCGCCGGCACGGGCAGCGGTACTGGATTGACCGGATCCTTGATGTTGGCTTCGGTATCGAGAATTTCTGTCAGCCGCTCGGTTGCCCCGGCCACGGTCTGCAGGATGCCCAGGACTTCGCTGACATTGGTCAGGGCGCCAGAGGCCATCAGCGCATAGACCAGAAACTGCGTTAGCTGGCCAGCGGTGACTGTGCCGGCAAATACGGCGCGGGCACCCCACCAGACCAGGAACACCACGGCCGATGTACCCAGAAAGATGACCATGCCCACCAGCACCGAGCGCGCGCCGAGGCGACGCACTTCGGCCCGATAGCTGTCCTCGCTGCGCGCATCATAAATCGCCGCCTGGGTATTTTCCTGGGTGAAGGATTTGACGGTACGGGTCGCGCCCAGCATCTCGGTGGCCATGGCGCTCAGATCAGCCAGTGCGTCCTGGGTACGGCGCGACATGCCGCGCAGCCGGCGCGAATAGGCGATCAGTGGCAGCAGCAGCGCTGGCGCCGCAATAACCACCGCCAGTGTCAGCACCGGGCTGGTCAGGAACATCATGATCAGCGCGCCGATAATGGTGACCACCGAGCGCAGCGCCAGCGAGAAGCTGGACCCGACCGCATTGCGGATCACCGCCACGTCGCCATTGAGACGGCTGGTCAGCTCGCCGACCCGATTGGTATCGAAATAGCGGGCGTCCAGCCGCAGCAGGTGCACAAACACCGCCTGGCGCAAATCGGCCAGCACGCGCTCACCAATCACCGAGATGAAATAGAACCGCGCCCCGCTGGCCAATGCCATGATCGCGGCAATGCCCACGATCAGCCAGCCATAGCGGCCAACATTCTCCAGGTTCTGTTCGATGAAGCCCTCATCAATGGCGCCGCCGAGCACGGCAGGAATCGAGAGCGACGACACCGCCGAAATCAGCAGGAACAGCACGGTGAGGGACAGCCGCACCGGATACTTCAGAATGAACGGTACCAGTCGACGCAGCGGCTGCAGCTTGCGCGGCGGCGTCACTGGTGCGATCTCGGGTTTATTCTGGGTGTTGCTGGAATCGGCCTGAACCGGAACGGTCTGGTCTGTCATCGCTCGGTCACGCCACTCTGTAGAGATGGGGTCCGGAACTTCCGGGCCGCGCTGTGGCTCCGATATAGGGACTGGTCAGGCGGGCGGCAACCGCTTTGTCCGGCGTGAAATTGCCGCGCCACGCCCTTGCAGAGTGCATGGGCTTTCTGTATGAAGCGGCCAACACCAATTCTAGATGCTCTCCGGGCGCTGCGGCGCCCGTTTGATTTGAGGCGAATACCATGAAGGCTGATATCCATCCGGACTACCACGTGATCAATGTGGTGATGACCGACGGCACCAAGTACCAGACTCGTTCGACCTACGGCAAAGAGGGCGACACGCTGCAGCTGGACATCGACTCCAAGACCCATCCCGCCTGGACTGGCGGCACGGGCCAGCTGCTTGATCGCGGCGGCCGCGTTTCGCGCTTCAAGGAGCGCTTCAAGGGTCTGGGCATCTAAGCCAGCCTGCGACAGAATTGAAAAGCCCGGCCATCGTGCCGGGTTTTTTTATGTCGCTGCGGTATCCTCAACACGGTGGCGGCCCTAAGCCCGGGCAAAGGCTGCCTTCAGCCGCGCCAACTGATCGGCAATGCCATTGGCGGTGCCCGGATCAAGCTCGCTCATCTTGCCGCGTTCCAGCGCGTCAAACTGCATGACCCGATCAAATAGCCGGTCACCCTTGTCGATATACTCGCGCAACTTCTCCGGCAATTGGTCATAGCCCGGGCCGCCGCGTTGCGACGGCGTCGCCGAGAACTTGACCTTTTCCTTTTCGGAGCGGGCATTTTCCTTGGTGATTTCACCTTCATTGACGGCGCGTTGCAGCAGCAGCCAAGAGGCCAGCTGCATCAGCCGTGTGGTCAGGCGCATGGATTCGGTGGCGTAGACGAAGGAGGCCTCGCGGCTGAGAATACGGCTATCGCCGCGACCCTCGCCATCCAGATAACCGGCCACATCCTCGATCAGCGCCATGCCTTCGCGATACAACACGCCAAAGCCACCTGCGGCCACGATGCGGGGGCCAATCGCGATGGCCGATCCAGTCTCGTTCACATCCGCCAACCAGCTGTCTCCTCACGCACCAACCACTGCCGACGCTTACGCCAGCCATTATCCTATCCTATCACGCACCATGACAATGAACGGAGTTTTAAAACAACGGCAAGGGGATGAGCAATAGACGCCTGAAAAGAAAAAAGAGCGGGATGAACCGCTCTCGAAGTTAACAGGGAGGCGTCAAACAGAGGGAGAAACCGCTCTGAAAAATTCAGAACAAACTGAATAATGAGAGGTTACGGTCAAACTGTTAATTGCGAGTTAACAAGACTCGATTTCTTAACCCTAACATTTGTCGAGCTGTTCACTTCCACCCGCAGGGCAGGGCAACTGGAGTCAACGCACAATCAATGAGTCGCTCCGACGACCAGCAGTCTCTCGCTGCCTAGCTGATCGTGTCGCCGTGCCCTGATGGAGAGCAAGATATGACCAGCCTGTCCCCCAGCGCCGCCGCTGGCCTGCTTATGGGTCTGATGGCTATCGCTGGCACGACGCCCGACACCGCTCGTCGCGCTCAGGTTGACGGGGCGCGGGGCAGCGCCAATCGCGACCATCACGATCAGTCCCGCCGCATCCGCACCGCTACGGCCCCCGGCGACGCTCAATCCCGTCCGCCGCGGGCAGCCGACGAACTATGGTGCCCGTAGCGGGCCGTCAGAACTTGAAGATCGACTTCGCCGCCTGCAGCGTCTGCCCCCGCGCATCAATTGCCGCGCGCAGGCGCAGAATCTCTGCTTCGAGCAGGGCAATGCGTTCGGTGAGTTCTTCGACCGACATCGTATCGATCACCATGCCGACCTCATGCGCCCTCGGCTTGCTGTTTATGTCTTCGTCCATGGCGGCCTCCTGCACTAGGATTTTTCAGCTTAGCGTGACGGGCTTGCGGAACAAACCCACTTCGCACAGCATGGCGCCATGACCCAAGCCCATACCCTGCCCGACACCATGCACGCTGTCGCCATCAGCACGCCCGGCGGCCCAGACGTTCTGCGGCGCCAGCCTTGGCCCATGCCGGCTTGCGGCGCAGGCGACCTGCTGATCCGCGTCGCCGCCAGCGGCGTCAACGGTCCCGATCTGGCGCAACGGCGTGGCCAATATGATCCCCCACCCGGCGCCTCGCCCCTACCCGGTCTGGAAGTTGCCGGCGTGATCGCCGCAATCGGCAGCGCTGTCGAGGGCTGGCAGATTGGCGATCAGGTCATGGCGCTGACCAATGGCGGCGGCTATGCCGATTTTGTCGCCGTCCCGGCGGGCCAGGCGCTGCCGGTACCCGCTGGCTGGACCCTCAGCGAAGCAGCCGCCCTACCTGAAACCTGGTTTACCGTGACCCAGACCCTGGTGCTGCGCGCCGGGCTCGATCCCGGCATGAGTGTCATGATACACGGCGCTGCCGGCGGCATTGGTGGCGCCGCGATCCAGATCGCCACCCTGTTGGGCGCCCGCGCGATCGCCGTTGTCTCCTCCGCCGCCAAGGCCGACTATGCCACCCGCCTGGGCGCGGTCGCCACCATTGATTACACCAGCGAGAATATTGCGACCCGCGCGCTCGAGCTTACCGAGGGTCGCGGCGTTGATCGCGTGCTCGACATCATTGGCGGCGCCATGGCCCAGACCAATCTGGCCGCCTCGGCCCGTGGCGGACACATTGTGCAGGTTTCAACCCTTGACGGGGCCAAGGCCGAAATCTCGCTGCGCACCATCATGGCCAAGCAATTGACGCTCTCGGGCTCGACGCTGCGCCCCCAGACGGCGGCGACCAAGGCTGTCATCGCCAGCTATATTAGGGCCCACCTGCTGCCGGCGCTGGCAGCACCCGGTTTCACCAGGCCCATGGTCACCAGCTTCCCGATCGAACAGGCGGCGCAGGCCCATGCCAGCATGGAAGCCCGCGGTCACATCGGCAAACTGGTGCTGGTGAGTCCCTTCGGCGCCGGGCAATAGCCGACCAGCCAGTGGGCAAATGCCATATTACCATTGCGGATCGGGCCAGGAATCCATATATTGGCGAAGTTCCCCCTCAGCATGAAGCAAAGAGGCGGAGCGGTCCGGAGGAAAACCGGCCGCGCCTGCAGGAGAGATTTATCATGACCCAGCCACTGTTGATGCCCAAGGCGACTGCCGTTTGGCTCGTCGACAACACTGCGCTGTCGTTCGACCAGATCGCCGCCTTCTGCACGCTGCATCCGCTCGAAGTTCAGGGCATTGCCGATGGCGACGTCGCCGGCGGCATCATGGGCGCCAACCCGATCCAGAACGGTCAGTTGACTCGCGAAGAGATCGAAAAGGCCGAAGCCGATCCGGCCTACCGCCTCAAGCTCAGCGAACCCAAGGTTCGCGTCGCCGCTGCCAAGCGCAAGGGCCCGCGCTACACCCCGATTTCCCGTCGCAATGAGCGTCCCAACGCCATCAAGTGGCTGGTACGCAATCATCCCGAACTCAAGGACGCCCAGATCATGCGTCTGGTCGGCACCACCAAGTCGACCATCGACTCGGTGCGCGAGTCCACGCACTGGAATGCCGCCAATCTGGCCGCCATGGACCCCGTCACTCTGGGTCTGTGCAGCCAGATTGACCTCGATCTGGAAGTCGGGCGCGCTTCCAAGGGTGGTCCGGGCGTTGATCAGGCCGAAGAAGGCACCATGTTGATGACCGCCGAGGAAGCCCTGGCCCGCTCCGGCGCCCGTGGCCACAGTGACGAGAACAGCGAATTTGCGGCCAACGATCATCGCCCCGCCGAAGCGCAGGACGATTTCGATGCTGCTTCGGTTTTCTCCAAGCTCAAATCGGTTCACAACGATTCCGACAACTAACTAGGAACTGGCCAGCAGAATGGAAAACAACCTCCTGCTGGCCATTTTCGTCCTGCTGGCGGCCAGCGTGGCGCTGGTCCCCCTGGCCAAGGCCGCGGGTCTCGGCACGGTGCTGGGTTATCTTGCCGCTGGCGTGCTGATCGGCCCCTATGGCCTGCGCCTGGTGGCCGACACCGATACCATCCGCCACATTGCCGAATTCGGCATTGTCATGATGCTGTTTCTGATCGGCCTGGATCTGCAGCCCAGGGAAATGTGGCGCATGCGTCACAAGGTGCTCGGCCTGGGCGTCACCCAGGTCATTGTCACCTCAGCGGTCATCACCCTACTGCTGACGCTGACCGGCATGTCCTGGAATGTCGCCGTCATCATGGCACTGGCGCTGTCCATGTCCTCGACCGCCATTGCCATGCAAACCGTCGAGCAGCGCGGCATCACCGCTACCGACACCGGCCGGGCCAGTCTCGCCGTGCTGCTGGTGCAGGATGTCGCCATCATTCCCGTGCTGGCGGCCATTCCCCTGCTCGCCATTGCCAGCAGTGGTGCGGCCATAGATGCCGAGGTCAACCAGGCCGTTGCGGCGCTGGAGAATCCTGTCGACTGGCTGATGCCGCTTTCCGTGGTCGGTGCCTTCATCGCCGCCCTGCTGGCAGGCCGCTATCTGGTGCACCCGCTGCTGGGCTATGTCGCCCGCACCGGCGTGCGCGAGGCCTTTACCGCCACGGGGCTGGCCATGGTGGTTGGCGCCGCCTTTGTCACGCAGCAACTTGGGCTTTCCCCCGCACTCGGGGGATTTATCGGCGGCGTGCTGCTCACCGACAGCGAGTATCGCCATGAACTGGTGAGCAATCTGGAGCCCTTCAAGGGGCTGCTGCTGGGGCTGTTCTTCATCTCGGTGGGCATGTCGATCGCCTTCTCCGTTCTGGCCACCGATCCGATCCGCATCACCATTATCGTCATCGGGCTGGTCGCCATAAAAATGGTGGTCCTGTTCGCTCTGGCGTCGATGTTCCGCATGCACTTTGCCGACCGCATGCTGTTCGCGGTCATGCTCAGCCAGGCCGGCGAGTTTGCCTTTGTTGTGCTGCAACTGGCCCGCACCAAGAACGCCATTGCCACCGCCGACTACGACATTATGAGCGTGGTCGTGGCGCTCTCCATGGTCACCACGCCGCTGCTGCTGTTCATCTTTGACAAGCTAATCGCCCCGCGCCTCCATGGCCGGGCTACACCGCCCCCCGACGAATCCATTGATGAACAACGCAAGATCGTTGTGTTGGGCTATGGTCGCTTCGGCCAGATCGTCACGCGCATGCTGCGCGCGCAGGGCTTCGAAATGACCCTGATCGATGATGATCCGGTTCAGATTGCCCTGGTGCGCCGATTTGGCGTCAAGGTGTTCTATGGCGATGCCGCCCGCCTTGATCTGCTGCATGCCGCTGGTGTGCAGCGTGCAGATCTGGTGGTCATCGCTGTTGGGGGCCGCGATCGCATTCTGGCCGTTGCCCGCAATGTTCACCGCCATTTCCCCCACGTCACCGTCGCAGCCCGTGCCGTTGATCGTGGTCATGCCCATGAACTGATGGCCATGGGCATCGAGGTCTTCGAGCGTGAGACCTTCCTCTCCGCCATCAATCTGGGCGCCAAGGTGCTTGTCAGGCTTGGCTATGATACCGATGAGGCCGAGCGTCTGGCTCGCGCCTTCGAAGAACATGATAATCAATTGCTGCAGGACAGTTTTGCGGTCCGCGGCGACGAACAGGCCTATATCGGCATGGTCCGGAGCGCCATGGGCCTGCTCAACGCGACCATGAAGGCGGATACGTCCGCCCCCAGGCTTGACAACGACGAGCCTGGGCGTACCGAGTAGTACGCACCCTCCCGGACTGACTTCATGCCCATGCTCGATCCCTATTTCGTCGCGGTCGCCGTTTTCACCGTACTGCTCGTCGGTTTGTCCAAGGCGGGCCTACTGGGCAGTCTGGGCATGGTTGGCGTGCCCCTGCTCAGCCTGATCATGCCGGCCCGTGACGCCGCAGGCGTATTGCTGCCGGTACTGATCGCCATGGATATCATCGCCGTCTATGCCTATCGCAATGACGTGGACTGGCGTCTGCTGCGCATCATGTTGCCGGGAGCCGCCGTGGGCACGCTTGTCGGCTGGGTGCTGTGGTCTTTCGTGTCCGACGATATGGTATTGCTGTTTGTCGGCATCGTGACCCTGCTGTTCATTCTCGACGCCATCCTGCCACTGCGCAAGAAACTCGAGGGACTGCCGCCATCACGTCCCTGGGGCATATTCTGGGGTAGTTTTGCCGGCTTCACCAGTTTCATCAGCCACACTGGTGGTCCGCCATACCAGATCTATGCACTGCCCCAACGTCTGCCGCCGGCGATTTACGCCGGCACAAGTGCGGTGTTCTTTTTCATCGTCAACTCCGCCAAGTTGATCCCTTATTTCTTTCTGGGTCAGCTCAACGTCCACAATTTGCAGCTCTCGGCCATGTTCATCCCGGTTGGGATTGCCGGTGTCTTTGCCGGCATCTTCCTGGTCCGCCGCATTTCGATGCAACTGTTCTATCGCATTGCCTATTGGCTGGTTTTTCTGCTCGCGCTCAAACTGGTCTGGGATGGTGCACGCGGGGTGTTTCTCGGTCTCTGACCGCATCGCCGCACTCCGGCAACAAAAAAGGGCCGCAGCTTTCACTGTGACCCTCCACCCCAATTGGGGGAAACGGCGCCGCCGTCTTATCCTGTCATGCTGAACTTGTTGAGTGCGTCCTTTATCTCGAGTTTTTTGCGCTTCAGCGCGGTAACCGTCAGACTGTCGGCCTTGGAATTATGCAGCTCGGCCTCGATCTGGCGATCCAACTCTTGATGGCGCCGTTCGAGCGCCGCGATATGCCCTTCAGTCGTCATAACAACTCCTTGCAAGCCTCTGTGGACGACTGATCGTCACAAATAATTCACGCAATGTCGACCGTCTTGATGGGTGCATGGAAAATTGGGTGCAAATGCCCGTCTGATCGGTTAACCAAGGGTATGTGTTACGGGGTTTGGGTGCGCTCGAATTGATGTTGTCGCTCACCAAAGAACAAGAAGCCAAATATGGTCTGGAACTGGCAACAAAACGCCAGGAACACAGCGATCTCAATGCGGCAATCGATACGCTGACCCAGTCTCATGTGGCCGATCGCATGCTCATTCAGCGCCTCAAAAAGCGCAAGCTGGCGCTCAAGGATCGCATCACCGAGCTGGAGAATATTCTTCTGCCCGATATCATCGCCTGATGGCGCCGCAGCCTTGATGTATGGCAACATTTAGGCTAGGTCCGCGCTTTGCAAAGACCGATGGGGGAATCGGCCGTGCTCACCCAACCACAGATCGCCATCGTCATGGGCAGCCAGTCGGACTGGCCCACCATGCGTCTCGCCGCCGAAACCCTCGAAGCCCTCGAGGTCGAGTATGAGGCGCGCATTGTCTCGGCCCACCGCACCCCTGAGCGTCTGTTCGAATTTGCCAGCAATGCCCGGGCCGAGGGCTTCAAGGTCATCATCGCCGGCGCTGGGGGTGCAGCCCACCTGCCCGGCATGATTGCCGCCATGACCCCGCTGCCGGTGTTTGGTGTGCCGGTCCGCTCCAAATCACTTAACGGGCAGGACAGCCTGCTCTCCATCGTCCAGATGCCCGGCGGCATTCCCGTCGGCACGCTGGCCATTGGCGAGCCCGGCGCCATCAACGCCGCACTGATTGCCGCCGCCGTGCTGGCGCTGTTCGATGATGATCTGGCTGATCGCCTCGACCGCTATCGTGCCCGCCAGACGGCCGCTGTCCCCCTGTTTCCTGCCGATACCGAGTAGACTGTGACGCAAAATACCACGCCGCTGCCCGTCGGCAGCATGATTGGCATTCTCGGTGGTGGCCAGCTCGGGCGCATGCTCTCGCTCGCGGCCAGCCGCCTGGGCATGCGCACCCATATCTTCTGCCCCGACCCCGATAGCCCGGCCTTTGAGGTTACCCCGCACAAGACCGTGGCGGCCTATGACGACGAGGCTGCACTCGCCGCCTTTGCCGATGCAGTCGATGTCATCACCTATGAATTCGAGAACGTCCCGGCGGCCACGGCCGCACTGCTGGCCGCACGCAAGCCTTTGCATCCGGGGGTTAACGCCCTGGCCATTGCCCAGGACCGGCTGGCCGAAAAGACCTTCCTGGCCAGCAAGAACATTCCCGTCGCGGCCTATCGCGCCGTCGCGACGCTGGCCGATCTGGAGGCCGCCATTGACGCACTGGGTCTGCCAGCCGTGCTCAAGACCACGCGGCTGGGCTATGACGGCAAGGGCCAGCGGGTGCTGCGCGAGCGCACTGATGCTGCAGCAGCTTTTGCGGCACTTGAGCCAAAGCCGCTGGTGCTTGAGGCCTTTGTGCCGTTCGAAATGGAAATCTCGGTTGTAGTGGCCCGCAATGCCAGCGGCGAAGTCAAAAGCTTTGATCCGGCCGAAAACGTCCACACCAACCACATCCTGCACACCAGCACGGTGCCGGCCAATATCGCGCCCGGCGTCGAAAAGCATGCCGCCATGCTGGCCAAGGTCATCGTGGTGGCACTCGACTATGTCGGCGTGCTCGGCGTCGAGTTTTTCGTGGTGCCCGGCACCGACCGCCCCAGCCTGATTGTCAACGAGATCGCGCCCCGCGTGCACAATTCAGGCCACTGGACCGAAGCAGTCTGCCTCACCGACCAGTTCGAACAGCACATCCGCGCCGTGCTCGGCTGGCCGCTGGGCGACCCGGCGCGCATGGCCGATGTAGTGATGGAAAATCTCATCGGCGATGATGTCGCCCGTGTGCCCGCCGGTAATACCCAACCTCATCTCTACGGCAAGTCTGAAGCCCGCCCGGGCCGCAAGATGGGCCATATCAACCGCATCACCCGCCGCTTCTGAACCATCCGACGCGCGCCAGCCAGGCGCGCATCGCCGCGCCCACGGCCTCGGGCGCCTCCATGGTCGACATATGCCCGGCGCCCGCAAACACCACCAGCACTGCCTCCGGGATGGCACCAGCCATCTCCTGCGCCAGTTCCGGGGGTGTCAGCGTATCAGACTCTCCCACCCCCACCAGCGTCGGCACGTCAATCGCGCCCAGCGACGGACGCGAGTCGATTCGCTCCATGATCGCCCGCTGATGTCGCAGATAGACCTCGGCTCCGGTCCGCTCGGACATCGCGATCACCTCGGCAGCCACCGGCTGGTCCAGATGCTGCGGCGCCAGCAGGCCCGGCTGCATTGCCCGCACCACCAGCCCGAACTTGCCCTGCGCCGCCGCTGCCATGCCGGTCCGCCGCACCTCGCGCCGGGCATCGTCGTCCGGCCGGGCCGAGGTATCGAGTAGGGCCAGCCCCATTACCCGCTCCGGCGCCTGTCGCATGACCTCGAGCGCCACATAGCCACCCATGGATAGCCCGGCCAGACAGAATCGCTGCGGTGCCGCCGCCAGCACGAGGTGCGCCATGCCGGCTATCGTTTCTCCAACACTCAGATCGACCACTTTGGAGTCTGCAATGTCGGCCAGCCCGGCTGCAACATCGCGCCATAACCGCTCGTCACAGTTCAAACCCGGCAGCAGCATCAGTGTATCAGTCAAGTCCCGCCTCCTTGGGTAACCCATTGTGCGGACTGTTTGCCGCGCCGGCAATTCAGGCAAGCCGTACCGCACGACTTCCCTGGTTTTTCTCCACGAGTCGGTGGACAAGGTCCGATAGCTGAGCTATAGAGCGGCCCACGGTGATCAGCCCTGCTGGTCGGCGACGGGGTATCTTGCCGCGGCGCCACGATCCAAACCCACATGTCCAAGCTTCGAAAGGGCGGTTGACCTTTGCAAGTAGTCGTTCGCGATAATAATGTTGATCAGGC
Organism: Devosia alba; assembly: GCF_039938915.1. Lineage (NCBI taxonomy): Bacteria > Pseudomonadati > Pseudomonadota > Alphaproteobacteria > Hyphomicrobiales > Devosiaceae > Devosia > Devosia alba. The sequence goes on along the minus strand of NZ_JBDUUI010000010.1, from coordinate 58,265 downwards.
GCTCCGCGCGCTTAAAAAGAAGCTGCAGCGCGAAGGCGTGTTCCGGGAGATGAAGCTTCGTAACTATTACGAAAAGCCATCTGAGAAGAAGGCTCGCCAGAAGGCCGAGGCAATTCGCCGGGCCCGCAAGCTGGCTCGCAAGCGCCTGCAGCGTGAAGGTGGTCTGCCGGCTCCGGCACCACGTCCGGGTCAGCCCGTGCGTCCTAGCGCAGCGACAACGCCGCGCAACTAAGCGCACTGTCGCACAGAAATTTGCAGCGCCGTCCCTCGGGGCGGCGTTTTGCTGTGTCCAGTTCGCGCCAGCTCAGCTCTGGTGTGCAAGGATGGTCCAGGAGCCGAAAGCCATCCGCTGCAGCTCGACCGCGATCGGTCAGCCCGGCCACGACAGTGCGCCGCCGCTCGTTTCAAAAGCGGGTCCGCGGCGACGACATCGGCGTCTTGAGCGGTGCCGTCACCGAGCGGCCATCGCCCGCCCAAAGAAGGGTTTGGCGCGCTGCCAGATGCCCCCATCCCAGAGATCGCCATGCCCGGCCCCCGGCTCGATCCACAGCTCATCCTTGTTGGGCACCAGGTCATAGACCCGCTGGCCATTGCTGACATCGATGGTGAGATCGCCCGTGCCATGCGCCACCAGCACCGGCTCCGCGACATCAACGATCCAATGATTGACCGGGAACTGATCCTGCATCACCAACGCCACCGGCAGGTAGGGATAGCGCTCACTGCCCACGGTTGCGGCCGACAGGAATGGGGTCTCCAGCAACAAGGCCTCGGCGTCGCGGATACTGGCGACATAGCTCGCTGGCCCCGTGCCCAGCGAGCGCCCCCAGATCAGGATGGGAAAGCCCAACTGGCTGGCCCAGTCAAAGGCACTGGTGGCATCCTCGAGAATCCCCGCCTGGCTGATCGCGCCGGGCGACAACGGAAAGCCGCGATAGTCGAACGACAAAAAGCCATAACCATCGGCCACGAACTGCTCGAAGCGTTCGTGTTCCTCGCTGAAACTGCCTGAATTGCCCTTGTAGTAGATGATCAGCGGCTTGCCGGCAGCCGGCGCCTGATACCAGCCATTGATCACCCCGTCTCCGGATGGAATGGTCACGGTTTGCGCGACGCGCAGCGTCGTATCGGCCAGCGCGGTGATCGGCCCGGCCGGGTCATATTGCAGCGCCCGCTGATTGACATACATGTAGCCGACCACCCCGGCATAGGCGATCACCAGCACCAGTGCCGCCACCAGCACAATACGGACAAGTATTTTCACCGATCTGACCTCGAACAATGAGCGGTGCGAGCCTACACGAACGGCACGGCAATGCCAGTCACCGCGGCCCGCGTCAGAGCTCGTCGATGGTCTGGGCCAAAGCGCGATCAAACACTTCATCGGGCTGGGCGCCCGATAGCGCATATTTCTCGCCGAAGATGAAGAACGGCACGCCCCGAATGCCCTGCGCGGCAGCGTCGGTGGCCAGTTGCTCGGTGATCGCCAGCTCGTTCTCGTCGTTTATCGCATCGAGCACTTCGCCGCGCTCCATGCCGTATTCTACGGCGATGTCAGCGAGCACATTGTCATCATGGATATCGCGATGCTCGAGGAAATAGGCGTTGGCGATCGCCTTGGACAGTTCAAACTGAATGCCCAGCGGCTTGGCCAGACGGGTCACAGTATGCGCCTTGTTGGTCGGATAGCGGCGCTCGGTCTTGCTGAGATCAAGATCAATGCCCAGTCGCTTGGCTTCGCCCTCGATCCGTTCCCACATCTCGCGCGGGTCACGACCATATTTCTCGCGCAGCATCTCGAACACGTTGACGCCCTCCTCGGGCGTATTGGGATCGAGATAGAATGGATGGTTTTCAACCACCACCTCGACATCGTCGGGCAGCGCGGCAATCGCCTTGTCCAGCCGCGCCGAGCCGATCACGCACCACGGGCAGACGACATCGGTGAACACATCAATCTTGAGCATCTTGGTCATGGTAATTCCCTTTTGCTCCCCACATGGCGCGGAACGCAGGCAACTGCAAGAACGCACCCCGATGTAACCGGCTCTACTGCGTGGCCTGACCCTGTGCATTGGTGAGGCTGAAGGGCGGCGTCCAGCCAGCGGCCAGACTGAGGCCAATAAAGGCGCTGAGCCCCATCCAGGCCAGTCCCGGCGCCATGATCACCGCGGCGCGCGGCGAAATCTGTGCCACGCGCACGACGGTAGACAGGCCGACCAGCAACAGCAGCATCGACAGCACGGCCAAGGCAAAGGAATCGAGCAAGAAGACGACAAAGGGGAAGCCGATCGTGCCGGCCATCAGCGCCACCAGCCACCAGCCAGCGCGCCGCCCGGCTGTTCCGCGGCCAGCGACCATCCAGCGGGCGACGCCAAACAGCGGCAGGCTACCGATATGCAGGGCCGCGCCCAGCCAACCGGGCAAGGCGAACGGGGCAAAGAACAGCGGCAACACGCCGTTGAGTTCGGCCAGCCCATTGGCGATGACAAACACGCTAAGCGGCAGACAGATGCTGAGCACCAGTCCAAGGGTGTCGCGCCGATTGCTGTCAAAGGCAGCAAAGCCCAAAAAACCTGATTGAACTGGAACTGAGATTGCGCTGCTGGTCGCCATGGTCGGCTCCCGCCGTTGCCTCTAACTGCAGAAGTAACGGCGTTTGCGGCAATAGAGTTCCGTATGGGTCAATTCCACCCGCCCTCGTGCCGCGTCACCCCTCTTGCGCAACAGCATCAGCAACTGTATCGGCAGGGGTGATGCACATCGGCTCGCCTTCCCCCTCGGCGCCAGAGACCAGCGCAGGGGCCCACACTGGCAGCGGCCCGTTTGTCCAGCCCGGAGTGACCTGATGACCGATTTCGCCGACCGCCTGGACGCGCTGGAAACCCGCATTGCCTATCAGGACCAGACCATCGATGAGCTGAACGCGACCATCACGGCGCAGTGGCAGCAGATTGACCTGCTCAAGCGCAAGCTCGACACCATCGAGCAGCAGGTCCGCTCCGGCGTCCACATCGCCGATCCTTCCAGCGAACAGCCGCCGCCGCATTATTGAGGCATCCGGAATGCAAAAGGCCCGCCGAAGCGGGCCCTTTTTAATCTTCGAACCAGCCTAGTGGCCGAGCGCCTTGACGATGTCCTCGGTCATCTTCTTGGCATCGCCGAACAGCATCATAGTGTTGTCGCGGAAGAACAGCTCGTTCTGCACCCCGGCATAACCCGCTGCCATGCCGCGCTTGATGAACAGCACCGTGCCGGCGTCTTCGACATTGAGCACCGGCATGCCGTAGATCGGCGAGGTCTTGTCGGTCTTGGCTGACGGGTTGGTCACGTCATTGGCGCCAATCACGAACGCCACGTCAGACTGGGCAAATTCGGAGTTGATGTCATCGAGTTCGAACACTTCGTCATAAGGCACATTGGCCTCTGCCAGCAGCACGTTCATGTGTCCGGGCATACGACCGGCCACCGGATGGATGGCGTATTTGACCGTGACACCCTCTGCCTTGAGCAGGTCGGCCATTTCGCGCAGCGCATGTTGGGCCTGGGCCACCGCCATGCCGTAACCGGGCACGATGATCACCTTGCCGGCGTTCTTCATCAGGAAGGCTGCGTCATCGGCCGCCCCCTGCTTGACCGGACGTTCGTCTTCGACGCCCGCGGCAGCACTGCCGCTATCGCCACCAAAGCCGCCCAGGATCACCGAAATGAAACTCCGGTTCATCGCCTTGCACATGATGTAGCTCAGGATCGCGCCCGAGGAACCCACCAGCGCGCCGGTGATGATCAGCGCCGTATTGCCCAGCGTAAAGCCGATACCGGCCGCAGCCCACCCCGAATAGGAGTTGAGCATCGACACCACCACCGGCATGTCCGCGCCACCGATCGGGATGATCATCAACCCGCCCAGGATCAGGGCAATGATGGTGATCAGCCAGAACAGCATGGGGTCAGCCGAGACGGTGAAGGCCCAGACCAGCGCCAGCAATACCACCGCCATCGCGATATGGATGAGGTGACGCATCGGCAGGATGATCGGCTTGCCGCTCATATTGCCGTTCAGCTTGGCAAAGGCGATGACCGAGCCGGTAAAGGTGAAGGCGCCAATGGCCACACCAATGCTCATTTCCACCAGTGCCTGCGCATGGATCAGGCCCACAGCCAGACCGGTCGCGGGATCGATGTCGATAATGCCGAAGGCTTCGGGCGCATAGAGCGCTGCAGCGGCCACGAACACCGCCGCCAAGCCGACCAGCGAGTGGAATGCCGCCACCAATTGCGGCATATCGGTCATTTTGACGGTACGGGCCATATAGGCACCAATGCCGCCACCCAGAGCAATACCGCCAATGATCAGCACCCAGCTGATCAGATCACTGGGCGCGGCAACGGCCAGCGTGGTGAGGATGGCGATGCCCATGCCCACCATGCCATAAGTATTGCCCTGCCGGGCTGTCCGGGGGCTGGAAAGGCCGCGCAGCGCCATGATGAACAGCACGCCGGAGACCAGATAGAGAAGGGCTGCAATATCCGCAGAGATCATTGGCTCAGCCCTTCTTCTTGTACATGGCCAGCATGCGCTGGGTGACGAGGAACCCGCCAAAGATATTCACGCTGGCAAACACCAGGGCGATGAAGCCGAAGGCCTTGGACACCCAGTTCCCGTCAGCCGCCAGATGCACGCCGACAGCGAGCAGGGCGCCCACCACGATCACCGACGAAATGGCGTTGGTCACGCTCATCAGCGGCGTGTGCAAGGCCGGGGTCACCGACCAGACGACGAAATAGCCGACAAAGATCGCCAGCACGAAAATTGCCAGCCGGAAGGTGAAGGGGTCGATAGCGCCCCCAATTGCCGCGTGGGCGGCGGCGGCGACCACATCGGCGGTCTGTTCTGCCGTGGCTTCCATTTACTGGTCTCCCTTGGGTGCTGCGGGGATCTTGGCTGTAGTAGTCTTGGCGGTTGGCGACTTGGCTGCCGCCGGTTTCTTGACCGCAGCAGGCTTTTTGGCGGCAGCTGGCTTTTTGACGGCGGCGGGCTTGGCGGCTGCAGGTGCCGCAGTTTTCTTTGCAGCGGGCTTGGTTTGCAGCGGCTTGGGTGTGGTTGGCTTGGGGGCAGCGGCCGCATCCATGACGACCGTGGCCTGTGCCTTGGCTGCCAGCTTGGCGGCACTGGGGGTCTTGCTTGCGGCAGTTTTGCTTGCTGCGGCCTTTTTGCTTGCCGCAGGCTTGCTGGCAGAAGTCTTGCCCGGTGCCGCAGTCTTGCCTGCAGCTGCCTTGGCAGGCGACGCCGGCTTGGCGTCGCCAGCGACAAAACTGGGGTGCACCACCGCACCATCGCGCGTCAGCACGGTCGCCTTGACCAGCTCGTCGTCCCAGTTGATGGCGAGCTTTTTTTCCTTGGCATCGATCAGCGTAGTCAGGAATGCCAGCAGGTTGCGCGCATAGAGCTGGCTCGCTGTGGTCGGAATGCGACCCTGCATATTGGTGTAGCCAATGATCGTCACGCCCTTGTGCTCGATCACCTTGCCGGGCACGGTCAGTTCGACATTGCCGCCGCGCTCGGCGGCCAGATCGACAATCACCGAACCCGGCGCCATCGATTCAACCATCGCCTTGGTGATCAGCCGTGGCGCCGGGCGCCCCGGGATCAGCGCCGTGGTGATGACGATGTCCTGCTTGGCAATGTGCTGCGCCGTCAGTTCGGCCTGCTTGGCCTGGTATTCGGCGCTCATCTGCTTGGCGTAACCGCCGGCAGTCTCGGCCTGCTTGAATTCTTCATCCTCGACAGCAACGAACTTGCCGCCCAGTGACTCAACCTGTTCCTTGGCGGCTGGCCGCACGTCGGTGGCCGATACCACCGCACCCAGACGCTTGGCGGTGGCAATAGCCTGCAGTCCGGCAACACCGGCGCCCATCACGAAGGCCTTGGCCGGACGCACCGTCCCAGCGGCGGTCATCATCATCGGCAGGGCGCGGTCAAACGCCGCTGCGGCTTCGATAACGCCCTGATAGCCGGCCAGATTGGCCTGGCTGGACAGAATGTCCATTACCTGCGCGCGGGTAATGCGCGGCATGAATTCCATGGAGACCGCCGTGACGCCAGCCTTGGCCAACGCCGCCACTTCCTTGTCATTGCCATAGGGGTCCAGCGCGCCGATCAGCAGCGATCCCTTGCTGACGCCGGCCAATGCCGCCGCCTCGGGGCGACGCACGGTCAGCACAATATCGGCATTCTTGAGCGCTGCCGGCGCCGTCGCAGCAATGACTGCGCCTGCCGCTTGATAGTCGCTGTCCAGAATGCGCGAGCCCAGCCCGGCACCCTTTTCAATCTGAACGCTGGCGCCCAGCGCAATGAGTTTGCCGACCGTTTCGGGGGTGGCCGCGACGCGGTTCTCTCCCTCGACCCGTTCGCGGACGATGGCAATTTTCATGAAAATCTCCTGCTCGCCCGTCCGGCGGACAGGCTCGAATGGAATGCGTGGACCTGCGCTGAAATCAGGGCTGGATCAGAAAATAGAGAATGACCATCGAGATGACCGAGATGATGGCGACCCATTTGACGCCAGTGATGAAGCCTTCATAGGTGCCCTCGTGCTGGGCATAATCCATCGGCGACTCAAGCCGCGGCTCGGAATGATGTTCGGGGCGGTGTTTGGTGGCCATTATCGTCCTCGCAAGTCCAGTGTTCAAAAGTCTAAGTGCCCGAAGTCGGTCGCCGCAACAATGCTCAGGGAGCCGTTGCTTCCAGCTCGTCGATCAGCCCCTCGATCATCGAGAGACCCAGCGACCAGAATTGGGGATCCTTGGCGTCCAGTCCAAACGGCGCGAGCAGTTCGGTGTGGTGCTTGCTTCCCCCAGCCTTGAGCAGCTCGAAATAGCGCTCGGCAAAGCCTTCACTGGACTTCTCATACTGTGCGTAGAGCGAGTTCACAAGACAGTCACCAAAGGCATAGGCGTAGACATAGAAAGGCGAGTGAATGAAGTGGGGGATATAGGCCCAGAAGCTTTCATAGCCGTCATTGGTGATGATCGCATCGCCCAGCGATTCCTGCTGCACATCCAGCCAGATCTGGTTGATCTGTTCGGTCTTGAGTTCACCCTGGCGCCGCGCTGTGTGGATGCGCCGCTCAAAGGTGTAAAACGCGATCTGCCGTACCACCGTATTGAGCATGTCCTCGACCTTGCTCGACAGCAGGGCAAAGCGCTGCTTGGGGTCGGTGGTCTTGTTCAGCAGCGAGCGGAAGGTCAGCATTTCGCCAAATACGGACGCCGTTTCGGCCAGGGTCAGCGGCGTATTGGCCAGGATCGGCCCTTGCGCCGCGGCCAGCCGCTGATGCACGCCATGCCCCAATTCATGGGCCAGCGTCATGATATCACGCGACCGCCCCATATAGTTGAGCATCAGATAGGGATGCGCGCTCGGCACGGTCGGATGGGCAAAGGCCCCCGACAGCTTGCCGTCGCCGCTGGGCGCGTCGATCCAGCCCGAGTTGAAGAATGGCGCGGCATAGGCCGCCAGGTCGGGGGAAAACTGACCATAGGCTTCCATCACCGTGGATACCGCACTGTCCCAGTCCCACACCCGCTCATCACTGGTCGGCAGCGGCGCATTGCGATCCCAGGCGTTCAGCTTGTCCTTGCCGAACCATTTGGCCTTCATGCGGTAGTAGCGATGGCTCAGCCGCGGATAGGCCTCCTCCACCGCCTTTTGCAGCGCATCGACGACTTCGCGTTCCACCGAATTGGCCATATGGCGGCTATCGGCGATGTCCTGGTAGCCGCGCCAGCGATCAGAGATTTCCTTGTCCTTGGCCAGCACATTGGTGATGTGCGTAAACAGCCGCCCATTTGCCTTGAGCGTCTTGCCCAGCGCCCGGAACGCGGCTTCGCGCTTGGCCTCGTCTTTTTCTGACAGCAGATGCAGCGTGGCTTCCAGCGTCAGCGTCTCACCTGCCACGTCAAATTCAAGACTGCTCAGCGTTTCGTCAAACAAACGGTTCCACGCGGCAAACGACGTCGTCGACTTGTCGTGGAACAGTTCTTCCAGCTTGTCGTCGAGCTGGTAGGGCTTGGCCTTGCGCAACTCATCAAACCAGGTGCGATAGCGCGCCAGCTCGGCATCGGCAGCCAGCGCCGCTTCGAGATCCGCATCCTCGAGCCGGTTCAGTTCCAACTCGAAAAACAACACGCGCGTCGACAGATTGGTCAGCGCTTCATTGGTGTCGCCCATGAACTTGGCCCGATCAGGATCAGTGGCTTTTTGCGCATATTGCAGAAAGGCGAACGAGCCGATGCGGCCGGTCAGATCGCCCAGGGCCTCGCTGTCCTTGATCGCCTTGATCAACTGGCCCGCCTGGGTCAGCGCCACGAGCTTGCCTTTGTAATCGGCTTCAAAGCGGATTGCGTCAGCCTTGGCCCGTTCCAGATCGGCCTTGAACTGCGGGCTGTCGGCCGCAGGATAGAGATCGCTGAGATCCCACACCGGCAGGGCGCCATATTGATTGTGGCTCTTCTGAACGGGTGCGGTCATGCGGTCTCTCCGGCGGATCTGATTTGGCGCGGACCTTAGCCGAGCGGGACCAAGCTTGGGAAGTGCGGCGTCCAAGGCGCGTTGCCTCGCCCCTCCCAGGCCGCATCAAAGGCGAGACCTGGAAGGCCAGGACGCAATTGGCCGGCATAAACGGCCGCCAGATTCTCCATGATTAATCGCCCCTTAACCCCATCCGCTCATCGTGTTCCCAAAACGGCACACGATTCGATGCCGTCGCAAATAGCCGGGGTTTGGATGACGCGTATTCTGGTAGTTGATGATGATCCGGTTCAACTGCGCCTGACGGCGGAAGTCGCCAACAAGGCCGGTTTCAAGCCGCTCATCGCCACCGGCGGGGAACAGGCTCTGGCCATTTTGCGCGACGACCGCAATATCGGCGCGATGATTCTCGATCTGGTCATGCCCGACCTCGATGGCATGGGCGTGCTGGATGCCATGCGCCGCGAAGGGCTAACCACCCCGGTCATCATCCAGACCGCCAATGCCTCCCTCGAGACGGTGATTTCGGCCATGCGCAACGGTGCTGCCGACTATTTCGTCAAGCCCGTCGCCCCTGAGCGCCTGGTCATCTCCTTGCGCAACGCCATGAAACTCGATGCGCTCGAAGCCACCATTCGCGCCGAACGCGCCCGCAAGTCCGGCACCTTCACGGCCAGCGACATGATCGCCAAGGCGCCAGCCATGGCCCGCGTGCTCAGCCTCTGCGCCAAGGCCGCCAAATCGACCATCCCGGTACTGATCGAGGGCGAAACCGGGGTCGGCAAGGAACTGATCGCCCGTATCATTCAGGGCTCGGGCGACCGCGCCGGCAAACCCTTCGTCACCGTCAATTGCGGCGCCATCCCGCCCAATCTCGTGGAATCAGTACTGTTCGGACACAAGAAAGGCGCCTTTACCGGCGCCCTGGCCGATCAGACCGGCAAATTTGCCGAAGCCCATAATGGTACGCTGTTTCTCGACGAAATTGGCGAACTCCCGCTCGACATGCAGGTCAAGCTGCTGCGGGCACTGCAGGAAGGCGAGATCGAACCGGTTGGCGCCTCGCGCCCCGAGCGCGTCAATGTCCGGCTCATCTCGGCCACCAATCGGCGCCTGCTGAACCTGGCGAAAACCGGCGAATTCCGCGAGGATCTCTACTACCGGCTCAACGTCTTCCCCATCTATACCCCGCCTTTGCGTGAGCGCATGGAAGACCTCAACGCCATGGTCGCCATGTTCATCGCCCGCTTCGCAGCCGAGGCCGGCAAGCGCATTCTGGGCATTTCGCCGGCCGCGCTCGACCTGTTGGCCGCCTATGACTGGCCGGGCAATGTCCGCCAGCTGGAAAACGCCGTCTATCGCGCCGTCATCCTCAGCGATGGCGCTTTCCTCGAAACCATCGATTTTCCGCAGATTATCGCCCAGGCCAATGGCCGCGACCGCGCCATCAAGGAAATCCAGGCGGCGCCCATGGCCGCTTCCCCCACCCATATCGATTCCGCCACCGCCCGCCAGCGCATCGATTCCAGCATGCCCGCCGCGCCCGACCGTTTCCTTGATCCCGCCGGCGACATTGCCGCGCTGGCCGAGATCGAGCGCGCCGCCATCGTCTTTGCCATCGAGCACCATGGCGGCCGCATGTCACGCGTCGCCCGCGCCCTCAAGATCGGCCGCTCTACCCTCTACCGCAAACTGCACGAATACGGCCTGCCCGAAGACCTGCTCAGCGACGCGGCGTAGCACTGGTGTGATCTGATCGACCCGGACCAGACCTGGTTGGTTGCTCCATCGACAGGATCTGGCCGGTCAGAGCTGTTCCCGATCAATCGCCTTGGCGTAGAGTCGAACCATCGATAGCGTCTGCCCGCTGTACTGATAGTAGACGCGCACCCGCAAATCGCTTTTGCGGCCACTGCGCACCAGCGTCTCGCCGATCGCCTTGTGCGCCGCATCCTCGGGTGAGGCGGCGCTGGCGATGGTGATCTCCTGCCCTGCGCTGTCGCCCGCCCGGCAATCGACAATCCGGTAACTGGTCATGGGCGAGGCTCCTGCAAAAAGCCATTGCTCTAGCAGGGCCCGACAGTACCCGCATTACACTTTGCCAAGTCAAAGGCCACGGCGTGATATTTCTTGCCTGACCGGCACACTGGCGCCAGACCACCCGATCGCCCGCCCGCTTTGGGCAAGAGGCAGCGAGGCGATGTTCTCAGGTCCCTGCTGCCGTGGCAAAGGGAACACAAATCCCACTCACAAAGCTGCGAGCAATTGTTCCTGTTAAGGATTTCTGGCTAATGATTTTTAACGATATGCCTGCCGATTCCGCGATGGAATGGGGGTGATGCATCGATCAAGACGCCGCCGTGCTGGAGCCCGAATGAACAAGTTTCTGGTCACCCTGATTGCCGCTCTCGCGAGCTCCGTCAGTCTTATGCCCGCCCTGGCGCAGGATGTGGCGAGCAATGCGGCCGGCCCCATCTTCATCGCCCCGCCCCAGACACCCCTGGCCCAGATCATCAAGCAGGGGCTTTCTGCTGCCTATTACGGCGCCAGAAAAGACAGCGCGGCTTATGCCGAAGCGCAGAAGCTGTATTTCTTCTATGGCGCCCGCCATTTCGAGCCCATCTGGCTCGATGAAACCGCCACGGGACAGGTGGCTTTCTCAGTCCCGGCCGAAAAGATCCGCACCTTGTTCGCAGCCGCGACCAGCGAGGGCCTGCGCCCGCAGGACTATCTGACGCCCGAACTCGACGTTTCCGCTGTGGGCAACGACCCCGCCAAAATGGCAGCGCTGGAGACGGCATTCTCACGCGCCACCATGCGCTACGCCACCCATATCTATACCGGTCGCATCGTGCCCGGCTCGATCAGCAAGACCTTCGATGTCGCGCCCAAGCGGCTCGACGAGGGCGCCCTGCTGGTGCAACTGGCCACCAGCCCTGATCCGGTCACGGTGCTGACAGCGCTGGAGCCGACCCACCCCGAATTTCTCGCGCTCAAGGCGGCCCTGGCCAGTTTTGACGAGACCCAGACCGACCGCCCCGTGCAGATCGACGCCGGCATCACATTGCGTCCCGGCATGAAGGACGCACGCGTCCCGGTACTACGCCAGCGTTTCGAACTCGCCACGACCCAGGACACGCTCTATGACGACAGCGTCGTCGCAGCCGTCAAGGCGTTTCAGCAGGCCCGCAATTTGGCCGTCGACGGTGTCATGGGGCCGGCTACGCTGCGCGAACTCAATGGCGGCGCGGCGCTGACCAAGGCCGATATTCTCGCCAATATGGAGCGCTGGCGCTGGATGCCGCGTGATCTGGGCGCGTTCAACGTGCTGGTCAACATTCCCGAATACCGGCTATCGATCAATCGCGACAACCAGGAGGAGTACACCACCCGGGTCGTGGTCGGCACCGTCAGGAACCAGACGCCGGTGTTTTCCGACAGCATTCGCCACATCGTGGTCAATCCCTATTGGAATGTGCCCAGCTCGATCGTCAAAGCCGAGATTGCCCCGGCTGTACTGAACAATCCCGGCTACATCGACAGCCACAATTACGATCTGCTCTACCAGGGCAGCCCGATCAGCCCATGGTCAGTGGATTGGAACCAGGTCAGCGCCAGCAATTTCCCGTTCCGGGTGCGGCAGCGCCCCGGCACCAGCAATGCCCTGGGTCAGATCAAGTTCCTGTTTCCCAACAAGCACGACGTCTACCTGCACGACACCCCGTCCAAATCGCTATTCTCCCGCGACTCCCGGGCCCTCAGCCATGGCTGCGTGCGTGTGCAGAACCCGCTGGAGTTTGCCGGGGCCTTGCTGGCCAACGAAACCAAAATCAGCCGCGGCTCGCTGGAGGACATGTTTGGCAGTGCCGAGCGCTGGGTGAACCCCGAGCACCAGATTCCCGTGCATCTTGCCTATTTCACGGTTCGCGTGGCACCTGACGGCACCCTGCGGTCCTTCAGTGACATCTATGGTCACAACGCCGCGCTGATCGCGGCCATGGGTCTGGCGACGCCGGCGCCCATGCCTGAAATCGTCGCCGAAGCCGGTGACGGCACCATTTCTCCGTGAGCCGGTCTTAACCCCGCGTTTACAATTTCGCCTTGGTTGTGCCGGGTTTTGATCGTAATAACATCGGCGTGAGCGGGCTTAGGATCTGCTGACAGCGGGCTGGCGTTAATCAAATCCATGGGATTTTACGCTATTTTGCGACGATAGACTGGCATACCGGACAGAGTTTAGCGTGACGGGGGCTTCCTACTTGCAACACTATCGTATCGGGCGGATTTTTCTCGCTGCCCTGATCAGCCTTACCCTCATCATGCCACAGGCCGTTGTGCCTGCCGCGGCAGCGTCCGAGCGCGCCATCTACCTGCATTACACCCACACCAAAGAGACCGCGCGCATCGTCTTCAAGCGCAACGGACAATTCGTCCAGTCTGGTCTCAATGAGCTCAACTATTTCCTGCGCGACTGGCGTCGCAACGAGCCCACCAAGATGGACCCGCGCCTGTTCGATCTGATCTGGGATGTCTATCAGGCGGTTGGTGCAAGCCAGCCCATCAACGTCGTCTCGGCCTATCGCTCGCCCGCCACCAACAACATGCTGCGCTCCAAATCCTCTGGCGTTGCTGAGAACAGTCAGCACACCAAGGGCAATGCCATGGATTTCTTCATCCCCGGCGTGCCGCTGGCCAAGCTGCGCGCCATTGCCATGAAGAAACAGGTTGGCGGCGTCGGCTATTACCCCACTTCGGGCAGCCCGTTCGTACATCTCGATACCGGCTCTGTGCGCGCCTGGCCGCGTATGACTCGCGCCCAGCTCAAGGATATTTTCCCCGACGGCAAGACCATGCACCTGCCCTCCGATGGCAAGCCGCTGTCGCAGCAGGGCTACCAGACCGCCATGGCCGAATGGAAAAAGTGCCACGCCTATCCCTGCGATGGCCGTTCCTCGGGCACTCAGATCGCTGATAGCGGCGGCAGCGGCCGCACGCTGGTCGACATGCTGTTTGGTGGCAATAATAGCCAGCCCGCAGCAGTCCAGGCGGCGCCGGTACAGATGGCCTCGCTCACGCCCCAGGCAACCACGCCAAAATCCGCACCGATTCCGGCAATGCGCTCAGCCAATTTGGGTGCTGCGGTTGCGCCTGCTGCGCCACCCGCCCTGCCCTTTGCCACTGCCGGCAGCGCCCCGCTCGAAGCAGCCGAATTGACCACCACGGCCAGCGCGCCCCTGCCCATGCGCAAATCCCCGACGCTGCTGATGGCAACTGCCGCGAACCTGCCCTCGAGCGACGCAGTAACCGCAATCGCTGCCCTGACGGCGCCATTGCCACAGCCACGTCTGCACATGACCGCGGCCAAAGAGCCGAGCATGATGACAGCCTATCTGCAGCCCATGCCGCAGGACCCGAACGCCCAGCGGGCGCTCGAAATGATCATCAAGCGCGAAACCGCTCCGGCCACAACGGCTGCCATTCCCGCCACCCGCCTGCCCGCACTGCCGCCATTGTCCGGTGTCACCACGCTGCGCACAGCTTCGCTGGGCGGCGGCAGCGGTGTCACCGGGGCCCTGGCCAATCTGTTCCGCGGCACCTTTGGCGCCGCGCGTCAGGACGAGCCAGTGGCTCAGGCACTCGCCGACCACATCGCCAAGCGGCCAACCACCAGCACCATGCGCCATCCCGAACTGATCGCGCCCGATCTTGAGCATGTCGCCGAGGTGTTCAGCGCCCCAACGGCGCTGAGTTCGGAATATTTCGCCGCAATCTGGGATCACGACGAGGCTGATTTCAGCCCCGCGACCGAAATGGGCCGCTACGTCACTGTCCTGCGCGCTGGCGATTTCCCCGAAGGGCTTTCCCACACCCGCTTCGTCGGTGCCCAGCCGGTGGCGAACGTCATCAACTGACCGGTCGCAACCAGGCCGGCTTCCCCTGCAGCGTCGCCGTTGCGCCAATTGGCGCAGCCTGCCCGCCAATGTTGCAAAGCGCCGCCGGCGCGCCTAAACAAGCGTGATGCTGCCCGTTTTGGCGAAGGACTGCCCGTTTGGCCGACAAGCCCTCGACACCCCTGCTCGATACTGTCAATTCACCCGTTGATTTGCGCGCCATGCCGCGCGAGGATTTGCGGCAGTTATCCGATGAATTGCGCGCCGAGATGATCGACGCCGTCTCGGTCACCGGTGGCCATTTGGGCGCCGGCCTGGGCGTTGTCGAACTGACCGTGGCCTTGCATGCCGTGTTCGACACTCCCCATGACCGGATCATATGGGATGTTGGCCATCAGGCCTATCCGCACAAGATCCTGACCGGACGCCGCGACCGCATTCGCACCCTGCGCCAGAAGGATGGTCTGTCCGGCTTCACCCGTCGCGCCGAAAGCGAATACGATCCGTTTGGCGCCGGCCACTCCTCCACCTCGATCTCGGCCGGCCTGGGCATGGCGGTCGCCAGTGCGCTGATGGACAAGCCACGCAATGTCATCGCCGTCATCGGCGACGGCGCCATGTCGGCCGGCATGGCCTATGAGGCGATGAACAATGCCGGCGCCATGGATGCCAGGCTGATCGTCGTGCTGAATGACAATGACATGTCGATCGCCCCGCCCACCGGCGCCATGAGCGCCTATCTGGCGCGCCTGGTCTCCAGCCCGGTCTATCGCGGCGCCCGCGAGGCCGCCAAATCCGTGGTCAGCAAGCTGCCGCAGTTCCTGCACGAACCGGCGCGCCGCACCGAAGAATTTGCCCGCTCCTTCTTCACCGGCGGCACATTGTTTGAAGAACTCGGCTTCTACTATGTCGGCCCGATTGATGGGCACAATCTCGATCACTTGCTGCCCATTCTCGACAATGTGCGCGACGCAGCCGAAGGCCCGATCCTGGTGCATGTCGTCACCAAAAAGGGCAAGGGCTACGGCCCGGCCGAAGATTCGGACGACAAATATCACGGCGTCTCCAAGTTCAACGTCATCACGGGCGCGCAGACCAAGACGCCCTCCAATGCGCCGTCCTATACGTCGGTTTTCGCCGATACGCTGATCCAGGAAGCCCATGACGATCCGCGCATCGTGGCCGTCACCGCCGCCATGCCCTCGGGCACCGGTCTGGACAAATTTGCCGAAATCCACCCCAGCCGCATTTTCGATGTCGGCATTGCCGAGCAGCACGCCGTGACATTCGCCGCCGGCATGGCCAGCGAGGGCATGCGCCCGTTCTGCGCCATTTATTCGACCTTCCTGCAGCGCGCCTATGACCAGGTCATCCACGACGTGGCCATCCAGCACCTGCCGGTGCGCTTCGCCATCGACCGGGCCGGCTATGTCGGCGCCGATGGTCCCACCCATGCCGGCAATTACGACGCCGCCTATCTCGGCGCCATCCCCGGCATCGTGCAGATGGCCGCCGCCGACGAGGCCGAACTGCGCCATATGGTGACAACCGCTGCCGCCTATGACGACGGCCCCATTGCCTTCCGCTATCCGCGCGGCGACGGCATGGGCGTCGACCTGCCCGCTCGCGGCCAGATACTGCCCATCGGCAAGGGTCGCATCGTGCGTCAGGGCGCCACCATTGCCATTCTCAGCTACGGCACGCGCCTGGGCGAAGTGCTCGCCGCTGCCGACAAGCTGGCCGCTTTGGGCCTCACCCCGACCATTGCCGACGCCCGCTTCATGAAGCCACTCGACGAAGAACTGATTGCCCAGTTGGCCAGCACCCACGATGTGCTGCTGACCGCCGAGGAAGGCTCGATTGGCGGCTTTGGCAGCCACGTCGCAACTTTCCTGGCCAGCAATGGCCTGCTCGACGGCAAGCTGCGCTTCCGCCCGCTGATGATCCCTGATCGTTTCGTCGAGCATGCCAGCCAGGCCGACATGTATGCCGATGCAGGCCTCGACCGCGCCGGCATCGTCGCCACCGCACTGAGCACGCTGGGCTACGACGAAGCGGCCATGGTCGCCGCCCTGGGCAAGGCCCGCTAGGGCCTTCTCGGCAAGACTGGCTCCACTTTGGGGTTCGAAGACGCGACCCGCGAAAGATCTGGACCGACACGCGGCTCAGGACGGGAAGCAAAATCGCGTGCAAATTGCGAAGCTTGGGTCACGCCCGGTCATGAGCGTCACTTACGCAATGGCCGCTGCATAAGCCGATTGCATCTTGGCGAGGGCAGAGACCTCGGGCGCCGCTGCGCCCAAGTGGATATACCGCAATTCCTCCATGAACGCGGACCAGAGTTGTGGGCCACCGTCTTCGAGTACCTGCGCCCGTATGGCGAGCGTTGTCGAGGGGAGTGTGTGGCGCAGCCCCCAGCTACCCACGACCGCCAGTAATGGGACGAGATCAATCGCCTTTTCCGTCAGGCCGTAGATGATCTTCTGCTTGTGACCGGGATCATCGCCCCGTGTAAGCAGCCCATTGCCGGTCAGGCGTTTCAGCCGGTCCGCAAGAATATTGGACGCGATACCCTCGATGTTCTCGGCAAGCAGAGACCGAAAGCCGCGAGGGCGACCGCCGAACATGATGTCGCGCAGGACAATCAGGCTCCAGCGGTCGCCAAAGGTTTCCAGCGTGAGGTTTATTGGGCATCCTGAGCGTCGCCGGTTCATCGGATCCGTCCGTCAGACTGGTTGCAATTTAGAGGTGGTTTCCTGGCTCGATCGACCTTTAACATGGGGCACGGCGTAAATGAATGCGATCCGACCGGATCGCCGCCCGGTCGACAGGAGCCAGCCCATGGCCAAGCTTGTCTATGGAATGATGCAGTCACTCGACGGCTATGTAGCCGGCCCTGATGGCGGGCCAAGCCTGCCGATGCCGGACGATGAACTGCATCGCCACTTCAACGACCAAGTGCGCGGGGTCGTTGGCTGCCTGTACGGTCGGCGCATTTACGAGATGATGCGCTATTGGGACGTGGATCAGCCGGGACAGGACGACATCGGGAACGACTTCGCGGCGGCCTGGCGCGCCACGCCGAAATGGGTTGTATCTCATACGCTGAAGGCAGTCGGCCCAAATGCCACCCTGGTGAACAACGATCTGGGAGAATTCGTTCAGACCTTGAAAGCCGACTACGACGGCGAGATTGACGTCGCCGGACCGGAGCTGGCGGGCTGTCTGACCCAGCTTGGGCTAATCGATGAATATCGGCTGTACCTCCAACCGGTCGTGCTTGGCGGAGGCAAACCATATTTCGCGGCCGCCCGCCCGCCGCTCCGCCTGGTGGCACATGATCGGATTGGCGAGCACGCAATCAGGTTAACCTACGTTCCGTCTTGATCCACCCCGCGCCGACTTATCTCGCCTTTGAACGGTATTGCAGCTTTCGTCCTAAAGGAAACCTCAAGGCCACGGGCACTAGGCTAGGCGCTGCACGGATTATCCACCAAGGCCAGTATCATGAGTATTTCCGCCATCGCATCGGGCACCGCCGGCATGTATCGGGCCGCCGATCGCCTTGATGCCAGCGCCAGTCGGGTGGCCCGTTTCGGCACTGGCCCGAGCGAAACCGACCTTTCCACCGAGCTGGTTGAGGTCATGATGGCAGAGACCGACTTCAAGGCTGCCGCCACCGTGATACGTGCCACCGACCGCATGACGAAATCGACCATCGATATCCTGGCCTGAACGCGCACCGCCCAGCAGCCTTTCGGACAACTGGGCGGATGCAAATCGCTAACGGTGCCGCGGTTTAGTCGTCAGATGGCGCCGCCACCATGCCCAGAGCACTCATATACAGCTCAAGCAGGGCTTCCTGCTCCATACGCTCATTGGCGTCCTGCTTGCGAATGGCCACGATCTTGCGCAGGATCTTGGTATCAAAGCCGTTGCCCTTGGCTTCAGCGTAAATTTCCTTGATGTCGGCGGCAATCGCTGCCTTCTCTTCTTCCATCCGCTCGATGCGCTCGATGAACGCCCGGAGCTGGTCCTGGGCAACGCTGTCTTCAGCCATGGGTCTTACCTCGTTGTTTCAAGCGCTGCTTGAACCTCAGACTCACCCCCGGTTCAACCCCTTTGTGACCCAATCCCCATCATGACATCAGCACATGCCCGCAATTCCGCCAAAACGGGTCATTAGCCATTGACCAATCCATCACCATGGGCTCAAAGAAGGCACGTTTTCCCGATGATTTCCGGCTCGCTTTTGCAAACCACTCGTCTCGGCACGACTCTGATCGGCGCAACGCTTGCCAGCTTGGCGTTCTTTGCAACGCCGGCCAAGGCCGACCTGCGCATCTGCAATGAGACTGCCAATCTTGTTTCAGTGGCCCTTGGCTATCGCGCTGAGCGCGGCTGGATGAGCGAAGGCTGGTGGCAAGCGCCTCCGGGCGATTGCCGCGTCCTGTTTCAAGGCGAACTGCAGCGTCGCTTCTTTTACATCTTTGTAGCAGATGATGTGGCCGGCGGGGCTTGGGACGGATCGGTATTCATGTGTACGCGCGACGAAACCTTCACCATATTTGGGGTTGAGGATTGCCTTGCCCGTGGTTATGAGCGCACCGGTTTCTTCGAAATCGATACCCAGAACCGTTCCGACTGGACGCTGCAGCTGACCGAGACCGCCGCCGGCCCTGCCGTCGTCGGCCCCGACGGCAGCGAAGACCTTGAAGATCCTACTTTCCTTGTCGATCCCGACGATGTGGACGCACCGCAGGACGACATAACGCTACAAGAAACGGACACGCAATGAGACGCATGAGACGCGCAAAGATCGTCGCCACCCTCGGGCCAGCCAGCCACGAGGAAAAGATGATCGAGGAACTGGCCAAGGCCGGCGCAGACGTGTTCCGCATCAATATGAGCCATGCCAGCCATGAGGTGCTCCGCACCACGGTCGAGCGCATCCGCAATGTCGAGAAGCGGTTGAACCACCCCTTGGGCGTTCTGGTCGATCTGCAGGGCCCCAAGCTGCGCGTCTGGAAGTTTGCCGACGGCGCCGTCGAACTGCTTGCCGGACAGAAATTCACCCTCGACAGCAATGAAACACCCGGTACTGCCGAGCGCGTGTTCCTGCCTCATCCCGAAATTATCGAGAGCGTTTCAGTGGGTGATCGCTTGCTGATCGATGACGGCAAACTGTCGCTCAAGGCCACCAAGGTGGGCAATGGCGCCATCGAGACCGAAGTGGTCTATGGCGGCAAGCTGAGCGACAAGAAGGGCGTTTCGCTCCCCGATACCCTGCTGCCGACCGGCGCCCTGACCGAAAAGGACCATGCCGATCTGCTGGCCGGTCTGGCCGCTGACGCCGACTGGATTGCGCTGTCCTTCGTACAGCGCCCCGAAGACATCATCGACGTGCGCAAGATTGTTCAGGGTCGCGCCGGCGTCATGGCCAAGATTGAAAAGCCGCAGGCCATTGAGCGCCTTGAAGAGATCATCAAGCTGAGCGATGCCATTATGGTGGCGCGTGGCGATCTGGGCGTCGAATTGCCGCTTGAGCAGGTTCCCGGCCTGCAGAAGCGCATGATCCGCATGGCCCGCCGCTACGGCAAGCCGGTGGTCGTGGCCACCCAGATGCTGGAATCGATGATCACCGCGCCTGTCCCCACCCGCGCCGAAGTCTCGGACGTGTCGATTGCGGTATTCGAAGGCGCCGATGCCATGATGCTGTCGGCCGAATCGGCTTCCGGCATGTACCCGGTTGAGGCTGTCGCCACCATGAACAAGGTGGCCATTGCCGTCGAAGGCGATCTCAATTATCGCAACATCATTCGCGCCGCCCACACCGAGCCGGAAGCCACTGCGGCCGACGCCATCTCGGCAGCCACCCGCCAGGTGGCCGAGACGCTCGATCTGGCCGCCATCGTCACCTACACCGCTTCGGGCTCCACCGGCATCCGTGCTGCCCGCGAACGGCCTTCCAAGCCCATCATCGTGCTGTCACCCAATATGCGCACCATTCGCCGCATGTCGGTGGTCTGGGGTGTGCACTGCGTGCAGACCGAAGATGCGGTCAATCTCGAAGACATGGTCGACCGCGCTTGCGTGATTTCCTATCAGGAAGGCTTTGCCCGCCCCGGCGACCGGATCGCCATCACCGCCGGCATCCCGCTGGGCACGCCTGGCGCCACCAATATGCTGCGCATCGCCTTCGTCCGTCAGGACGGCGCTGGCTCCAGCTGATCGCCCCCTGTCTCCAACAAGAAAGCCCGCGCAGCGTCGCGGGCTTTTCTTTGTCCGGATGCTCGCAGACTAGCGCTCCATCAGGGTCTTGAGCACCATCAGGTCAGCCTGCAGCCACTCTTCTTCTGAGGCGAAGACCGCATCCGAGACCAGCGGCTGCTGCACCGAGGTGTGAGTCAGCACCGTGCCATTGCCATTGCGGATCAACCTGACACTGGCCGCGCGCATCACCTGAACCCCCAC
Organism: Devosia alba; assembly: GCF_039938915.1. Lineage (NCBI taxonomy): Bacteria > Pseudomonadati > Pseudomonadota > Alphaproteobacteria > Hyphomicrobiales > Devosiaceae > Devosia > Devosia alba. The sequence goes on along the minus strand of NZ_JBDUUI010000010.1, from coordinate 37,367 downwards.
CCGCACCGTATAGTCGAGCACGAAGAACGGGTTCGGTGGGGTAACTTGCACCATGGCACGGCCTTGCGGATGGCCGAACGACCAGATCAGCGGTCCTTGCTCAGGCTCCGGACGGCCAGGACCGCTCATCGTCCAGCGCGCCAGATTGGCCGGATCAACCACGAAGGCATACACCTCCTCGATTGGTCGTTTGATCAGGACGGTCAGGGTCCGGGCCTGCAGCATGTCACAACCTCAAATTGACGCTGGAACTTACAGCCACCAAAATCAGAATGGTTCGCGCCGTGGAAATTCAGTTAATAAATTGCTTAACAAATAGTTCTGCGCCAAAGGCGAGTGCGCACGGGATCAGTACCGTTCGCCAGTAGTCAGGGTAGGAGGGCAGCATCGCCTCCCTAGGCCACCTTGACCTTGCTGCCCGCTCTCTGCAGCGCCCGGGCGGCAGACAAAACAACAAGGCCCGCTTGCGCGGGCCCTATTATTCAAACAGCAGTCGAGCCAAGCTCAGCCCTGGCGGGCTTTGAAACGCTTGTCTACCTTGTTGATGATATAAACCCGACCGCGACGGCGGACGAGCTTGTTCGCGCGGTGGCGAGTCATCAGCGCCTTCAGCGAGTTGCGGATCTTCATCGGACGATTCCTTGGTCAAACAAAAGGGGCGCCTTGGCGCCCGGAAACTTGGGGGATACATAGGGAAAATGCCCCCCCCTGTCAACGCGGCATGGCCGGAGTTTTCACCCAAATGTCGTGAAAAGCCAAGCCGGCATACCCATAGCCCCATTAACGGCTCATAGGCAAAGCTAAGCTATGCTCCAGTCACGCTATTATGTGGGATCACCATGGCCAACGAGGAAATCACCAAGCGGGGCGTTCTGGTCGCCGATGCGTCGGCCCATATGGCGGCGCTGGTCGCTGTCATGCTGCGCAGTCTCGGTCGCAAGGACATTCGCGAAGTCTGTGATGCCAGCAAGGCCATGTTCGAGCTGAACCACCGCAGCTTTGACCTGCTGATCATCGATGACGCCCTTGTCGGCCTGGACGGCGTGGCCTTTACCCGCAAACTGCGCGCCAATAGCGACTGCCGCAATCGGCTGATTCCCATCATCATGATGAGTGCCGCACCCGATGCCAAGCGCATAGCCGACGCTCGCGATGCCGGCATTACTGAGTTCCTGCGCAAGCCATTTGCGGCCAATCACCTGCTGACTCGGCTGGATAACATCACGGCCCACCCGCGCAGCTTCATCGAATCGGCCGAATTTGTCGGCCCCGACCGCCGCCGCAAGACAGTCAGTGTCGGCAAGAAGGCGCGGCGGAGCGTTGACGGTCTAGCCGAAGCCAGCTGATGAGCCGCCGGGCTTTCGATCTGCGGGCCTATGCCGAGCGCGCCCAGCGCGGCCCTTGTTTCATCTGCGAGATGATTGCCGGCAATCCTGACTATGCCCATCATCTGATCGCCCAGGATGACGAGACCATCGTCTTTCTCAGCAAATACCCCACCCAGCCCGGCTATGCGCTGGTCTGCCCCAAGCGCCACTGTGAGGACCTCGCAGAGGACCTTTCGCCCGCCCAGTACCTGGCCCTGCAGACGGTGGTCCACCGCCTCTCCCGTGCGCTCAAGCGGGTCTACAATGCCGAACGCATCTATGTGCTCTCATTGGGCAGCCAGTTGGGCAACAGCCATCTGCATTGGCACGTTGTACCCCTGCCCAAGGGCGTCCCATACGAACAGCAGCAATATCACGCGCTGATGGCCGAACACGGCGTGCTGGAATTTTCAGACGTTGAGATGGCAAGAGCCGCCGCGAGGATCGCGGCGGCCTATGACGCTCTGACCGACTAGCCGTTCAGCACGGCTTCTGCCGGCACCTCGATTTCGCGCCAGCGATGGCACGCCACCAGCCGGCCATTCTCGATGATCTCCAGCGGCGGGCGCTTTTCGGCGCAATAGGGCTTGGCAAAACGGCACCGCGTGCGGAAGGTACAGCCCGAAGGCGGGTTGATCGGCGAAGGAATTTCGCCCTTCAGCGCATCAATATTGCGCAACCGCGCCAGCTTGGGATCGGGGATCGGAACCGCCGTCAGCAACGCTCGCGTATAGGGATGCTTGGGGTCCTCATAGATCTCGTCGCCGCTCGCCAGTTCGACGATCCGCCCCAGATACAGCACCAGGATGCGGTCTGACACATGCCGCACCACGCTCAGATTATGCGAGATGAAGATCAGCGTCAGCCCGAACTCATCCTTGAGCTCGGCCAGAAGGTTGAGGATCTGCGCCTGGATCGACACGTCCAGCGCCGAAACCGGCTCATCGCAGACGATCAGCTTGGGCTCGGTGATCAGCGCCCGGGCAATGCCGATGCGCTGCGCCTGTCCGCCCGAAAATTCGTGCGGATAGCGGTTGATCATCTCGGGCAGCAGCCCTACCGATTCCATGGTTTTGAGCACCCGGGCCCGACGCTCGGTTTTGTTGAGCTCCGGGCGCAGCGTACGCAGCGGGTCGGCGATGATCTCGCCCACCGTCATGCGCGGATTGAGCGAGGCGAGCGGATCCTGAAAGATGATCTGCAAATCCTGCCGGCGCTGACGCATTTCTTCCGCCGGCAGCTTGGTCAGATCCTGACCCAGCCACAGCACCTGGCCCTCATCGGGCGCCAGCAATTGAAGGATGCAGCGGCCCAGCGTGGACTTGCCACAGCCGCTTTCACCCACAATACCCAGGGTCTCGCCTTGCCGGATGGTGAAGTTGATATCTTCCAGCGCCGTCAATGTCAGCGGGCGCGCAAACAACCCCGTAGCGATCGAGAAGGTCTTTTTCAGATCCTTGATTTCGAGCAGGGTGGTGGTGTGGGCCATTATGCCACCTCGCCATAAGCCAGCGGGCCTTCATAAAAGCACGCCTTCTGCCGGCCATCACCGACATCGCGCAACGGCGGTCGCTCGACCAGACAACGATCAAACGCAAAGGCGCAGCGCGGGTGGAACGCGCAGCCCTTGGGCAGGTTTTCCAGGCTCGGCGGCAGGCCCTGAATGGGGTCGAGCCGCACCGCGCGCTTGGCAATATGGGGCGTCGAATGCAGCAGGCCCAGCGTGTAGGGGTGGCGCGGATCGTAGAACAGGTCGTCGGTTACCCCCTTCTCCACCACGCGCCCGCCATACATCACCATCATCCGGTCGGCCACGCCGGCGACCACACCCAGATCATGGGTGATCAGCACCAGCGAGGTGCCGAAATCCTCGGTCAGCGACTTGAAAAGATCCAGCATTTGCGCCTGCACCGTCACGTCCAGCGCCGTGGTGGGCTCGTCGGCAATCAGGATCTTGGGCTGGCACAGCAGGGCCATGGCGATCATCACGCGCTGCCGCATGCCACCCGAGAGTTCGTGCGGATAGGCATTGGCGCGCTTGACGGGTTCGGGAATGCCCACCCGCTCGAGCATCTCGATCGAGGTAGTGACAGCATCCTGCTGGTAGAAGCCGCGATGCTTGACCAACACTTCGCTGAGCTGGGTCTTGACCTTGAGCGTCGGGTTCAGCGAGGTCATCGGGTCCTGGAAGATCATGGCGATATCCTTGCCGCGATACCTGTCGAGCTGCCTCGAATCCAGGGCCAGCAAGTCCACGTCACCCATCATGACCCGGCCACCAGCCCGGCCATTTTTGGCCAGCAGGCCCATAATGGCGAGAAACGCCTGGCTCTTGCCTGAACCCGATTCACCCACCACCGCCAGCGTCTCGCCTTCGGCCAGGCTGAAATTCATCTCGCGCACGGCCTGCACCTCGCTGTCATGCAGCTCGAAGGTCACCGACATGTCTTCGACTTTGAGGACTTCTGTCATATCTATCGATCCTTGGGGTCGAGGGCGTCGCGCAGGCCGTCGCCGATATAGGTGAGGCAGAGCAGCAGGCTCACCAGAACCACCGCCGGCCCGATCAGCATCCAGGGCAGCGTCTCGGCCACGGGCGCGCCGAACGAGATCAGCGTGCCCAATGATGTCTGCGGCTCCTGCACGCCCAGGCCCAGATAGGAGAGGAAGCTCTCGGTCAGAATGATCTCGGGCACGGTCAGCGTGGCATAGATCACCACCGGACCGGTGAGGTTGGGGACGATATGGCGGAAGATGATGGTCCAGGGCTTGGCCCCGCCCGCCTTGGCCGCCTCGACAAACTCGCGCTGCTTGATCGACATGGTCTGTCCGCGCACGATCCGCGCCATGGTCAGCCATTCGAGAAAGCCGATGCCGACAAACAGCAGCACTGGATTGCGCCCGAAGATCACCACCAGAATGATGACGAACAGAATGTAGGGCAGCGCATACATGATGTCGACGAAGCGCATCATCACCGCATCGACCCTGCCACCGAAATAGCCGGCAACGGCGCCGTAGATCACTCCGATGATCACCGAGACCAGCGTCGCGACGCCCGCCACGATCAGGCTCATCTGCGTGCCCTGCATGATGCGGGCCAGCATGTCGCGGCCATTCTGGTCGGTGCCGGCATAGTGCCCGGCCTCGAAATTGGGCGGCTTGCGGATGCCGCTCCAGTCGATCTTGTCATAGGTCCAGGGCAGGAAATATGGCCCGGCAAACGCGAAGATGATGATGAAGCCGACCACGAAGACCGATAGTACCGCGGCCTTGTTGCGGACCAGGCGCCGTATGGCATCCTGGGTCAGCGACCGACCCTTGGGCGCGTCGAGCGTTTCGAGCCTGTGCGCATACTCGGTGAGTACCGCGTCCTTGCCAGTAATCCCAGCCATCAGCTGTACCTCACCTTCGGATCGAGCCAGGCATAGAGAATGTCGACCAATAGGTTCACCGCCAGGATAACGAACATGTACAAAATGGTTGTTCCCAGCACGAGGCCATAGTCGCGGTTCAGTGCGGCGCTGATGAAGTAGCGGCCAATGCCGGGCAGCGCAAAGATCTGCTCCACCACCAGCGAGCCGGTGAGCAGATAGGATAGCCCCGGGCCGAGATAGGACACCACCGGCAATAGTGCCGGCTTGATGGCGTGGCGCGCCAGGATCAGCCGCTGGCCGAGACCCTTGGATTTGGCGGTGCGCACATAATTGGTACTCAGCACTTCGACCATCGAGCCGCGCATCAGTCGTGCCGTCCGTCCCGCATGGGGCAGCACCAGCACGGTGATCGGCAGCACCAGATGGGGAATCGAGCCGCTCTGCCACCCCCCTGCTGGCACCCAGTTGAGATAGACACCGAAAACCAGTTGCAGGATGGCAGCCATCAGGAAGTTGGGCACCACCAGCCCGATCACCACGATCATGACCAACAGATAGTCCGGCCACTTGTTCTGGTTGACGGCAGACAGCGCGCCGGCCACGAGCCCCACCAGCGTACCGATGACGAAGGCCGACAGGCCCAGCGTCAGCGTGAAAGGCAGCCCGATCCACAGCATCTGGGCGACGGTGAAGTCATTATACACCATGGAGGGGCCAAAATCGCCCTGCAGCAGACGGCTGACATAGATGAAATATTGCTGGATCAGCGGCAGGTCGAGATTGTAGTGCGCCCGCAAATTGGCCAGCGTTGTCGGGGGCAGCGCGCGTTCACCGTCGAAGGGGCCGCCAGGCGCCAGCCGCAGAATGAAGAAACAGGCAGTAACGGCAATCAACGCTACCGGAATCGCTGACAGCACACGCCGCGTCACATAGCCAAACATGGATTTTTTGGACCTTTCACATCCACCGCGCCCTCAGGTCAGAGGCCTGGTGGATAAAACTGCGGCGCCGCCCCTCCTGGGGGCGACGCCACACGGTTTCGGCGGCTACTCGGCCTTGGAGAGCCAACGCGTCCGGTGAATGTCCGATGCGTTGCTGACGAAGCCGCTGATCTCGGGGGACACCACGTTCTGGGCGATGTACCAGTAGATCGGGAACGCGGCGGTTTCATCCATCGCGATCTTTTCGGCCTCGCCGAGCATCGCGGCGCGTGCCACGAGGTCCTGCTCGGTGGTGGCCTGATCCATCAGCGCGTCGAACTCTTCGTTCGCGTAGCGGCCATAGTTATTGCCCCAGTTCATCGCGCCGTCCTGCATGATGCCGGTGCGCAGCAGATCAAGCGTGTTGGACGGGTCCGAATAGTCCAGCAGCCAGCCGGCACGACCGATTTCGAAATCACCGGCGCGCAGGGCGTCGTAGTGCACGGCGGTTTCGGAGTTGAACAGCTCGGTCTTGACGCCAATCTGTTCCCACATCGAGCTGATCGCCACGGCGATCCGCTGATGGTTGTCATTGGTGTTGTACTTGAGCTGCACGGGCAACGGCGAATCCGCAGTATAGCCCAGCCCTTCCATGATCGCCTTGGCTTCTGCCACGCGCTCTTCATAGGAAAGACCGATCCATTCGGGCTGGTAGGGGGTCACGCCTTCATAGTTGGCCGTGCCTTCGGGAACCCACCCATAGGCTGGCAGTTCGCCGGTACCCAGCACGTCGGGACCGATCACGTCGCGGTTGATCGACATCGACAGCGCCTTGCGGACCTCGGCATTGTCAAACGGCGGCTTCTCCTGGTTGATCACGTAATAATAGATGCCCAGGAACGGGGCAAAATAGTCCTGGCCGGGCAGATTGGTCTTGATCCACTCGGCCTGGTCCGACGGAATGTCGGTCAGGATGTCATATTCACCGGCGCGATAACGCGACAGGGCGGCGGCCAGGTCTTCCTGCACGAAGTAGTTCACTTCGTCGATCTGGACATTGGCGGCATCCCAGTAGGTCTCGGATTTCACCGACTTGATGTAGCTGCCCGGAAGCCATTCAATAGGCGTGTAGGGGCCGTTCGAAACGATGTTCTCGACCTTGGTCCACTCGGTGCCGACCTTGTCGATCACATGCTTGGGCACGGGATAGGCCGTGTAGTGGGTCAGCGCCTGCAGGAAGAACGGCGTGGGGCCTTCGAGGGTGATTTCAACGGTCTTGTCGTCGAGGGCCTTGACGCCCAGTTCGTCGAAATCGGTCACGGTGCCTTCGGCGATTTCCGAACCGTTCTTGATCGGAAACTGCAGATAGGCATAGTCCGAAGCGGTCTTGGGATCGAACAGGCGCTGGAAGGCGAAGACGAAATCGCCGGCGGTCACCGGGGTGCCGTCCGACCACTGGATGCCATCACGCAGCTTGAAGGTATAGACCAGGCCATCGTCGGAAACGGTATGGCTCTCGGCCTGGCCGGGAATGGCCTGCGCATCGGCGTCTTCGGTCATCAGGCCTTCGATATAGTCGCCGATGATGCGGTTTTCCCAGTCGCCCGATGCCTGGTGCGGATCGATCGAACCAGGCTCGGAGCCGTTCATCATGTTGAGCGTGACGGCCGAAGCGGCCGTGCTCATCAGCAGCGCCATGGCGCCGGCGGTTGCGACCGCTGTCAGGGTTTGAGTGATTTTCATGCGCGTTCCATCTCCTTGCGGACTTCCTGAAAACATCATTGTTTCCGCGATCATGGCGCCGCGGATTTATTTGGCTTGTGGCCGGAGCTTGGAGCCGGCCGGGCAAGATTAATGGACGGTATTACGCAATTCCGCCTACTGACAAGCAAAAGATTGACCTATGCGTCAACAGGGGCGTGCAGTGACAAGCATTGCCGTGCCGGGCAATGCGGCAACGCCTCTGCGGGCGGTTCACGATCTGTGGAAAACGCGTCTAGCCGGCCAGCAAACCCGATTGCTGCACACCATAGATCAGCAGCGCCAGCCCGATCAGCACGGCGAACGGTACCCAGCCGGGCAATACCAGTTCCTGGCGCGGCGGCTTGGGCTCGGGCTCTTTTTCGATCTTGCGGAATTTGACAACATTATCGCTCATGCCGCGCCCTCTACCAGAGCGGTCACGCCTTGCCCACCCGCCGTGCACACGGAAATCAGTGCGCGCTTGCCTGGCTCAGCGGCCAGCAATTTGGCTGTCAGCCCCAGAATGCGCGCCCCGGTCGCCGCGAACGGATGCCCATAGGCCAGGCTGGAGCCCTTCACATTGATCTTGGCCGGATCGATCGGCCCCAGCACGCTGTCGCGGCCCAGCACATCCTTGCAGTAGGCAGGGTCATTCCAGGCTGCCAGCGTGCACAGCACCTGCGCGGCGAAGGCCTCATGCAGTTCGAAATAGTCGATATCGTCAAAGCCCAGCCCAGCCCGCGCCAGCAGTTCGCTGACTGCAATGGTCGGCGCCATCAGCAGTCCCTCGCCATGCGCGAAATCATTGCCGGCCACCCGGCCCATGCTGAGATAGGCCAGGATCGGCAGGCCGCGCTCCCTGGCCCATGCTTCGCTGGCCAGCAGTACCGCCGACGCGCCATCGGTCAGTGGCGTCGAATTGCCCGCCGTCAGCGTGCCCTTGCCGCTGGATTTGTCGAAGGCCGGCTTGAGCGTCGCCATCTTCTCGATATTGGCGTCGGCGCGCACATTGTTGTCGCGTACCAGCCCGGCGCGGGGCACCAGCAGATCGTCATGGAAGCCTTCGTCATAGGCCTTGGCCGCATTGGTATGGCTGGCCACCGCCAGCGCGTCCTGCGCCTGCCTGGTGATACCCCACTCCTTGGCCATCAGTTCGCAATGCTGCCCCATGCTGAGACCCGTGCGCGGCTCATTGACCGAGGGCGCCACCGGCGTCAACTCACCAAAGGAAAATCCCTTGAACGCCCTGAACTTGTCGCCGGTGGTCCGCGCCTTGCCCAGATTGATCATGCGGTGCTGGAACTTGTTGCCAAAGACGATCGGGCTGTCGCTCACCGTGTCCGACCCGGCGGCAATGCCGCTGTCGATCTCGCCGCTGGCAATCTTGGCGCCCAGCATCAGCGCCGCCTGCAGGCTCGTGCCACAGGCAATCTGCAGTGTCGTGGCCGGCGTGCGCGGCGACAGCCCGGCATCCAGGCTCGCTTCGCGCGCAATATTGAAATCGCGGCTATGGGCAATCACCGAACCGGCCACCACCTCGTCGATCTTGGTGCCTTTGAGGCCAAATTTGTCGACCAGCCCACCCAGCACGGCGCCGAGCATGGAAAGGTTGGTTTCATCAGCATAGGCGGTATTGCCGCGCGCAAACGGCAGGCGTGCCGACCCGACAATGGCCACTCTGCGAAGTTCAGTCATTTGGCATCCTCGTCAGTCTGGATCAATGTTGCGCACGATGGTGCAGTCGACACCCTCCCCCTTGCGGGGAGGGTCAGGGAGGGGGGCGTTTGGCCCGAATATCGGGGCTCTCGAACGATCATGCCTTGCCATCCTGTCTTGCCTTGAGCGGTCCGCCGAGGAACGGCGCAAAGCCTGTACCCATGATGACTCCGATATCGGCCAGCCCCGCATTGGCGACCACGCCCTCGGCCAGCACCACTTCGGTCATGTCGACCAGCGGCTTGACCAGGTCGCGGCCCAGGGCTGCGAGGTCAGCATGCGCGGGCACTTCGCCCTTTTGCGCCTTGCCCTCGCTCCATTTGTAAAAGCCTTCGCCGGTCTTGCGCCCCAGCTTGCCGGCCTTGACCAGCGTGTCGAAATTGCTGCCTTCGGGCACCGCATGGCCCAGTTCGGTCGCCACCGACTTGCCGACATCGAGTCCGACAGTATCCATCAGCTCGATCGGACCCATCGGCATGCCGAACGCCACGGCAGCGGCGTCGAGCAATTCCTTGCTCTCGCCGCGCTCCACCCGTTCCACCGCGCCCAGCATATAAGGCATCAACACCCGGTTCACGAGAAAGCCCGGCGCCGATTTGACCACCACGGGCGACTTGCCGATGGCCAGCGCAAAGGCGGCGCCCTTGCCGATCTCGGCATCGGCATTGAAACTGGAGCGGATCACTTCCACCAGCGGCAGCTGTGCCACCGGGTTGAAGAAGTGCAGCCCGATCAGTCGCTCCGGCTGCTTGAGCTTTTCGGCAATGCGCTCAAGTTCGATCGAACTGGTATTGGTCGCCAGAATAGCGTTGGGCTTGGCCTTGAATTCGAGCTCGCCAAAGATGGACTGCTTGACGTCAAGTTTCTCCACCACCGCCTCGATGATCACATCGGCGCGGCTGACGCCCTTGCCCTCGGGGTCGGCCTCCAGCCGCAGCATGGCCGCGTCCACCTCGCGCTTTTTCTTCAGCCGTTTCTTGAACAGCTTCTTTCCGCGATCCAGCGCCGGCTGGATCCGCGCCATATCCAGATCCTGCAGCGTCACGCTCATGCCGCGCAGCGCGCACCAGGCCGCGATATCGCCGCCCATCACGCCCGCGCCAATCACATGCACCCGGGAAAACTTGACGCCCTTGCTGCCCTGCTTCTTGAGGGCCTCGGAGGCAAAGAACACCCGGCGCAGATTGGTTGCGGTATCGCTGCCCATCAGCGGCACGAAGCGGTCGATTTCGCCATGGCTCATCGCCTGCCAGTTATTGCCGTGCTCTTCGAACAGATCGATCAGCGCATAGGGCGCCGGATAGTGTTCCGGGCGCGCCTTCTTGGCCACCTGCGCGCGCATCTTGTTGGCCACATAGCCGCGCAGCGGCCCCATCGCCACCACCCGTTTGAGCAAGCCCGCCTGGGTCGAACCGCGCTTCTGCAGCACGGCCTTGCGCGCTTCCCAGCGCAGATTGTCGCGATGACGCACCAGCTTGTCGACTAGGTTCATCCCGCGCGCCGCGCCGGCCTTGAGCAGGCGGCCCGCCAGCATGATCCCCATGGCATCGACCGGTCCGGCCTGGCGGATCGAGCGGCCCGTGCCGCCAAAGCCGGGGAAGATGCCCAGATTGACCTCGGGGAAGCCAATTCGCGTCTTGTCGTTATTCACCGCCACGCGGTAGTGGCAGGCGAGCGCCAGCTCCAGCCCGCCGCCCAGGCAGAAGCCGTGAATGCCCGCCACCATCGGAACTTTCAGCGCTTCGATGCGGCTGAACAGTGCATGCGTGCGCTGCAGCGCCCCCGGCAGAACCGAGAAGTCGCTCATCGCATCGAACTCGCTGACATCGGCGCCAGCGATAAACCCGCTATCCTTGCCGCTGAGCAGAATCACCCCGACCAGGTCACCGCTCTTGGCCAGTTCCTCGAACCGGATCACCAGAAGTTCCAGTTCTTCAATGGCCAGCCGGCTCAGCGTGTTGACCGGCGAATTGGGCGTGTCGATTGTCAGCCAGCCCAGGCCCTCCACGTCTATTTCAAAGCGCCAGTTTGTGCTCTCGGGCATCTGCGGCTGGATCATTGTGTCTCCTCGAATTTCGGGCTTGCGCCTCACCCACCCGGTGCCGGGCGGCACCCATTATGTGGGCTAACCAGGCGCTGCACCCGATATGTTCGCTGCAGCGCCCATTATCTTCCATCCCCAAATCGACGGGTTATCGATGGCCAACGCTCAAGATCATTTTGCGGTTGCTTTGGCCTTTGCCGTCGCTGCCGCACTCTTTGCTGGGGCCGGCTTGCGCTTCGGCGCGACCGTCTCACGTTTGGGCTTGGCCACCGCCTTCTTGGGCTCTATCGCCAGTTCGTCCTGCGCAAAGTCGTCCACCTCGACCACCCGGTCTGTGGTTTCATCTGCGGCCCGCATAATGCCCGCTTCATTGCCGTTCAGCACGCCCGCAGCCACCGCATCGTCAATCGCATCGCGATCCAGCCGCCGCTCGATCACGCCCTTGCGCGCCGCCTTGATGAATCTGGCCTCGATCTCCTCGGCCTCGGTCACCTTGATCAGCGCATCTTCCAGAACACCGGTCACGTCATCGGCATCCATCGACACGTACAGGCCGGTGGTCAGCCGGTCGCGGAACGCGCCGGGGCGCAACACATCGCGCACGAAACGATAATTGACCCGATCGCTGGCCGGCCTGGCATGCCGCCCCAGCGGGAAGCACAAGAAGCGCATGGCATTGGCGGCAACGCCATTGGGGAAATTGGCGAACACTTCGCCAAAGGTATGTTCCATTGCCGCGATCCGGTCCGCCATGATCGCGTCGACCAGCGGCTTGTCCTCGGCAATGCGCCCTTCATCCTCAAACCGGCGCAATGTCGCCGACATCAGATAGAGATCACCCAGAATGTCGGCCATGCGGCCACTCAGTTTCTGCTTGCGCTTGAGCTGACCGCCCAGGATGACCGTGGTCCAGTCTGCGGTCAGGGCGAAGGCCTGCGCATAGCGGTGCAGCTTGCGGTACCAGCCGGCCATTTCCGTATCGACCGGCGTCGAGGCAAACGCGCCATTGCTGACGCCAAACACGAAACTGGCCACGATATTGCGCAGCATGAACTTGGTATGCCCGCCAAAGGCCGCATCGAACTGATCCAGACCCGCCTTCTTGTCCTTGTTCTGGGCCGCTTCGATTTCCTTGTAGAGGAAAGGATGTGCCCGCAGCACGCCCTGGGCAAAGGTCATCAGCGTCCGTGTCAGGATATTGGCGCCTTCCACGGTGATAGCCACCGGGGTGGCCATATAGCCGCCGAACAGATAGTTGCCGGGCCCGTCCTGAATGGCGCGGCCGCCATGGATGTCAAAACTGTCATCCACGCTGTCGCGCATCGCCTCAGTCGTGCGATATTTCAGCAGCGCCGAAATCACCGCCGGGCGCTGGCCTTCATCCACCATCGAGGCGGTCAGGCGGCGCGAGGCCTCATAGGTGTAGGCGCGCTTGACCATCTCGCCGAGCGGCTCGGCCACGCCTTCCATCAGGCCCACCGGAATGCCGAACTGCCGCCGCACCCTGGCATAGGCCGAGGTGACGCGCAGCGCCTGCTTGATCGATGTCGTGCCAATGGCCGGCAGCGAAATGGCGCGCCCCGTCGACAGGCACTCCATCAGCATGCGCCAGCCCTGCCCCGCATAATCGGTACCACCGATCAGAAATTCCATCGGAATGAACACATCGGTGCCGCGCACCGGCCCGTTCATAAACGCCTGCCGCGCCGGGAAATGCCGGCGTCCGATTTCGACACCCGGATGGTCATGTGGCACCAATGCGAGCGTGATGCCGATATCTTCGCCGCGTCCGAGATGGTTGTCGGGGTCCTTGAGAATGAAAGCCAGCCCCACCAATGTGGCGATCGGCGCCAGCGTGATATAGCGCTTGTCCCAGCTCAGCTTGACGCCGAGCACATCCTTGCCCTGATACTTGCCCCTGGTGACCACGCCGATATCGCGCATACCGCCCGCGTCCGAACCTGAATGCACGCCGGTCAGCGCAAAACACGGCACTTCCAGCCCCTTGGCCAGACGACCGAGATATTTTTCCTTCTGCGCTGGCGTGCCGTATTTTTCCAGCAACTCGCCCGGCCCGAGTGAGTTGGGTACCATCACGGTAATACCAGCGGCCACCGAGCGGCTGGAGATCTTGGACACCACCATCGACTGCGCCTGAGCGCCGAAGCCCAGCCCGCCATGCTCCTTGCCGATCAGCATGCCCAAAAAGCCCTTGTCCTTGAAGAACTGCCAGACTTCGGGGCTGAGATCGGCGCGGTTATTGCGGGTGTCCCAATCGTCGATCATGGCGCAGACATCTTCAGTCGGACCATCAAGGAAAGCCTGTTCGTCCGCCGTAAGGGTCAGCGGCCGGATCGCATTCAGCTTGGTCCAGTCCGGGCGCCCGGAAAACAGCTCCGCATCCCAACCCACGGTGCCAGCATCGAGCGCTTCCTGTTCGGTACGGCTGACGCGCGGCAGGATGGACTTGACCGCCCCATAGATCGGGGTCGTCAGCAGCGGCTTGCGGATGGTCGCAATGCTGAGCAGCACCAGGATCGCCCCCGGCAACAGCGCCAGCACCCAGCCGATCACGCCCGTCGCCATGACAAGGCCGCCATCATCGATGCCGAACCGCGACAGGATACCGATGACCAACGCCACCAGGCCCCAGTCGCGCAGCGAGGATTCGCGCAGCGCCAACACGGCAAAGGCTATAAGTGCAATCAAGATCAGCGCAATGGTCACGGCATGCCCTCCAAGGCGTTGCTGGCGCACGGCACCACGCAACTCAATCCCGAAACGTCAGCCTGCTCGCCGAATCGTTCCGCTGTTACAGGCACGTCGCGCCAGGGATCATAGCGCGGCATGCTCTCATTGTTGAGGGTCAGTCTAGCATGCTTGACGTATACGTCAACCAATCGCCGTTAACGGCTATTCAGGTCAGCGCCCGGGGTTACATGCCTTTTCACCGCACGCCGTCCTGGCGCCTGTCCAAAACCTCGGACAGTTGTTTGACGCTAACGTAAAGCCGTGGGATATTCATTGCAGCAAGGCGCAAAGCCCAGCCGGTACCCGGCAAACGGAGGAAACGATGGCATCCAAGAGTCCCGCCCCCCATGTGCGTCCCTGGATCGCCAGCTATCCCGAGGGCATTGACTGGGCTGTCGAGCTCGACATTCGCCCGGTACACGAGCAGGTGCTGGCCGCCTGTGCCAAAAACCCGTCCGCTGTCGCACTCGACTTTCTGGGTGGCACAACCAGCTTCGGTGAGCTGGCCAGCAAGATCATCGCCTTTGCCGGTGCCCTGCAACGCGAGTTTGGCGTCAAGAAGGGCAGCCGTGTCGCCCTCATGCTGCCCAACACGCCGTTCTATCCCATTGCCTATTACGCCGTGCTGCGCGCCGGCGGCACGGTGGTCAACTGCAACCCGCTCTACACCGTGCATGAACTCAGCCACATCGCCGAGAACGCGGGCGCCGAGGTCATGGTGACGCTGGACCTGCAGCAGATCTTCGAGAAGGCCGAAAAGCTGGTGCAGGCCGGCCACATCAAGTCGCTGGTGGTCTGCCACTTCCCCGATGCCCTGCCGCTGGTCAAGAAGATCCTGTTCTCGGTGGCCAAGCGCCGGGACCTGGCCCGGCTCAAGGCCTCGCCCATTGCCGACCGGATCAGCCATTTTCACACCATGGTCGAACGCGGCGAGCCGCCCACCGCCGTCGTCATCGACGCCCAGACCGATATTGCCGTCCAGCAATATACCGGCGGCACCACCGGCCTGCCCAAGGGCGCCCAGCTGACGCATGCCAATATCGCCGCCAATATGAGCCAGATCAACCACTGGGGCTGTGGCCTGTTCCTGCCCCCCGCCAAGATTGTGGCGGTGCTGCCGTTTTTTCACATCTTCGCCATGACGGTCTGCATGAACGTACCGCTCTGCAACGGCACCCAGGTTGTCATGCTGCCGCGTTTTGAACTCAAGGCGCTGCTCAACCTGCTCACCCGCACTCGCGCCAATGTACTACCCGCCGTACCCACCCTGCTCAATGCCGTTGCCCGCGCCGAAGGCGCCACATCCGAGCAATTGGCCAGTATCGAGGTCGCCATTTCCGGCGGTGCCGCCCTGTCCAACGAAATTCGGGCGGCCTTCGGCAAGAAGTCCTCGGCCATCCTCGCCGAAGGATACGGCCTGACAGAGGCCTCTCCCGTGGTCTGCTGCGCCGCCCTGCGCGTACCCTCCAAGCCCCTGTCCATCGGCCTGCCCTTGCCGGGCACCGACATTCGTTTCGTCAACCTCGAGACCGATACGCCGGTTGGCATCGGTGAAGACGGCGAAGTCCAGGTCAAGGGTGCCCAGGTCATGCTCGCCTACTACAACGAGCCGCAGGCCACGGCGGATGCCTTCATGGATGGCTGGCTGCGCACGGGCGACGTCGGCCACATGGACGAGGACGGTTATGTCTTTCTCGTTGATCGCATCAAGGATCTGATCATCAGTTCGGGCTTCAATGTCTATCCGCGCACCATCGAGGAAGCGCTGATGGCCCATGACGCCGTCGAGGAAGCAAATGTGATCGGCGTGCCGGACGACTATCGCGGCGAAGCGCCCATCGCCTTCGTCAAACTCCGCGATGGCGCGTCCATCACGGCCGATGAGCTCAAGGTCTTCCTGGCCGAGCGCATCAGCAAGATCGAAATGCCACGGGAAATCATCTTCAAGGACACGCTGCCGAAAACCCTGATCGGCAAGCTCAGCAAGAAGGAACTGCGCGAAGAATATGCGCAGTCAACGGCAACCACGTGAGCCCCGCAACAACCGAGAGCCGTGATCTGTTTGCCATTGCTGACCTCGCCAAGGAGTTCGGCATCTCCACCCGCGCCATCCGCTTCTATGAATCCAAGGGTCTGCTCGCCCCCGAGCGGGTCGGCGCCACTCGGGTTTTCCGGCGCCGCGACCGGGCCCGTCTGATCCTGATCCTGCGCGGCAAGCGGCTGGGCTTTTCGCTGCGCGATATCTCGGACTATCTCAGCCTTTATGACGCCAATCGCAGCCAGCAGGTGCATCTGCTCATCGACAAGGTCGACGAACGCCTGGCCTCACTGGAACGACAGCGCGATGATTTGGAAACCACCATCAACGAACTGCGCGAAATCAAGAAACTCACCAGCGAGCAACCCGCCAGGTCACGCTAGCGCTTGCCCTTCACATTCCGGGTCAGCGGGTCCGGCTTTTTCGGCTTCACCCAGCCCTTGGGTGGCTGCCGAACCGGCACCTGCGTGCCCAGCCCCATTGCGCCCGGCGGCGGCTGACCCACCGTCACCGTATCGGCATCGCCCTCAGTCAGTGGCGCCTCGCCCTTGAGCCGGGCAATCTCGTTGCGCAGCACCGTTGCCTTCTCAAAATCCATCGCTGCGGCCGCTTCCTCCATCTGCTTGCTCAGCGCCAGCAACCGCTCGTGATTTGATCGTGATGACATCAAAATGCCTCCTAGGTTGCCGCCACAAACACCGCCATATCCGCCAGCGTCGCCGCTTCGGCCGCCGGCTTGTCCCAGCGAATGCGGCTGATACGCGGAAAGCGCAGTGCCACGCCCGATTTGTGTCGCGCACTCTCCTGCGCCGAGTCGAAAGCCACTTCGAACACCAGCTCTTTTTTTACCTCGCGCACCGGCCCGAACGAACCGATCGTATGGGTGCGGATCCATTTGTCGAGCAGTTTGAGCTCCTCATCCGTGAAGCCGAAATAGGCCTTGCCGATCGGCACGATTTCATTGCCCTTCCACACCCCGAATGTGTAGTCGGAATAGAATGAACTGCGCCGCCCATGCCCGCGCTGCGCATACATCAGCACCGCGTCGACCACATTGGGGTCGCGTTTCCATTTATACCAATAGCCCTTCGGGCGCCCCGGCACATAGGGTGCCTGCCTGGGCTTGATCATCACCCCTTCATGGCCGTGTTCATCGGCGCCCTGCCGCCGCTGCTGCGCCAGATCGTCCCAATCGGCAAACGGCAATACTTCGGAAAGATCCAGCCGGGTCTGCGGATTGGCCGCAAACCACGCTTCCAGTCGCGCCCGCCGCTCGCACCAGGGCAGCGCCCGCACATCCACGTCACCATCAAACAGCAGGTCATAGACGCGAATGAACGCCGGGCTTTCCCTCAGGTGCCTGGCGCTCGCGACCTTCTTGTTCAGCCGCTGCTGCAGATCGTTGAACGAGCCCGGATCGAAATCCTGGCCCACCAGCAATTCGCCGTCCAGCACCGCCCGTCCCTGCGCGTTGTCGACAATATCGGGGAACGCGTTGGCAATATCATCGCCAGTTCGCGAAAACAGCGACACAGTACCGGCGCCCATGACCAGTTGCACCCGAATGCCATCCCATTTCCACTCGGCGGCGAAATCCTCGGGCGCCAGCCTGGCCAGATCCCTTTCTTCATCGATCGGATTGCTCAGCATCAACGGATGAAACCGCGCCGACTGATCGATGTCCGGCCGCCCCGTTTTGCCATCGAGCCAGTCGAATAGCGCCCCATAGGGCACTTTGAGACCATGCCAGACTTCCTCAATGGCCTGCAGCTCCACCCCACTCATTTCCGCCAGTGCCGTCTTGGCCAGTCGCGCCGAAACGCCGACGCGCAACCCGCCCGTAGCCAGCTTTACCAGCGCCCAGCGCTCATTGATTTCAGCTCGCGTCAGCAGCCCGCCGATCAGCTTGGGCAAGTCGCGCTTGGAGGTGGTATTGAACAACTCGATCAGCTCGGTCAGCGAGGGCAATTCCCCCGTCCCGCCGTGATGTGGCCAGATCAGCGCAATCGTCTCGCCCAGATCCCCGACATAGTCATAGCTCATGGCAAACAGCGTCGCGTCCACCTCCGCCAGCACCGTTTCCTTGAGCAGCGCCGGCTTCACATTGGCAAAATTCAGCGCGCCGGTAAGCACTGCCAGCCCATAGCCCCGATCGGGGTCCGGCGTGTCGCGGAAATACTGCGTCAACGCCGCCAGCTTGCGGGTGCGCGATGAGGTCAGCGCCAGCAGCTCGAGCAATTGGGCAAAGCGCTTCACGCCGCCTCCTCCCCGCCATCATCCTCGAACCCCTGCAAATGCAGCGGCTCGGCTTCGAGGCCCTGCTGCCGGCACCAATAGACCAGCGCATCCTCGCGGCCGTGCGTTACCCACACAGTTGCCGCCTCGGTTTCGTGCACCGTCTGCTGCAACTCGCCCCAGTCGCAATGGTCCGAAATCACCACCGGCAGTTCCACCAGCGCCTGCCGCGCGCGCTGCTTCACGCTCATCCAGCCCGAAGCCTGGCACACCACCGGATCCGGAAAGCGTCGGCTCCAGCGGTCACGAATGGCCGAGGGGGGCGCGATCACGATCTGCCCCGCGAAGTCCGCCCTGGGCACATCCAGCGCCGGACGAAGATCGCCCAGCTTCACCCCCAGTTCTTCATAGAGCCCACAGAGCTTGAGCATCGCTCCATGCAGATAGATCGGGGCGTCCCACCCCGCATCGCGCAGCAGCGCGATCACCCGCTGCGCCTTGCCCAGCGCATAGCATCCCACCAGATGGCTGCGCTCGGGATTGTCCCGCACCGATTTCAGCAACCGCGCAATTTCGGTCTGCGGCAGCGGGTGCTGAAACACTGGCAGGCCAAATGTCGCCTCGGTCACCAGCAGGTCGCATCTGACCAGCTCATAGGGCTGCGCGGTGCGGTCGGCGAGGCGCTTATAGTCGCCCGTCACCACCACCCGTTGCCCTTTGTGCTCTACCAGCACTTGCGCCGAGCCCAATATGTGTCCGGCCGGATAAAGAGTGATGGACACATCGTCGATCAGGAGCGGAACGCCGAAATCGAGCGCCTGGAACCGCCCCGCACAATCGACGCCATAGCGCGTCTGCATGATGGCAATAGTGTCCGGGGTCGCCAGCACCGCGCCATGCCCGCTCCGCGCATGGTCGGCATGGCCATGGGTGATGATCGCCCGCTCGCGTGGCACGCTCGGGTCGATGAAGGTGTCGATGGCACGGATGTGAAGGTTACGGTCCAGCAGCATCGGTCACACCAGAAGTAAGGCGGCAACGCCAATCATGCCAGTGACCAGCCCGATCCAGGCCAGTGCCACCATTCCGTCCCTTGCGGTCAGCGCCAGCCCGAACAGAGCGATGATCGCGCCAGCGCCGGTCGAGGTGAAGGGAATGAGTTCGAGGAAGGGCATGATCGCACCGACGAGCACGCAGACGACCGCACCTGCGCGCCGTATCGGCTGGGACACCAGTGCATGCCAGCGCCGCTTCGACATCGCATCTATGGTGGCTGACACCGGCTTGAGGAAGCTCATCAACCGCTCCGCCTGGCGCGAGGACAGGCAACGCTCTGTCAGCCAGCGCGGCAGCCAGATCTTTTCATGACCCAACACCACCTGGCCGGCGACCAGGATTGTGGTGAGGCCCACAAGGCTCGGCAATCCCGGAATAATGCTGAGCGGCGACACCACGATGAGGGCAGGAAACAGCAGCATCGGTCCGGCCATCCGCTGCCCGGCAACGGCCTGGATCATGCCGATGGAGATTTTTTCGCCGTCTGCGACCCGCTGCTCTACCTTGGCAACAATCTCGCCCAACGCCCCATCCCTGGCATTTCCCATTCACAAAGCGCTCCTTTGCGATAGTAACGCCTGCCGGATGCACCGCGTTCCGCGCGTGCCTTGGCCGGACGCTACATCACCTTGCTGACTGCGAGCAGTCCCGGCCGCTTCTCGTTTGCTGCAGCGATCGCCGCCTCGCCACCGAGCACCACGACATGTCCATGCCGGGCCACCGCCTCCACCGCTTCCGCCATGCGCCTGAAGTCCGCGGCGGTCGTGCCAAGAATTTCATTGCGCCGCTGCTGGCGCAGCGCATCGGTCGTGCCGGTCAGCTGCCGCCACATTGAAGAATAGCCCTTGGCATCGGGGAATTCATAGCCATCGACATCGCCGATCACCCCGATGATCGAGCGCGTCAGATCATTAGCGCCAATCGCCGCGTGCAGCGCCTTGCTCGCCCCGTCATAGGCGTCCAGCGTCTTGAGCAGATTGGCGTCACGATAGCTCAGAAAGCTGAAATTGCCGCTCGTCAGGTCGAACCGGGCCGAGCCGCCATAGGCCCCGCCCTGGACACGGATCTTGTCCCACAGATAGGTGGTGTTGAGGAACTTCAGCACCACGCTTGAAGCGCCGGTCAGCTCAAACCCCAACGCTTTCAGATTGGCGCCCTTGCCGACATAATTGACCTGCGCCGGAATGATCAGCCCTTCTGACTTCGGCGCAAAATCCACATTCCAGTCAGCAAAATCATGCCTGGCGTCGGGCAGGGTCTTGAGAAAACCCTCGATCTCGCCCTTGGCACGGTTCCACAGCAAACCATCGGCGGTCACATTGACCACCATGCGACCGCGATTGAACAGCGTGTCACGAATGCGTTTCAGCGCCGCTTCCACGCTATCCCAATCACTGTCAATCCGCGCCACCAGTTCGCGCAGGAACTGCAGATAGCTCACCCCGCCAATCTGTTCGCCAATGCAGCTCGCCTCGGTCAGGCTCGACTTCAGCCGCGTATCAACCATTGCATTGCCCGAAGGGATCATCCGCGCTTCAAAGCCGGCCTTCTCCTCCAGCGCCAGCTGCTTGAAGCGGGCGCGATTATCCAGCCGGGCATCGCCCAGCAGGTCGCCCACGATCGCCAGCATTTCCGCGATCTTGTCCGGCACGGCCTTGCCCGACAGGAAGAACCAGGCGGCACTGCCATTGTCGCCCTGGCGCGAAGACAGTCCGCGGTGCTGGGCAATCCCACCGGTCGAGCGACCAATGCGCTGCGTCAGGCTGACAAAATCTTCCTTGCTGGTGCCGGTCTGCAGCAGCGCCCGGCCGAACAGCGGCAGATAGGGCAGCAGGCCCTTGTCCAGCACATGCAGGTCAAACCCCAGATCGAGATAGACGATCCCCAGCGTCGGCAGGTCATGGTAGAATAACCGGGTATCGGCCAGTGTACCGATATCGATCGGCACGGTGCGGCTCTCGCGCGGCAGGTCGGCCAGCGTCAGCGTTGGAATTTTAGCCAGCAGCGCCGGATCATCCACGGTTTCCTGCAGTGCCTTCAGCCGATCGGTCTCGGCCTTGGTGGCCGCCAGCGCCTCGGCATCAAATCCCTGCCGCACCTTGGCCAGAATGCCTGCTTCATCAGCCGCTTCGCGCGCCCCCTGTTCAGGGTCGGCGCGCAGGGTCACCGTGGTACGGTGGGTATTGTCGAGGAACAGCCGACGGATTTCCCTGGCAAAGTGCCCCTGCCCGGCCTTGTCCTTGAGCGCACTCAGCGCCTCCTCAAAGGCCAGCGGCGCGATCGGGTCGCCCTCATGCAGCCAGCTGCCCAGCGCGTTGAACATGTAGACCATGCCGCGTGGATAGGAGCCGGTATTGTTCTCGCGCAGCGAGAACTCGAACGTATTGGCCGCCGCTTCGAGCTGTTCGGATGAAAAGCCGGTTTCGGCAAGCTCTTCGAGGGTATTGAGGATCAGCGCTTCCACCTTGCCAGCCTCGGTCGGGTCGATCCCCTTCATACCAAAGCTGGCCATGGGCTGGCGCAGGCCATTGCCAATGCCGCCCCCGGTCATGCCTTCACCCAGCCCGCTCTCGGTCAGCGCCTTGCGCAGTGGCGCCGCCGGATTGCCGGCCAGCAGATAGCTCAGCATGCCATTGCTCAGCGCCTCGGTGCGGTCGACCGGCGGATCAATCAGCCAGTTCACCGACACCATGCCGTCGCGCGCCTTGCCCACTTCTCTGGTGCCTGCATAGCTGGCCTCGATCTGCCGCGGCGCGTTGAAGCGCGGCTGCAGCTTGACCTCGGCATCCACCGGCGCCCGCTCGAACTGGGAAAAATAGGCGTCCAGAATCGCCAGCCGCTCGCCAGCATCGTCATCGCCGGAAAAGAACGCCCTTGTGTTGGACGGGTGGTAGTACTTGGCGTGAAAATCCCGGAACTGTTTGTAGGTCAGGTCGGGAATGGCCTTGGGATCGCCGCCCGAGCTCTTGCCATAGGTCACGTCGGGATAAAGCGAGCGCTGTGCAATGTCGCGCATCACCGCGTCGGGCGAGGAGAACACGCCCTTCATCTCGTTGAACACCACGCCCTTGTAGACGAGCGGCGCACTGGTATCCTCAAGCTCGTAGTGCCAGCCTTCCTGCAGAAAGGTCTCTTCGGTCAGCAGCGGGAAAAACACCGCGTCCAGATACACATCCACCAGATTGTAGAAATCTTTCAAATTCTGGCTGGCCACCGGATAGGCGGTCTTGTCCGGGAAGGTCATGGCGTTGAGGAACGTGTTCAGGCTTCCCTTGATCAGCTCCACAAACGGCTTCCTGACCGGGTATTTCCGGCTGCCGCACAGCACTGAATGCTCAAGGATATGGGCAATGCCGGTGGAATCGGTCGGCGGCGTCTTGAAGGTGATGCCAAACACCTTGTTCTCGTCGTCATTGATCAGGCTGAGCACCTCCGCCCCGGTCTTTTTGTGGCGGAACAACTGCGCCCGCGAATTGGCCTCCGCGATATGCTCGTCGCGGATCAGTTCGAAGGCTTCGTGATAGCTCATGACAATACTCGGCAGTGTTTTGTTGTTGCGCCCAACGTAGGGACGCGCAGCTGGGTGCGCTAGGGGGCGTTGGGCCTTTTGACAAGTGTACACTTTTAGTGTACACGACACTTGAGGTAACGTGCCTCGTCCGCGACGATTGACATGATTTTACGGAGAAACGGTGATGCGGAGAATCAAGCCAATCGGAGCTCGCTGTGGAATACGAGTGGGACGAGAACAAGCGGCAGACGAATATCGACAAGCATCGCGTCGATTTTCGTATTGCAGCGTTTATCTTTGAGGGCCCTGTGCTCAAAATTCCCGACACGCGTCGGGATTATGGCGAGCAACGGTATTTGAGCATAGGCCTCGTTGAGGACGAGTATTTTGTCGTGGTTCATACGGAACGCGACAACGTTGTCAGGCTTATTTCTGCGTGGAAAGGTGGTCGCCGTGACCGACGAAAATATCAAGCGGTACACATTGGAAGACCTTCGTCGCATGAAGGATGAAGGTGACTTTTACGACAGTCACAATGCCCCTGATGGCCCCGAACTCGGCCCCGATTTCTGGGCCAACGCTGTCTGGGTGGAACCTCAGGGAACAACCTCAGTCCACCTCAAGCTCGACCCCGAAGTCTTCGCCTACTTCAAGAGTCAGGGAAAAGGCCATATCACCCGTATGCAGGAAGTCCTCAAGGCCTATGTCAAAGCCCATCAGGGCCACGGCAAGTAGCCTCACACCCCGCCGCGGATTTCCGGCTTCACTTCCTTTTTATACCACGCCATCAACTGCCCCATCAGCGCCGGGAACAGACCTTTCTGCTCGCTGGCGGCGACATTGTCGGCCAGCTGTTCCGGCTTGCTCACCCCGGCAATGACGCTCGACACCTGCGGGTGGTCCAAAATCCAGCGCAGCGCGAACTGGCTCATCGGCATGCCGCTCGGCGCCAGCCCCCTGAGCTCGTTCACCAGTTCAATGCCGCGCGTAAACTCGATGCCGCCAAACGTCTCGCCCACCGAAAATGCCTGCCCGTCGGCATTGTAATTGCGATGGTCGGTCGCATCGAAGCGCGTATCCTTGTCGTACTTGCCGCTGAGCAATCCGCTGGCCAGCGGCAGGCGCACGATTATGCCGACATCTTTTTCCGCTGCCATGGGCAGCAGTGCCTCGGCCGCGTCCTGCCGGAACAGGTTGAAAATGATCTGCAGCGTCGCCAACCCGGGCTGCTCCAGGCACAGCAGCCCTTCTTCGATGGTTTCCACACTGGCGCCCCAATGGCGGATGAGCCCTTCGGCCTTCAGCTCATCCATCCAGCCAAAGATGGCGCCATCCTGCAGCACGGCCGTCGGCACGCAATGCAGTTGCGCTAGGTCGAGCGCCGTCAAACCCAGCCGCTCGGCCGAGCCTTCCAGGCTCCTGCGAATCCCGTCCTTGGAATAGTGATCGGGATAGAGCCCGGAGCCGCGGCCCAATTTGGTCGCAACATGCACGCCAGCGCCCTTGGCGTGGCGGCCGATCCGGCTCTCGCTCAGGCCGTCGCCATAGACGTCCGCCGTGTCCCAGAAGGTCACGCCAGCCGCATTGGCCGCATCCAGAATGGCCGTCGCGGTTTCGTCACCCACCGGCCCGAAATCCCCGCCCAACTGCCAGCAGCCCAGCCCGATTTCGGAAACCTCAAAGCCCGTCTTGCCCAATCGCCGCTTCTTCATGCCGTACAATCCTTGTTGCTTGCTGGTCCAGCGCATCGGCCGCGTCGACAGGCGCCTTACGCCCGTCACGCCTGGATAATGTGCAGAATAGCCAACCGATCCGCAGCCAGCCAGATTTCGGCGCAGCGCATGTGGCCCCATACGACCCGAACCTGACGCGCCAGGTTACGCCGGTCAAGCCGCGCCGTCGGCGCTACTCGAAATAGTCCGGGTGCTCGGCAATGGTTTGAGCCAGCAGCACCTCGGCCCGTGCCAGATGCGCCCGCATCGCCGCTTCGGCACCCGCCACATCGCCCGCGGCGACGGCCTTGGTGATGAGCACGTGTTCGTCAGTGGCCACCCGCGACGAGGATGCCCCCAGCGTCAGATAGCGCACCCGGTCGAGCTGCATCTTGTGATCGTCAATCAATTGCCACGCATATTCCACGCCCGCCAGGCGAGCCATGGTGCGGTGAAACAATTCATCGAGCGTATGAAAGCGCCGGCTGTCATTGGCGGCCGACGCCTCTTCCTGATCGGCGATCAACCCCTTGAGCACATCGGCCGCATCGCCCGGATTGGTGGCCAGTCGCCGCACAATCTCCACCTCGATGGATTCGCGGATAAAGCGCGACTGCCGCACCCCTTCGGGCGATATTTTCTTGACCACGGTCGCCCGCTTGGGGCGGATCATCAGCAGTCCCTGCTGCGCCAGCCGGATAAATGCCTCGCGCACCGGTTGGCGCGACACGCCGTAGCGGCCGGCAATATCGCTCTCGGAGATGATGTCGCCCGGCTTGAGCGCCATCGTCACAATCTCGTCGCGCAGCGCGCTGACCACGCGCATCGCCATGGTCTGTTCGGTCACATCAAGCACCTGGGCAGACACCATTATTGTTTTCCCTCTCCGACCATTGGCCGGATAAGCGGGCGATTACGCCCCCCGACTGAGTGCCATCCACAGATTTCTGCAGGCTTGCGGCCCCCAGGGCTGTGGCTAAAGCACGATTCCCGCCTCGGCCAGCATGGCATCGACAAACACCCGCGCGCCATTCTGGGCAATCGACTGATTGGCCGCGATGCCGGTCAGGATCGACCAGGCGCCCGCTATCTGGTCGGAGGCACGGCCATATTTATCCGCTTCCATATTGTCCGGATCAAACAGATAGCCCAGCATGATCGGGTCGGCGCCGCCATGGCTGCCCTTGCCGGTCCAAACATCGATCTTCTGCGGCAATCCACCGGCGACATGCAATTCAGTGAACATCGCCTCGGTCTCGTCGCGCTCGCGATGGCCACCGGCAAACACGCCATGCACTTCGATATGCTTGTGCGTCAGTTCGCCCTTGGTGCCGTGGAACTTCACTTCCAGCCCTTCCCATGGCGAATAGGCCACCAGCGTGTAGTTCAGCGAGGCGCCCGAAGCATATTGCGCTTGCACCTGCATGGTGTCCTCGATGGTGATGTCAGCGGCAAATACGCATTTGTCGCGCCAGTAGCCGTCATCCTCCTCGGCGTCGAGATAGAGCTCCTTGAGCGCCTCGTCGGCCTCCAGATCCATGCGGAAGGCGCATTTGTGCGCTACCGGACAGGTGTGACAACGCTCGCCATGGCCTTCCAGACCCAGCTGGATTGCCATTTCCGGGGTATAGAAATCGCGCTTGCCGATGGCCGAGACGCTCTTGGGCGTTGAGCCCACCCACCAGTTCAGCAGATCGAAATGATGGGTCGACTTGTGCACCAGCAGGCCGCCGGATTTGTCCTTGTAGCGGTGCCAGCGGCGGAAATAGTCGGTGCCATGCACCCGGTCGAGATACCAGCGGAAGTCCACCGCAGTGATCTCGCCGATCACCCCGCTCTGCAAGATGTCCTTGAGCTGGGTGCGGGCCGGCGAATAACGATAGTTGAAAGTGACGGTGACCTTTTTGCCGCTGGCCTGCTGCGCGTCGAGAATGCGCTTGAGCCGGGCCACATCAATGGTCATCGGCTTTTCGGTCATCACATTGCGGCCGGCCTCGAGCGACCGCACGATATATTCGTCATGCAGATAGTCGGGCACCGTCACGATCACCGTATCGGGGTCCTGCTCGGCCAGCATGGTGTCGAAGTCTTCGGCCAGATAAGTGGCAATGCCATTGCCGGTCCTGTCGGGCACCTTGTGCGCCGATAGTGCCAGCCGGCTCTGGTTGACGTCGCACAAGGCGACCAGTTCGGCGCTCTGGGCATGGGTGATGGCAACCGCGTCACGGAACATCTGATGGCGGCCACCCGTGCCGACAATGGCAAATTTCTTGGTCATATACTGCTAATTCTTGCTGCTGGAAAAAAGCCGAACCGGCTCGCTACATCTTCCATACAAGATCGGCCATATGACCGCTGGTGTCAATGTTGGATTGACCAAAGTAGAGCCGCCTCACCGCAATCGCCACAGGTCGACATCGCACCCGTGATGCACTGGCCAAGGCAGGATGGCCCAGCACGCCAGCGCCAAAAAAAACCTAGCTCCGCAGCCCCGGCGCTTCCTGGCCCGTGCTCTGCACATATTCGGTATAGCCGCCGCCATAGGTATGTACGCCCTCGGGCGTCAGTTCCAGCACCCGGTTGGATAGCGCCGCCAGGAAATGGCGGTCATGGCTGACAAACAGCATGGTGCCCTCAAAACTGCTGAGCGCCTGGATCAGCATTTCCTTGGTGGCAATGTCGAGATGGTTGGTCGGCTCGTCCAGCACGAGGAAATTGGGCGGATCAAACAGCATCAGCGCCATCACCAGCCGGGCCTTTTCGCCGCCCGACAGCACCCGGCACTTCTTTTCCATCTCGTCGCCTGAGAACCCGAACGCGCCCGCCAACGCCCGCAACGGCCCCTGCCCGGCCTGCGGAAAATGGTCTTCCAGACTCTGGAACACCGTCCGGTCGCCATCGAGCACATCCATGGCGTGCTGGGCAAAATACCCCATCTTCACGCTGGCGCCGACCGCTACCGTGCCATTGTCGGGTTTGGATTCACCCGCCACCAGCTTGAGCAGTGTCGATTTGCCGGCGCCATTGACGCCCATGATGCACCAGCGCTCCTTGCGGCGGACGTGGAAGTCGAGGCCATCATAGATGCTCCGGCTGCCATAGGCCTTGTCCACACTCTTGATCACCACCACGTCGTCGCCCGAGCGTGGCGCCGGACGGAACTCGAACGCCACGGTCTGCCGCCGCTTGGGCGGCTCCACCTTGTCGATCTTGTCGAGCTTTTTCACCCGGCTCTGCACCTGTGCCGCATGGCTGGCCCGCGCCTTGAAGCGGTCGATAAAGGCAATTTCCTTGGCCAGCATGGCCTGCTGCCGATCGAACTGCGCCTGCTGGTTTTTCTCGGCGATGGCCCGCTGCTGCTGGTAAAATTCATAGTCGCCGGTATAGGTTGTCAGCGACCCGGCATCGATCTCGACGATCTTGTTGACGATGCGGTTCATGAACTCGCGGTCATGGCTGGTCATCAGCAGGGCACCGCTGTAATTCTTGAGGAACGCTTCGAGCCAGATCAGGCTTTCCAGATCAAGATGGTTGCTCGGTTCGTCCAGCAGCAGTGCATCCGGCCGCATCAGCAGAATGCGGGCCAGCGCCACCCGCATCTTCCAGCCACCCGACAGCGCGCCGACATCGCCATCCATCATTTCCTGGCTGAACCCCAGCCCGTCCAGCACTTCGCGCGCCCGGCCGTCCAGCGAATAGCCGTCCAATTCCTCGAAGCGAGCCTGCACCTCGCCATAGCGCTCGATAATGGCGTCCATCTCGTCGGCCTTGTCCGGATCGCCCATATCAGCTTCCAGCACCCGCATTTCGGCCATCAACTCGCTGACCGGGCCAGCGCCATTCATGGTTTCGGCGACCACGCTGCGGCCGGCCATCTCGCCGACATCCTGGCTGAAGTAGCCAATCTGGATGCCACGATCCACCGAGACCTGGCCTTCATCAGGCTGCTCTTCGCCAGTGATCATGCGGAACAATGTGGTCTTGCCGGCACCATTGGGCCCGACCAGGCCGATCTTCTCGCCCTTCTGCAGCGCCGCCGACGCCTCGATAAAGACAATCTGCTTGCCGTTCTGCTTGCCAATGCTCTCGAGACGAATCATGCTTGTATGGACCTGGGCTGGCGGCCGCGCGATGGTGCGGCTGACGAATGGCGCTGGGTTAAGCATCCACGGCGCGTCCGCGCAAGTCGGCACAACGGTGCAGGCGCCCAAAATCCAAAGCTGTGGTTTGATCAGCGCACCTGCCCCGAATCGGGCCGCCAATGTGCTAACGCACAGGCCAGCACTTTGACCAACCTGCGGCCGCCCGATCAAATGAGGCACTGGCCGCCCTCCGGAGACCAGATGAAGGTAGCAATCGACATGGGCATGAGCGCTGGCACCACGCCCGCCACGCTCGACCTCGAAGAATTGCTGGCTACCCGACTGCTGGTCCAGGGCAATTCCGGCTCCGGCAAATCCCACCTGCTGCGCCGTCTGCTTGAACAATCCGCGCCATGGGTGCAGCAGTGCATTATCGATCCCGAGGGCGATTTCACCACCCTTTCGGAGAAGTTTGGCCATCTGGTGATTGACGCCACCCGTACCGAAGCCGAACTCACCAATATCGCCGCCCGCGTGCGCCAGCATCGCGTCTCCGTCGTGCTCAATCTCGAAGGGCTCGATGTCGAGCAGCAGATGCGCGCCGCCGCGGCCTTTCTCGGCGGCATGTTCGATGCTGACCGCGACTTCTGGTATCCCGTGCTTGTCGTCGTCGATGAGGCGCAGCTGTTTGCCCCCGCTATTGGTGGTGAAGTCAGCGACGAGGCCAGAAAACTCTCGCTCGGCGCCATGACCAATCTGATGTGCCGCGGCCGCAAACGTGGCCTAGCCGGCGTTATCGCCACCCAGCGTCTGGCCAAGCTGGCCAAGAACGTCGCCGCCGAAGCCTCCAATTTCCTGATGGGCCGCACCTTTCTCGATATCGACATGGCCCGCGCCGCCGATCTTCTGGGCATGGAAAAGCGCACCGCCGAGCAATTCCGCGATCTGGCCCGGGGCCACTTCATTGCGCTGGGCCCCGCCATTTCCCGCCGCCCACTGCCCGTCACCGTTGGCGATGTGGAAACCCAGGCCCGCTCCACCAGCCCCAAGCTGACCCCGCTGCCCGAGGCGCCGGTTGACGCTGCCGACCTGATCTTCACCGCCTCTGCCGATGAGATCGCCCGTCCAGTCGTGCGCCGTCCGCCGCCGCCCGCCCCGCCCTCGACCAATGAACTGCTGGCTCAACTGTCGCGCCCCAGGCCCGAAGCCGAGGCCGCGCCGCAATCGCTGTTCCCCGAGATCGACGAGGCTGAGCGCAATAGCCAGATCGACGCCATCATGGCCGAACTGCTGGGCGATCCCGATGCCAGCTTCCGCACCGTGGCCGTCCTGTATCAGGACTTTCTGGTGCGCTGCCGCATTCGCCGGGTGCCCGGCGAACCGCCGGCCCTGCCGGCCTTCAAGCGCAAGTTGGCCGTGGCCCGCGTTGCCCCCGACACCGAAACCGCCCAGTCCGCTGGCTGGCAGCAGGCCCTGATTCTGTCCGAAACCCTCACTGACGATGTGCAGGGCGTGTTCCTCGTCCTGGCCCAGGCCGCCCTCAGCGGCGCGCCCTGTCCCTCCGACGCCACCCTGGCCCGGCTCTACGGCACCCATTCGGCCAGCCGCGCCCGCCGCCTGCTCACCTGGTTCGAGGAGCGCGGCCTGCTCGTCGTGCGGCTCGATTTCCGCAACAATCGCGTCGTCGCCTTCCCCGATCTCAACGCAGAAACCGCCCCCGGCGACCCCAACGGCCCCGATACCATGACCGACGAACGCGGCGCCGCCGAATAGCGGACGCGGCCTCTTGCCCTGCCTGCGCCGATCCGCCATGAACCGGCAATGCGCCTCTCACTGCCGCCCCTGCCCATCGATGACGCCCTGCCCGCCCTGCAGGCGGCGCTGGTGGCTGGTCCCTATGCCGTGCTGGTCGCGCCGCCCGGCGCCGGCAAGACCACGCGGGTCCCCCTGGCGCTGCTCACAGCCCCCTGGCTGGGCGACAAGCGCATCATCATGCTCGAACCGCGTCGCCTCGCCGCCCGCGCCGCAGCTGGCCAGATGGCCCGGCTGCTCGGCGAGGAGGTCGGCCAGACCATCGGCTATCGCGTCCGCATGGACACAAGGGTCTCAGCCAGGACTCGCGTCGAAATCGTCACCGAAGGCGTCTTCACCCGCATGCTGCTCGACGATCCCGAGCTCATCGGCACCGCCGCCGTCCTGTTCGACGAATTCCACGAGCGCAGCCTTGATGGTGACCTGGGGCTGGCCCTGACGCTGGACGCCGCTGCCCTGCGCCCCGATCTGCGCGTGCTGGTGATGTCCGCCACCATTGACGGCGCCCGCGTCGCCAGATTGCTCAACAATGCCCCGGTCATCGAGAGCCTCGGCCGCGCCTTTCCGGTCGAGACCATCCACCGCGAGCCTGATCCGCTGCAACGCCTCGAGGATCAGGTCACCGCCGCCATTCTCGCCGCGCTGCGTGAGCATGACGGCTCGGCACTGGTGTTTCTGCCCGGCCAGGGCGAAATCACCCGCGTCGCCGAACGCCTGACTGGTCGCGTGCCAGCCAATACCGATATTGCGCCGCTTTATGGCCAGCTCACCCCGGCCGAACAGGACCGCGCCATCCGCCCCGCCGAACCCGGTCGCCGCAAGATCGTGCTCGCCACCGCGATTGCCGAAACCTCGCTCACCATTGATGGCGTCCGCATCGTCATCGATTCCGGCTTCCGCCGCATCCCGGTCTATGAGCCAGGGACGGGCCTGACCACCCTCGACACCCGCCGCGTCTCCCGCGCCGGCGCCGATCAGCGCCGGGGCCGCGCCGGCCGCACCGCCCCCGGCATCTGCATCCGGCTGTGGAACGAAGGCCAGACCGCGGCGCTGGCGCCCTTCGACACCCCCGAAATTCTCGCCGCCGATCTGGCCAATCTGGTGCTCGACCTCGCCAATTGGGGCGTCAGCGACCCGGCCAAACTGCCTTTTCTCGATCCTCCGCCCGCCCCCGCCTGGGCCGAAGCCACCGCCTTGCTGCAGCGTCTGGATGCGCTCGACGCCAGCGGCCATCTCACGCCCGAGGGCAAGGCGCTGGCCCGCCTGCCGCTGCATCCCCGCCTTGCCCATATGGTGGTCGCCGCTGCTGCCGAGGACGACGCCCTGACCGCCGCCCAGCTCGCCATGCTGATCGGGGAGCGCGGTCTTGGTGGCGACGGCACCGATCTGGCACACCGCCTGGAACGCTTCCGCCGCGATTCCGGCAAGCGCGCCGCCGATGCCAAAAGCCTCGCGCAGCGCTGGGCCAGGGCCGCTGGCGGCAACAATGACAATCCGCAATCGCCCGGCCACCATCTGGCCCGCGCCTTCCCCGACCGCATCGCCCAGGCCGCCGGGCCCCGGGGCCGCTTCCGCCTCGCCAATGGCCGCCAGGCGAGCCTCGAGACCACTGACGCGCTTGCCGGCCAACCCTTTCTCGTCGTCACCGACATCACCGGCGCCGCCGCCACCGGCCGCATTCGCGCCGCCGCCGCGTTGGATCGTGCCGAGCTTGAAACCTTGTTCGCCCACCGCATCACCTCCACCACGACGCTGACCTACGATCCGGCATCCGCCAGCGTCCGCGCCCGACGCAGCCGCCAGCTTGATGCGCTCAAGCTGGCCGACGAGCCCGTGCCCGTCGATGATCCCGAGGCCGCCGCGCGGCTGCTCGCCCAGGCTGCCGCCCGCCGCGGTCTTGATGGGCTGCCCTGGAGCCGCGACCAGGCCGCCTGGCGCGCCCGTGCCAGTTTCCTCCACGCCACGTTGGGCGAGGACTGGCCCGACCTGAGCGCTCAGGCCCTGGCACCGCGGGTGGACGAGTGGCTCGCCCCCGCCCTGTTTGGGCTGAACAAACTCTCTGAAATCAATGGCGAAAATCTGCGCAGCGCGCTCGACCTGCTGCTGCCCTATGCCCGACGCCAGGCTATCGAGGCCCTGCTGCCCAGCCATTTCACCGCCCCCACCGGCAACGCCGTGCCCATCGACTATGCGGTCGAAGGCGGCCCCGCGATAGAGATCCGCGTCCAGGAACTCTTCGGCCTCACGCGCCACCCCTCCATCGCCAATGGCCGCATTCGCCTGCTGCTGGTTTTGCTCTCGCCCGCCCACCGGCCCATCCAGACCACCCGCGACCTGCCCGGCTTCTGGTCCGGTTCCTGGGCCGACGTGGTCAAGGATCTCAAGGGTCGCTACCCGCGCCACCCCTGGCCCGACGACCCCGCCAAAGCCCGCCCCACGGCGCGGGCCAAGCCAAGGGGAACCTAGGACGGAAAAAAGGCCCCGGATCACGCCGGGGCCTCTGGTCTATTCGGCTGGCAGAAAATTCAGCGCCACGCCATTGATGCAGTAGCGCAGGCCGGTTGGCGGTGGGCCGTCCGGGAACACATGGCCCAGATGGCTGCCGCAGATGGCGCAATGGCATTCCGTGCGGCTCATGCCGTGGCTGGTGTCAGTGGAGGTTTCCACCGAACCCGGCAGCGGGTCATTAAAGCTCGGCCAGCCGGTGCCGCTCTCGAATTTCAGCGTTGATTGAAACAGCGGCGTATCGCAGCCAGCACAGGCAAACACGCCCTGGCGCGTCTCGTGCAGCAGCGCGCAACTGCCAGGCCGCTCCGTACCATGCTGGCGCATCACCTGATACTGCTCCGGGCTCAGCCTGGCCCGCCATTCTGCATCCGTGCGGGTTACCTTGAAGGCATGGCTATCCATCGCTTTACTCCTTTGTCACCCTGTCATTCGCGCGCAATATAGGATCAGTTACACAGCGACGAAACCATGCACGCGAAAGCGTGTCCCCCTCTTGGGACATACCATGACCATTGTCACGTCCATCGCGCAGCTTGAAGCGCTCTACATGCCGGCTCCGGCCGCCGCCTCGACCGTCAAAGTGGCCAGACAGATGACGCCGCAATACCGGCGCCTGGTCCAAGCCAGCCCCTTTGCCGCCTTGGCCACGGTTGGCCCGGAAGGCATCGACTGCTCGCCCCGAGGCGATCAGCCCGGCTTTGTCCGCATCCATGATGACCAGACGCTGATGATGCCCGACCGGCGCGGCAACAACCGCATCGATTCGCTGCGCAATATCGTGCGCGATCCGCGCTGCGCCTTTCTCTTCCTCCTGCCGGGCAGCGGCACCACTTTCCGCGCCCAGGGCCGGGCCCATATCAGTGTCGATCCCGACTTGCTCGACAGCTTTGCCGTCGAGGGCAAGCCGCCACGCTCGGTCATCGTCATGGCAATCGACGAACTCTATTTCCAGTGCGCCCGCGCCATCGTGCGCAGCGAGCTGTGGAACCCGGACCGGCATATCGATCCCGCCACGCTGCCGAGCCCCGGCGAGATCCTCGCCGCCATGACCGACAACCAGGTCGGCGGCCAGGCCTATGACACCGCCTGGCCCGAACGTGCCAGACAGACCATGTGGTGATGTGCACAAGAAGCGCAGCAATGTGGTATTTGCAGACCGCCTTCACCGGGATCGAAGGCAAATGGTGGGAGTAACAAGGATTGAACTTGTGACCCTTCGCGTGTGAAGCGAATGCTCTCCCGCTGAGCTATACTCCCATCGCCATTGGCGAGTTTGTTCAGAGAGATGGTGGGCGTAACAAGGATCGAACTTGTGACCCCCTCGATGTCAACGAGGTGCTCTCCCGCTGAGCTATACGCCCATCTCTCCGGGAAGGCAGAACCGTAAAGCTCTGCCAGTGGCGCGGATAGACCATGAAACCCGCTGGGGGGTCAAGTACTCTATTTGAACTTCTGAGATCATGTGGAAACTCGCTGTAGCGAGTCAGATGGAACGGGGTTCGAGAACCGGAGCGGAGCGTACATCGCTACGTGAATAGCGGAAGCGCAGAAGCCCGCTTCAGGTGGTCGCCACAGGAGAGTCTACGCGTGGTCTCAGGCGGCAAGCAGCCGCTCGACCTCATTGACCAGGTCCTTGAGATGGAACGGCTTGCTGAGCACCGAAGCGTCCTTGGGGGCGTCGCTATCGGGGTTCAACGCCACGGCGGCAAAGCCGGTGATGAACATCACCTTGAGGTCGGGATCGAGCTCGGTGGCGCGGCGTGCCAGTTCGATACCATCCATTTCCGGCATCACGATATCGCTCAGCAGCAGCGAGAACGGCTCCTCGCGCAGCCTTTCATAGGCCGACAGGCCATTGTCGAAGGAAACGACCTCATAGCCCGCATTCTTCAGAGCGCGCGTCAGAAACTGGCGCATGTCATTGTCGTCTTCTGCGAGCAGAATTCGCTTCATCAAGTCTCTCCGGCCGTTGGGCATGAGTCGTATTCTAGAGCGGGATGTTTAAGCGAAGTTTGCGCTTCTGCAACATCAACCCGATTCCCGTTGGTAAAATACCGCAATTGTGGACAATTCTGTCACAAACGGCGACACTGGGCCGGCAAATCAGCGACGCGCAGCTATTTCGCGCCAGTTCGGGGAGGCATATGCGGTCTGACTATTGGGATCGGCCGGCATTTGAAACCATCCGGCCACGCCGGCTGCTGGCGCCACTGGTGTTCAACTCACCCCATTCCGGCCGCGTCTATCCCGAGCGCTTTCTGGCCATGACCCGGCTGGATCACCTGTCGATCCGCCAATCCGAAGATGCCTGGGTTGACGAGCTGTTTGCCCGGGCCCCCCATCTTGGCGCCCCCATGCTGCGGGCGCATTTCCCGCGCGCCTATCTCGACGTCAATCGCGAACCGTGGGAACTCGATCCCACCATGTTTATCGAGCCGCTATCGGATCGCTTCAACACCACCTCGCCCCGCGTAGCCGCTGGGCTGGGCACGCTGGCGCGCGTCGTCGCCGAGAACAAGCCGATCTATCGCGACCGGCTGAGCATGGCAGATGCGCACATGCGCATCGATGGCATCTACCATCCCTATCACGCCGCCCTGCAACGCCTGCTCAGCGAAGCGGTCAATGCCTTTGGCGTGGCCCTGTTGATCGATTGTCACTCCATGCCGCGCATTACCCGCGCCCATGACAAGGCTGCGCCCGATATCGTGCTGGGTGATCGCTATGGCACCACCTGCGCTCCCGGTCTGGTCGAGCTGACGGAAACCATTTTCACCAGCGCCGGCCTGCGCGTCGCCCGCAATCGCCCCTATGCCGGCGGCTTTGCCACCCGCACCTATGGCCGCCCTCAGCATGGCGTGCACGCGCTGCAGATCGAAATCAGCCGCCACCTCTATATGAACGAAGTCACCCTGAACAAGAACGAGGGCTTTGAGGCCATTCGCGATGTGGTGGAACGGCTGATCTTCGCCCTGATCGGCCTCGATCTGGTCTCGCTGGTTGGCCGCCGGGCCCCGCCCGAAAAGGCCGCCGCCGAGTAGTCAACGTCACCATATTTCAGTAGACCTCATGGCGAGCCTGTCGAACCACGCGGTCGTGGCACGGTGTAGGCCCCTGCTATGATTGCCCCATGACCCTCGACATCGCCAAGATCCAGACCACATTGCTGGCCGCTGCAGACGCCGCCGCCGCTGTTACCCTGCCCCTGTTCCGCACCGATCTGGGCATCGACAACAAGCTGGCTGCCGGCTTTGATCCGGTCACCGAGGCCGACCGCAGCGCCGAAACCGCCATTCGCGCCGTCATCGCCCAGGCCTTTCCCGACCACGCCATTATCGGCGAAGAATGGGGCAGTTCCGGCGAGAGCGAATTCACCTGGATCATTGACCCGGTCGATGGCACCCGCGCCTTCATTACCGGGGCGCCGGTCTGGGGCACGCTGATCGGCTTTGCCCACAATGGCGTCGCCATTGCCGGCCTGATGAGCCAGCCCTTCATCGGCGAGACCTTTCTGGCCACGCCCGGCGGCGCCACCTATCGCCGCAACGGACAGACCCAACCCCTGCGCGCCAGCGGCCTGACCGAACTGGCGTCAGCCCGGGTGTTTACCACCACGCCATCGCTGTTCAATTCGCCTGAACTGCTGGCCAAGTGGCAGGCGCTGGAGGCCGCTACGCGCCTGCAGCGCTTCGGCCTCGACTGCTATGGCTACGCCCTGCTCGCCGCCGGTCACGCCGACATCGTCATCGAGCCGTCCCTGAACACCTATGACATCGCCGCCCTGGTGCCGATCATCCGCCAGGCCGGCGGCGCCATCGCCTGCTGGGACGGCAGCGAGCCCACCGGCGGCGGCAATGTCGTGGCCGCCGCCACGCCTGAGCTGTTGGAAAAGGCACTGGCGCTGGTCAACGCCAACTAGCGCTGCCCCGCTTCGAACCCGCCGCCACAATCCCTCTCCCGTGCGGGGAGGGTGGCCTCGCAGGGGGCGTATTGGGGATGCAACAGCGCAGCCGGTGGTCACACATCCCCCCACAAGTCTGCCCGCAAGCAAAGAAGGCGGAGCGCGCTCAAGACGCCCGCCCGCCGGGTCATTCCGGCGCAGCCCGGATTCCATCCCGAGATGCCTGCGTGACCATGTCAACATGAGTGCTAACAGCAACTGCCGACCCCGTTTCGGCTTGCAGCATTCTTTGGTGCGCTGAAACCTGCCGCAATTTCGATTGCCTGCTACCCCACCGCGCGTCACCCTCGGGCCTGACCCGAGGGGTCTTCACGTGCCGATGCCAACGCGGAGATTGCGCCATTCGTGGCTTTTCGTGGCTTTCGGACCGCTTCTCATCCGAGCACCTTGAAGTCCATGGCCCTCCGGTCAAGCCCGAGGGTAACGACCGGTGGGTGGCGCGATATCGGGATCGAAATGGGAGGGACGGCAGCAAACGACCCCATGCACGAACCCGCTTCGCGGGAGGGCGGGTGCGGCGTGGTCTCGGTTTCA